>NZ_JBQCLK010000008.1:0-152308 GCF_051966115.1 Paenibacillus sp. SAFN-117
AGAATCAAGGCGTTCAAGCTGCTGAGCGTGGCGGGGGCATACTGGCGGGGCGATTCGAAGAACAAAATGCTGCAGCGCATATACGGCACGGCATTTCCGAAGAAGGCGCAGCTTGATGAGCATCTGCACCTGCTGGAGGAAGCCAAGAAGCGCGATCACCGGAAGCTCGGAAGAGAGCTCCAGCTTTTTCTATTCTCGGAAGAAGCTCCGGGAATGCCCTTCTACTTGCCCAACGGCACGATCGTCCGCAATGAGCTGGAGCAATTCTCTCGAGAGGTACAGCGATCACGGGGATATGAAGAAGTGAAAACTCCCCTTATGATGAACCAGCGTCTCTGGGAGCAGTCCGGCCACTGGGATCACTATAGCGAAAATATGTATTTTACCGAGGCGGATGAAGCCAGATTTGCCTTGAAGCCGATGAATTGTCCCGGACATATGCTGATTTTTAAGCATCAACTGCGTTCTTACAGGGATTTGCCCATCCGCATAGCCGAATTCGGGCAGGTGCATCGTCATGAGCTGTCGGGGGCGTTGAACGGAATGTTCAGGGTCCGTACTTTCTGTCAGGATGACGCCCATCTCTTCGTCCGTCCCGATCAAATCGAGGAAGAAATTGCGAAGGTTCTTGAGCTTATAGAACATATCTACAGTATATTCGGTTTCGAATATCGTATGGAGCTGTCCACACGCCCGGAAAATTCCATGGGCTCGGAAGAGCTGTGGGAGCAAGCGGAGAATGCTTTGGCCCGGGTTCTTGAACAAAGAGGAGTCAAGTACACCGTCAATGTAGGGGACGGCGCATTCTACGGACCCAAGATAGACTTTCATATATTGGACTCGCTGAAACGAAGCTGGCAGTGCGCTACCGTTCAATTGGATTTCCAAATGCCGGAGAAATTCGACCTGACTTACATCGGAGAAGACAATGAACGGCATCGTCCTGTTGTTATCCATAGAGCGGTTTTCGGATCGATTGACCGGTTCATCGGAGTTCTGACCGAGCATTACGGGGGAGCATTCCCTTTGTGGCTGGCTCCGGTACAAATGATCCTGCTTCCCGTGTCGGATAAGTTTAATCCGCTCGCTCTGCAGATACAAAATCAACTGGAAGCCGGCGGAATCCGGGTGGAAACGGACGGGCGCGGCGAGAAGCTCGGTTATAAAATCCGTCAGGCGCAGCTCCGCAAAATCCCTTATATTTTGGTAATCGGCGAGCAGGAGGCCGCCAACCAAACCGTCAGTGTCCGGAAACAGGGACAGGTATTGGGAGAATATAGTCCGGAGCTCTTGTTGGAAATGGCCCTTAAGGAGATCAAAACGAAAAAATTAGACTCATAATGCCCGGCTTCCGGCTGTCTCTAGTCGCGATGCCGGATTGCCTTGAAGGATTATCCATATTACGTGAATAATCTGTCTCGAATTGGGCATCCTCCCCTATTAGGGAGGGTATCCAAATATGTTTTCCTTGAACTTACGCCAGAAGTTGTTCCAGCTGCTTCTAATGTTTATTGTTTTGGTTACTGCAGCGGGAATGCTTGTTGGCGAATCTCAGGCTTTTATCGAAGCGGATAAGCTTACGGGCACAGCCGCATCCGTGGCCTCGGAGCATAATGGAGCCAAAGCGGTGGATACAGCAGAAATCAAGGACTACGAACTTCCCTTTTCCAATCTGCAGCATGCGGAAACGGTCGAAGTGGTCGCAACCGGCTATTACGCCGGCGTAGAATCAACAGGTAAGCGTCCCGGACACCCCGGCTACGGAATCACGTATTCCGGCGTGAAGGTCCGCAGGGAAAAGAACGGATTTTCCACCATTGCCGCCGACCCTAAAGTGTTCCCGATCGGAACGTTAATGTATATCCCCGGCTACGGGTTTGGCGTGGTGGCAGATACCGGAGGTGCCATTAAAGGAAAGAAAATAGATTTGTATTTTCATACCAAAGACCAGGTTTACTCCGAATGGGGTAAACGTAACGTTAACGTGTACGTGTTGAAACGAGGGGAAGGCAAGGTGACGGAAGCGATGATGGACCAGCTTAATTCCGGCCAGGCCATCCCGGTCGATTTTTCCCTATATCCCTAAGCTCGAATCTAAATAAAGAAGCGGCCTCAAGTTTGGAATCGGGGCTGCTTCTTGCTTTTCATTTCGGAAGCTACATAAAAAAGGCCGGAATGACAATAATACTAACCGACCGGGAGGTGAGGTTCGTGAAGAAGAAAGGAAAACAAAGCAAACAAAATCAAGAAATCTACAATTCGGAATTCGCGGAGGAAGTCGTGGAGAAGAACGCCAAGCAGCCCGCGCAGAACAATCCGAGCGAGGGAGTGCGCAAATAACGCCAACCCGCATGCAAATATGACCATGGCAAGGAGTGAATCTTTATGATTCTGATCCCGTCTTCACTGGAGAACCGGGAGGAAGCTTTCGTAAATCTGTATCGCAGCTTGAAAGAGCTTGATTTTACTTTAGGGGGAAACTGGGATTATGAAAAGGGAAGCTTCGACCGCTCCCTGGATGAGAAGCAGCAGATGTGGGTGCGGATTCCTTTCCGTGTAACCCATGGCACCCTGGACGGAGACAGCGACGAATCCGATGCGGTGGTGCTGTTAGGCACTCCCTATGCTTTAAGACATCTTTACCGGGAAGGCGGGGATCCCACGGCGGATGTTCAAGTGATGGGGGCTCTTGTTGATCAGTTTCAGAGGCCGGTGGATAAGGATGCGGAAATAGGGGACGAATGGGCGGAGAAGGCCCGGGAAGTCGTCCGTAAGGTGGAGCGGAATCTGGTATAAATGACTCCAGCTTCCCCATTCAGAAGTTTTTAACTCCTCTTTAACTGGTTTTAAGGTTCGTTTAAGGTTAACGGTCCATTATATAGTTAAGAATAAAAACTAGTAGAATCATATTTGCTTTTTATTCGAATAACATTCCATGGATGTTGTCTTATATCGAATCTATTGGCAGGAGGAGGAATTTGCAATGGATGATAATCAAAAGAAGAGCGGTTTTGATGATTTTTTCAACGCTCCAAAGCCGGATAGCAATCCTAAGGAGGAGGACTCCACTAACCAGAACAGCCCCTCCTCTACTTCGTCCTACTACTATTCCTATGGCCCTTACAAGTCACGGCCATCGCAAGAAGAATCGAAGTCTGACAGCTCCACGTCACTCCCCTATCGATCCTCAACGGAGGTAGAAATGAGGGCCCCCCGCCCGGTTAAACCGATCGGATTGTCTGACGACACGCCGTCATCGGCAAGCGCGTCCTGGTCGGTCAACCATGAGCGGAAGAAGAGCCGCTGGAAGACGGGATTTCTTTCATTCCTGGCCGGAGCTCTTGTGATGGGCGGATTGATGTTCACGGCGGACCGCGGCAACTGGTTCTCGCCCGCCCAAGGAGTAATGGGCAACGGCGGCGGGAATGCCGCTGCAACCAACAGCAATAACAATGGCGGCGGCAGCCTGGCTCAAAGCGCGGCCTGGGATTCCAACCGCCCTACCAATATAGCCGAGATTGCCCAAATGACCGGACCCGCGGTCGTTAAGGTCGAAACCTACAAGCAGGTCAAAGCGGGATCGGGAAGCCGCAATCCTCTGATGGATGATCCGTTCTTCCGCTACTTCTTCGGCGATGATTTCGGCGTTTCGCCGAATGCTCCCCAAGAGGGCAGCAAGCAGGCGGCGGGAATGGGAACCGGCTTTATCTTCGACAAGAGCGGATATATACTTACGAATGAGCATGTTATCAACGGCGCGGATGAAATTCTGGTGACGGTTCAAGGCTACGATGAGCCTTTCAAGGCAGAGCTTCTCGGGAACAGTTATGATCTGGACCTTGCCGTATTGAAAATCAAGGGAGACCAGGACTTCCCGTATCTGCGCATGGCCTCTTCGGAAATTAACGTCGGCGACTGGGTCGTAGCTATCGGGAACCCATACGGATTCGATCACACCGTAACGGTCGGAGTCCTGAGCGCGAAGGAAAGAGAAATCCCGATCCAGGACAAACAGGGAACCCGGCAATACAAGCACCTGCTGCAGACCGACGCATCGATCAACCCCGGCAACTCCGGCGGACCGCTGCTGAACCTGAACGGGGAAGTCGTCGGCATCAATACGGCGGTCAGTGCGCAAGCACAAGGGATCGGCTTCGCAATTCCGATCAGCACCGTTCAGAACGTGCTGGATAATTTGAAGAATGGGGTGGCCATCCCTAAAGAGCCGGTTCCGTTCGTTGGAATTACTGTGGCGAATATCGAAAAATCGTATCTGGACGTCCTTAAGCTGGACAGCACTGAAGGCACGATCATTGCCAATGTTCTGATGGGAGGCCCCGGCTTCAAGGCAGGACTGAAGCAGAACGACGTCATCCTGACCTTCAATGGAGAGAAGGTTAAGGACATGGCTGACTTCAAGGCGAAGGTATTGACTACCAAGGTAGGAGATAAAGTAACGCTGGGCATTGTCCGCGACGGCCAGAAGATGGACATTGAAGTGACAATCGGAGATATGAATGAACTCGAGCAGCAGAAATAGATAAAGAAAGAAAATCTGGGGGATAACAGCGAGTGCGTTGTCCAAACTTGCGCGAGGCGGTCAATCACCGTACTTTGAGGGAAGCAGACTTTCGCGGACATTCCGTGGGCTGCTTCTCTTTTTGTTCCGTGAATCCTTCTGCAGAAGGGAAGCCTTTGTTTGCCGTATCTATGCTGTAAAGACCGTTTCGTTTCTTGTTATAATAATGTAAGAAGCTAAATGTTTAATTCCCGGGCTGGGCATAGGAGCGGCACAATCTGCGGATGAGGCAGACGGACGAATGCAAGAAACGGTTGGTTTCAATGCCGACTTCGGAAGCTTGGCCCGATTAGGGATAATAATATATCGGTCTTAGAGGGGTGAGGCAGTTGAGAGAGAATATTATGGTCATCGACGATGATGAGAAGATTACTTCCATGCTGCGGAGAAGTCTTGTCTTCGAAGGCTATGGAGTGGAGACGGCCAACGATGGGCAGGAGGGTTTGAAAAAAATATTGCAGCAGGACCCGGACTTGATCATTCTTGATGTGATGATGCCGAAGGTGGACGGGTGGGAGGTCTGCCGCAGAATCCGGGAAAGCGGGATGAACACTCCGATCCTGATGCTGACGGCCAAAGACGAAATCGCCGATCGGGTCAAAGGATTGGATCTCGGGGCCGATGACTATCTCGTCAAGCCTTTTGCACTGGAAGAATTGCTGGCCAGAGTACGCTCCTTGCTGCGAAGAAGGACCGAGCGCAGCGAGCAGAGCAGCAACCGAATCAGCTTCGAAGATATTATTCTGGATACCGATACACGCGAGGTTATTCGTTCGGGCCGGCGAATTGAGCTGACAACCAAGGAGTTTGACCTCCTTCATCTCTTTATGCAAAATCCGAAAAGGGTTCTGTCCCGGGATGTCATCATGGACAAAATATGGGGTTATGATTATAGCGGCGAATCAAACGTGCTGGAAGTGTATATTGCTCTGCTCCGCCAAAAAACCGAGGAACATGGAGGCAGCCGAATCATTCAAACGGTACGTGGGGCCGGGTATGTGCTGAGAGGGGAATCCTGAAGATGTCTATCCGACTACGCTTAACACTCTGGTATTCCGGAGTGCTTTTACTAACATTGTTGATACTGGGGATCGGATTGTATTCTTCTTTGCATTATGTATATTTTGGTGATGTCCGCAGAGGGGTTAAAGCTCAAGCGGAAGATATTTATTCCCGTATCAAGCCTGATATTTATGTATCGAGCCGAGGTCTCTATATAAATCTGCAGCTGGATGAATCGGATCTCCGCAATAACAATATATTGCTGCAATTTAATGACTTGGAAAGCAAAAATGTGACCAGAAACCCGCCGCTCGTAAAGACGGACATTCAGTTCACTGTATCGCAGGAGGCCATTCAAGCGGCTCATGAGCGAAGGGGCTACTTCGAGCAAGCGCGTTACCGCGGGGTGGATTTGCTAATCTATAATCACCCGGTGCTGCTGGAGGGGGGACCGGTAGCCATTCTGCAGGTGGGACATGTCATTGTCAATGATCTCCGGCTGTTCAGCACTTTACGGTATACGCTGATTTTTATCGGATTGATTACGGTCGCTTTGGCGGGCACGATCGGCTGGTTCTTGTCGCGCAAAGCCCTCAAGCCGATCGACAGTGTAATTGCCGCCGCCGATCAAATCCAGATTGGAGAAGATTTGAGCAAGCGGATTTCTTACGATGGGCCCAATGACGAGATTGGACGCCTGACCGAGACGATCAACGGAATGCTTGGCCGGCTGCAGGTAGCCTATACGGAGCTGGATGAGGCTTACCGGGCCCAGCGAAGGTTTGTTTCCGATGCCTCCCATGAACTCCGTACTCCGCTGACGACGATCCGCGGCAATGTGGATTTGCTGGAGAAGGTATGGGCTCAGCTTGGGCAGCCCTCGATGGATGACGAACGCAATGTGCAGCTTTCCCTGGAGGCGATGCGGGATATTGCCGATGAAGCTTCCCGGATGAGCCGTCTCGTCAACAATTTGCTCTCACTGGCAAGGGCGGATGCGGGTTATGTCATGGAGAAGAAGGAGCTGGCTCTCCAGCCATTGGTTGAGGAGGTATCGCGCAAGGCTAACCTCTTCCCGAGACAGGCCCAATGGAGAATGGGCGATTTATCGGCCATGGAAGGAATTATCGTCCGGGGTAATGCGGATTATTTGCAGCAGCTATTGTTTATATTTATAGAAAATGCCTTTAAATATACTCCCGAAGGAGTAGTAACCATCGATGCGGTCGCATCGGAGGATGCAGGCCAGATCGGAATCCGGATTAGCGATACGGGAATCGGCATGGACAAGGATGAGGTGCCGTATATCTTTGAACGGTTCTACCGGGCGGACGTCTCCCGCGGCAAAACCCAGGGAACCGGGCTGGGCTTGTCGATTGCCAAATGGATCATTGACGAGCATGAGGGATCGATTGAGGTTACGACACGCAAAGAAGAAGGGACGCAATTTGTCATTTGGCTGCCCATCGTATCGAGGGAGCAGGATTAATGCTATAATAGGGATAGTTCTGAACAACCTCTAAATGAACCGGTGAATAAGGCACAAGCTCATTCACCGTACTTCGTAATGAGGAATACGCTGAGGCAGAATGATAGGTGATTGTATGAAAGTAATTCGCATCTCCCCGAGAGGGTACTGTTATGGAGTCGTTGACGCCATGGCACTGGCTATGACAACCGCCAGGAATATGGATTTGCCGCGGCCTATCTATATCCTCGGCATGATCGTTCATAATTCGCACGTCACCGGTTTTTTTGAAAAGGAAGGAATAGTTACTTTGGACGGCCCTAACCGTCTCGAAATATTGGATCAGGTTCAGAGCGGAACGGTTATTTTTACGGCGCACGGGGTTTCACCGGAGGTACGCAAGCGGGCGCGGGAGAAAGGGCTGACCGTTGTGGATGCGACTTGCCCGGACGTTACCCGCACGCATGACCTTATCCGCGAGAAGGCTGCTGAAGGCTATGCCATTATTTATATCGGGAAGAAAGGCCATCCTGAGCCGGAGGGCGCGGTCGGCATCGCCCCGGATCACGTCTTCCTAATCGAGAAAGAAGAAGAGATCGAGCAGTTGAACTTGAATACCGACCGGATCATTATTACGAACCAGACGACGATGAGCCAGTGGGATATACGCCATATCATGAACCGCCTGATCCGGAGGTACCCGACTGCGGAGATCCATAATGAGATTTGCATGGCCACCCAGGTCCGGCAAGAAGCGGTAGCGGAGCAGGCCAAGGATGCCGACCTGGTCATTGTGGTCGGAGACCCGCGCAGCAACAACTCCAACCGTCTGGCCCAGGTATCGGAAGAAATTGCCGGAGTCCGCGCTTATCGCATCGCGGATATTACCGAGCTGCGTACCGACTGGTTGATGGAAGTGCGCAAGGTGGCGGTAACTTCGGGGGCGTCTACTCCGACACCGATTACCAAAGAAGTGATAGATTATCTGGAACGTTTCGATCCGAACGATCCGGGAACTTGGGCCATCGAGAGGACGATTGATATGAATCGGCTCATCCCTGCCGTAGCCAAGAGGAAGGGCTGATTGCGACGGATAAGCTTCGAACCCGGCAAAAAAACATTGACGGGTCGAAGTTTTTCCGTTATAGTTGCTTTAACGGAGAGCAGCGGATAAGCGTCGCAGTGTGAAAATTGATGATGGATGATGCGCTGATATGCTATTTACTGTCCGCAAGTCTATTTATCGGGTGACGGTCCGAACCCGAATGAAACGTACAATAATTCACCAAGACCTCCCGAGGGCTTGGTGTGATTATACAGCATATTGACTAATGAGCGCATAGATAAGGAGAGATCAACATGATTGCTATTACATCTCATAATACTACAGATGAACGAATTGCAGAAATCGTTCATTGGATTGAGAAGCATGGAGTATCCGCACATGTATCCAAAGGCGAGGACCGTACGGTCATCGGTATAATCGGCAAGGCCGATCCGGTCATGGCCGAGCAGCTTCGTCAGATGTCCGGTATTTCCGAGGTTATTAAAATTTCGAAGTCCTACAAGCTGGCCAGCCGTGAGTTTCACCCGGCGGATACGGTGATTTCGATTAAAGGGGTAGAAATAGGCGGGCAGGATCTGGTAGTTATGGGCGGACCCTGCGCGGTAGAATCCCCCGAGCAAATAGATGAAATCGCCAGACTGGTGAAGGCGGCCGGAGGCCAGGTGCTGCGCGGCGGCGCATTCAAGCCGCGGACCGGTCCGTACAGCTTCCAGGGCGTTGGCGTCGAAGGCTTGGAAATGATGGCCGAGGCCGGACGGAAGCATGGGCTGCTGACCATTACGGAAGTTATGACTCCGGAATATGTGGATATATGCGCCGAGCATGCCGACATTCTGCAGGTCGGTACACGCAATATGCAAAATTTCGACCTTCTGCGCAAGCTGGGCACCATCCAGACTCCGGTTCTGCTGAAGAGAGGCTTCAGCGCTACCTACGATGAATTTCTGAACGCGGCGGAGTACATTCTCGCCGGAGGCAATCCTAACGTAATGCTGTGCGAACGCGGAATCCGGACCTTCGAGACCTATACGAGAAACACGTTGGATCTGGCAGCCATTCCGGTACTGAAGCAGTTGAGCCATCTGCCGATCATCTCCGACCCAAGCCATGGCACAGGACGCCGGGAGCTGGTGGAGCCAATGTGCAAAGCTTCTGTAGCCGCAGGCGCAGACGGACTTATTGTAGAGATGCATACGGACCCGGACAATTCGATGACTGGAGACGGCGTTCAATCGTTGTTCCCCGACCAGTTCGCCAACCTGCTGCTTGATCTGGAGAAGCTCGCACCGTTATGCGGCAAAACATTCTCCACGAAGAAAGAACCGGTACTCGCCGGATCTTGGAAAAAATAAATTTACAGATAATCGGGACCCCGCTTCTATCACAGGAGGCGGGGTCTCTATATGCGGACCGGATGAAAACTGAAAGTTTGTTAAATGGTCAAATTCAACAGCACTCTAGCATTGTCATGCCTGAACGGGTTGACAAAGCAAAGCGTATTCGTTAATGTAGACGATAATAATTGAATCCATAACCTCGTTAGGTGAGGCTCCTGCATGGAGAAATGCTGCTGCCCAGAAATGTCCAAAGACGCCAATGGGTCAACAGAAACCATCGACATAAGGTGGTTTTTAACGCAGCTGGAAAGCGATCGATCCTATGCCATGCAGTGCTAAAACTCAACGAATGGAGGTTCTTTTTGTGCTGTTTGTCTAACGCGCACCTTCATTCCTTGAAGGTGTGCTTTTATTTTAGGGGGGAAATAGAAAGGGGGATGGCCGTAATGGAACACAAGCCGCGAGGCAGGCCAGACTTTATTTTGCTGTTTTCCACATTTTTATTAGTAGGCTTCGGGCTGGTCATGGTTTTCAGTTCCAGCTCACCCCTTGGCTTGCACAAGTATGGGGACTCTTGGTATTTTGTCCAGCGACAGATCGTCTTTGCCCTGCTGGGATGGCTGGTCTTATTGGTGCTGATGAATATCCCCTTTAGCCGACTGAAGCGTTTGGCCTACCCTTCTTTAATTTTTGCTCTGATACTGCTTGTGCTGGTGCTCTTGGTCGGAACCAATGCCAAGGGGGCGACGAGATGGCTTTACATAGGCCCATTCGGCCTGCAGCCCGCAGAGTTCGTTAAACTTTCGATCATCCTGTATTTAGCCTATTTGATCAGTAAGAAAGGAACCACATTCAAGATTTTAAGAAGGGCCTTGCTCCCATCTTAGTAGTGATCGGAATTGTTGTTGTGCTGATATTGCGCCAGCCTGACCTGGGCACGGCTCTCAATTTGCTCTGTATTACTTTCATTCTCGTCATCGTAGGAGGAGCCAATCTGCGGCATATCTCCTTACTGGCTTTAGCCGTGGCTCCGGTACTGCTGATGCTGGCTATTTTCGAAAGCTACCGGTTCCGCAGGCTGACCTCCTTCTTAAACCCATGGGATGATCCGGCTGATTCGGGTTATCAGCTGATCCAGTCGTTTTTTGCATTATCCCGGGGCGGGATTGCGGGGGCGGGATTGGGCCAGAGCATTCAGAAATTCCACTATCTCCCGGAGGCCCATACCGATTTTATATTTGCGGTGATCGGAGAAGAATTGGGCTTTATCGGAATCGTTGGCTTTATGCTGGTGCTGGGCCTGTTTATTATGCGCGGCTTCGTTGCGGCTTTAAAATGCAAGGATTTATATGGTACGCTGTTGGGCATGGGGATTGTGGCCATGTTCTGCATACAGATCGTGTTTAATCTGGGGGCGGTCACCGGAAGCTTGCCGATTACCGGGGTCACCCTTCCGTTTACGAGCTATGGGGGCTCCTCTTTGTTAATAAGTATGGCGGGGACAGGCATCCTGCTCAGCATCTCCCGGGAGAATAATCGACTTCGAATGGAAAATCAAAAGACACTTTCAACAGGAAGGTAGGGAAAATCATGGGGCAAACGAAGAAATGGAACACGGTGCTCATACTAAGCCTCTTGTTCGCGGCTTGTTTTAGCCTGTTGGCTTTCGACATTGACGGACCAGCGATACATTATTTTGACAGTCAAATGATTGCGCTTGTACAGGGCTGGGAGGTTCCGGTATTGACCCTGGTGATGAAAGGCTTTACGTTCCTGGGATCGACCGAATTTATCGTGGGAGTCGCAATCGCCGTTCTGATTTATCTCTTTGCAGTCAAGAAAGATATGCGGGCATGTATGTTCGCCGTAGCGGCGTTGGGAGGCTGCGCCTTGCTGAATAAAATATTGAAGCACTCTTTTATTCGTGAGCGTCCGGAGCTGCACCGCCTGATTGAGGAAACGGGGTTCAGCTTTCCCAGCGGGCATTCCATGAATTCTTTAGCTTTATATGGAATGATAGTTTTTCTATTGTTCCGGTATATTCACCGGCCGCTGTGGCGCGGGATCATTCTTCTCGTTAGCGCGGGAACGGTCCTGGCGATTGGTACCAGCCGAATCTATTTGGGAGTTCATTATCCTAGCGATGTCCTTGGCGGCTATCTGGCCAGCGGTTTCTGGCTGCTTCTCACGGTCTGGTTCATCCTGCGGGATAGAGGAACCCGGCCAGCATTATCCGGTCCACATAGTTCGGAAGGACGGACATCTCCCGGCACTGCGAATTAGGCTGTCGTTACTATAGGGAATTTCCCTGTTTGGACGGGGTAAAGCCGAACCTGTCAGGGTGACGGCCGGATTTGCATGTTTCTATCAGGGATACTGGTAATATTTAAGGCTGTAACCTCCATGTAACAAAACCTGACATATCTATTGACGGCTAATTCGAGCAGATTTATAATTATTCAGGGAAAGATGATAAAAATGGAACGTTAATCATTAGCTTCTCAATAAATGTTCGGATAATGGAGGTATTCAGGCATGTCTGCTGACGGAATATTAAGGATGATAGAAGAAAACGGAATAGAATGGGTGGATTTTCGATTCGTGGATTTGAATGGGAAGGCCCACCATATTTCACTGCCGGCCGTTGAAGTAGGGAGAGATACCTTCGTCAACGGCGTTGCTTTTGATGGCTCCTCTATCCCGGGGTTTAAAGGCGTGGAAGATTCCGATATGGTTATGATGCCGGATACCGAAACCGTCTATGCCGATCCGTTCTCGGCACACCCTACGTTGATTGTGATGTGTGATATCTACACTCCCGATGGAGAGAGATACGACAGAGACCCGAGAGGAATCGCGCAGAAGGCGGAAGAGTTTCTCCAGCAGACGGGAATTGGTACTGTGGCGTATTTTGCGCCGGAGCCTGAATTTTTCATTTTTGACGATGTCCGCTACGAGAGCGGTATGAATAAATCTTATTATGAAGTCGATTCGGAGGAAGCCTTCTGGAACAGCTCCCGCAAGGAAGAGGGAGGCAACCTCGGCTTTAAGATTCGGCATAAGGGGGGATACGTCCCCGTTGCCCCGGCGGATACGCAGCAGGATTTGCGCAGCGAAATGTGCCGCATCATGATGGAATCGGGCCTCCGGATCGAACGCCATCATCATGAAGTGGCTACCGCCGGTCAGGCAGAGATCAATTTTCGCTTCGATACGCTGACGGCGAGCGCGGATAATTTAATGAAATATAAATATATCGTGCATAACACCGCCCGCCAGTACGGGAAGGTCGCAACCTTCATGCCGAAGCCTTTGTTTGGAGATAACGGAAGCGGGATGCATGTTCACCAAAGTATTTTTGACGGGGACACTCCGCTGTTCTACCGTCAAGGCGGCTACGCGAATTTAAGCGATACCGCGTTATATTACATCGGGGGCATCCTCCATCATGCGAATGCCTTGCTGGCACTGACTAATCCGAGCACCAATTCGTTCAAAAGACTGGTACCCGGCTACGAGGCTCCGGTGAACCTGGTCTTCTCCAAAGGAAACCGCTCGGCCGCCATCCGTATCCCGGTTGCTGCCGTCACGCCGAAAGGATGCCGCATCGAATTCCGGACGCCGGATTCGACCTCGAACCCGTACCTCGCTTTTGCGGCTATGCTTCTGGCCGGTCTGGACGGAATTCAGAATCGGATCGACCCGAGAGAGCTTGGTTACGGACCGATGGACCGGAACATCTATGATCTATCGGATGCCGAGAAGAGAGATATCCGCAGTGTGCCGTCCACGTTGGATGAAGCGCTCGACGCCTTGCAGGCCGATTATGAATTCCTGCTGCAGGGCGGAGTGTTCACGAGGGAGTTTATCGAGAACTATATTGATTTGAAACGGGCCGAAGCCAAAAGTGTGCAAATCCGGATTCATCCCCATGAATACTCGCTCTACTTCGACTGCTAAACGGCTCACGAATGCCGCCGGCTGCTGCCGGCGGTTTGTTCAATAGTATAGAATCTATAAGATTGGGGGCTCCCCGCAAAGTATTGTATAAACCTTTATCGAAGGAAAGTCATGAAGAGCGACCGCGTTTAGAGGAAGGTGTAGACGCCGACCCTGTTAGGGTGCGGACGGAATACGCTTCGAAGGCATACGTCACTTTGTGGGGTCGTTCAACGTGTTCCCGGCTAAGGGGTAAGTGGAAAGCGTTTCATACATTGGGCGTTGGCCGGAATGACTCTGGTAAAGCACAATCTCGTTTACGCTCCAGGCGGTTTCTAGATCTTCCGTCGAGAGCATACCCGGCAGGGATGAGGAGGGCCAGGGGGCCGAACCGATATATTTTCTCGCCAATGTAATATGAGCGCGGTAAGGTCTGTCTTCCGGCATGAAGCCGAGCTTCTGCATGGCTTGAACGGTTGAGCGGTGCAAGGACAGCAGAGGGGCGGTTTCTCCTTCGACTCCTGCCCATAGAATCTGCGGAGAACGGTTCGGACCGAAATAGCCTAATTTGCCCAGAGAGAGAACAAAGGGCGGATGCATTGCGGCTACTCCCGGAAGGGCTTGGTCGATTTGGCTGCGGGTTTCCGGCGAAGTCTCTCCGAGAAATTGCAGAGTAATGTGATAATCCAGCGGGTGGGTCCATTTACGAAAGGGAAGCTCATTGGATAGCTGCCGGGTCCATTCCTCCAGCGTTCTCTTGACCGGGGGAGCGATCGGGGCGGCGATAAAGAGCCGGGCTGATGATGCCATAGGTATCGGGATGCCTCCTTGCGGTTGTCTCTAATGTCTATTAAATGTTGAAGCGGTATAAAAATATTGTTATCATTACGATATCATACATGGAGAAGGTGTGGAACTTGGCAAATCGAGCATACAATTTTAACGCAGGGCCGGCGGCACTCCCGCTGGAGGTGCTGCAGCAGGCTCAGGAAGAGATCGTCGATTACGGCGGGATTGGCATGTCCATTATGGAAATCTCGCACCGCAGCAAGCAATACGAGCAGATTAACGATGAAACCCAGCAGCTGGTCAAGGAATTGCTGGAGCTTCCTTCCGGGTATAAGGTTCTTTTCCTGCAGGGGGGCGCGAGCACACAATTTGCGATGGTGCCGATGAACCTGCTTGCTCCCGGCAGGAAGGGCGCTTATGTTCTGTCCGGAAGCTGGGCGGACAAGGCCTA
The DNA here is from genome assembly GCF_051966115.1 of Paenibacillus sp. SAFN-117. Classification (NCBI taxonomy): domain Bacteria; kingdom Bacillati; phylum Bacillota; class Bacilli; order Caryophanales; family Paenibacillaceae; genus Paenibacillus; species Paenibacillus sp. SAFN-117. The sequence continues at coordinate 14,632 of NZ_JBQCLK010000008.1, forward strand.
TAAGGAAGCGAAGCTGTTCGGAGACACTTATGCCGCGGCGGCTTCCAAAGAGGAAGGACCGCTTAATCTGCCATCCCTGGACGAGATTCAGCTTCCCGAGGACGCGGCGTATCTTCATATTACTTCTAACGAAACGATCGCAGGGACTCAATATACCACCTTTCCGCAGACGGGCAGCGTACCGTTAATCGGTGATATGTCCAGCGATATTTTGTCCCATCGATTCGATGCTTCCCTATTCTCGCTTATTTATGCAGGAGCGCAGAAAAATCTCGGACCTTCCGGGGTGACGCTCGTTATCGTGCGCGAAGATCTCGTGAAGGAGTCTCCCAAGACGATTCCGACAATGCTCCGCTATGATACGTATGTTAAAAATAACTCGTTATATAATACCCCTCCGGTTTATTCGGTATATATGATGAACCTCGTCTTGAAGTGGATTCAGAGGAACGGGGGAATCGACGCCATGGAGAAGATGAACCGGGAGAAAACGGCTCTGATCTATGACGCCATAGATAACAGCGGGGGATTCTATGAGGGAATGGCGGTCAAGCAGGACCGTTCGATCATGAACATCACTTTCAAGCTGCAATCGGACGAGCTGGAGAAGAAATTTATTGAGGAATCGGCCGCGAACGGATTTGTCGGCTTGAAGGGGCACCGCAGCGTCGGACATCTGCGCGCATCGACTTATAATGCCGTACCTTATGAAAGCTGCAAGGCTTTGGCCGATTTCATGGCTGATTTCCAGCGTCGTAACGGGTAGGTGCAGTGCAATTGCCGAGCGGGAGAGGAGTAGTTCAATTGCCAATCGGCTGTGACTACAACTAAATAAAGCAGCGTGTTCCTCCTGCGGGAATGCGCTGCTTTATTTGATGTTGTGCTCAAGATGACTCTTCCCAATTAAGCCTGGAGGGCGGAAGAAACGCTCTTGCGTTGACCGTGGACAGTCAACGGGTCTGTAATTTTGTAGCCGACACTGCGAACGGTTTGAATATACCGGGGAGTTCGCGGGTCCGCCTCGATTTTATCGCGAAGATGACTGATATGGACGTCTACGATCCGGGTATCGCCAAGGAAATGATAGTCCCATACATTTTGCAGCAGCTGCTGGCGGCTTAAGGCTCGTCCTTGATGCTGGCACAAATAAAGCAGCAATTCGAATTCCTTGGGCGTCAGATCGATCAGCTTGCCGTTCAGGGTGACTTCTCTGCGTTCGGAGCTTATGCAGATATCGCCCAGATGGATATCGCTTGCCGGCGGCTGCGGGGCGGAAGCTTCGGCCCGGCGCAATACGGCCCGGATACGTGAAATCAGCTCCTGCGGGCTGAATGGCTTGATCATATAATCATCGGCTCCGTGGTCGAGTCCGGCGATCCGGTCCGACACTTCCTGCATGGCCGTCAGCATGATGATCGGGATGCGGCTTCCCTCGCTCCTCAGCTTGCGGCAGATTTGAACGCCGTCCATCGTAGGCAGCATGAGATCCAGCACGAGAAGATCGGGTCGGAAAGAGCGGATCGATTCAAATACCGCTCCGCCATCGTGAACACAACGCACATCGAAATCGGCCAGCTTCAAATTGTAATCCAACAGCATGGCAATGGACGGTTCGTCGTCAACGACCAAAATTCTGTTCTTCATCCGCATGGTCTCCTTTTTCTACTGAATTATTTTCATTATTGCTTAACTATGTCAGTGGCGAATTAATGATAAGTAAACTATATGTAAAATTTATAAATCGTTAACTTCCGAACGGCCGTGTTTTTCGTCATAGGCGGCCGGAGTGCGGGGAGCTAACAAGCACTTGAAACCTGGGCGGCAACTGTGTCAAGATTAGAGATGCGGTAAGCCGGGAGAAGAACCTGCAAATCTGCAGGTGATTGATTGTCTCCATGCTGCATTTCGCAATTTTCCGCAAATCACGAGGATAACAGCCTGATTGTTTTCCCAAACCAGGAAGCGAAGATGTCAGCCATCAATTGCCGCTAGACTTTAAGCAGGGCTTATTATCATAGACGCAGAGCATTTTTCAGAAAGGTGAATGAGAAGCTATGGCATTTCACATTGTTTTGGTAGAACCGGAGATCCCCGCTAATACGGGAAATATATCGCGGACTTGTGCCGCAACGGGGACCTGTCTTCATTTGGTCCGCCCCTTGGGCTTTTCTACAGATGACAAAGCGTTGAAGAGAGCGGGGTTGGATTATTGGCCATCCGTTAAATTGGAGTATCACGATTCGTTCGCCGACCTTAAGCGTTTGTATCCCGACGGGCGGTTTTTCTGCGCGACGACGAAGGCTCAGAAATGGTACAGCGATTTCGAGTTTCGGGATGGAGATTTCTTCGTGTTCGGCAAAGAAACGGCCGGTCTGCCCAAGGAGATTCTGGAGGAGCACAAAGATACCTGCATCAAAATTCCAATTAATGGAGAGGTCCGGTCGCTTAATCTGTCCAATTCTGCGGCCATTATTCTATACGAAGGCCTTCGCCAGCTTCAATTTAAAGGCTTAACCTAATAACGGCTGCTATACGCGCCGACCCATAATAAGCTAGAGTGCGAGTCAGGTTGCGGCAACCGGCTCGCTGTTTATGTTTCTTTGTCCGTTGCCGTATATAGGATCCGGACAACAAGTCCAATTCGAGAGGAAGTGAAGAGGATGCCCTGGGTTTATTTGTTGTTAGCCATAGTACTGGAAATAGCCGGGACGGTTTCGATGAAGCTGTCGCAAGGCTTTACGAAAGTTTGGCCGTCCGCTCTGATGATCGTTTTTTATTTACTTGCTTTTTCCAGCCTGAATTTATCCTTGAAGCATGTTCCCGTAAGTGTCGCATACGCGATCTGGTCGGGGCTCGGTACAGCCGCTATCGCGGTGATCGGCTATATGGTGTTCCAGGAATCGATGACCTGGCTCAAGGCGGCCTCCATCCTGCTTATTATTCTTGGAGTTATAGGTCTTAACATAGGAGGAGAAGCGAAAGCAAAGGGCGGTGCGGCCGTAAACAATGAATCCTTGTCTATTATTGTCCAGCCTGATGCGAACGCCAATCAAGATAAGTAAGGGGTGTTTCAACCCGGAAAGGCGGGGGTATTTACTAGGTGCGCGGTTGGTAAGTGCATTTTCCCATATTAAGGTAATGGCAGAATTAGCGACATAAAACAGAAGGCGGTTACGAATATCATAAAGAGGGGTGAAATGCTAACTCAGATTGGGGTGATTTAGAATGAAACCAGCCGGGATCGTTCGCAAGGTTGATCAACTGGGAAGAATTGTCCTTCCTAAATCGTTAAGGAACCGTTTCCGAATGAATGAAGGGGACCCGGTAGAAATCCTCGTGCAGGGTGACCATATTATTTTGGAAAGGTATCGCCCACGCTGTGTTTTCTGCACAACCATGGACAGCGTTGTTGAATTTAAGGACAAGCACATTTGTGCGGAATGTTTGCAGCAGGTAACGGGGAAATAATAAGCTGCTTACATAAGCCCGGACTTTATACAACCGCGATTGTTAATGATGACGATAACAAAAATAAAAGCGCATCTGCCAACCTGGCAGGTGCGCTTCTATCTTACCACATTAGAAAGTTTAAGTTCATTAAAGCATTAAAATGGAACAACTTTCTAATTGGCATAAAAAGCTACCTTTAAAACCGGGTTATTCGTCTTCGAAGAGGCTTCGTTAGGAGCTTTTTTTATCCGCTGCCCATCCTATCTATTCAATAGGCTGCCCACATATTTCAACAGCTCATTCGCACAGACCGGGCAATAGCCGTTATCGTCTATAAGCCTGCGGGTCACCTCGTTAATCCGTTTGAGCTGAGTGGCGTCGGGCGTTTTGGTCGATGTCGTAATTTTAACGATGTCCTTAAGGTCGGCGAAGAGCTTCTTCTCAATAGCCTCTCGCAGCCGTTCATGAGTGTTGTAGTCGAATTTTCTGCCCTTGCGGGAATAGGTGGACAGTCGGATGAGAATCTCTTCGCGAAACGCTTTTTTGGCGTTTTCCGAAATGCCGATTTGCTCCTCAATGGAACGCATCAGCCGTTCATCGGGGTCCACCGGCTCTCCGGTGAGAGGATCCTTCATCTTCGTCCAATTGCAATATGATTCGATATTGTCCAGATAGTTCTCAAATAAGGTTTTCGCCGATTCCTCGAAAGAATAGACGAAGGCCTTCTGCACTTCTTTCTTCGCCAATTCATCATATTCCTTGCGGGCAATAGAAATAAAATTAAGGTAACGCTCCCGTTCTTCTTTCGTAATGGAAGGGTGCTGATCCAGGCCGTCTTTGATAGCCCGCAGCACATCCAGAGCGTTGATACACTGCACGTCATGGCGAATGAGCGCGCTCGAAATCCGGTTGATGACATACCGCGGATCGACTCCGGACATCCCTTCCTCGACAAATTCGTTCTGCATTTCCTTAAGGTCGTTTTCCTTGTAGCCCTCCACGGATTCCCCGTCATACATCCGCATTTTCTTGACCAGATCCATTCCCTGCTTCTTGGATTCCTTAAGCCGCGTCAGAATCGAAAAAATGGCTGCGGCGCGAAGGGAATGGGGAGCCATATGAATATGCTGCATATCGCTCTGCTTGATAAGCTTGGCGTATATCTTTTCTTCTTCGGATACTTTCAGGTTATACGGAATAGGCATGACGATAATACGCGACTGAAGCGCTTCATTTTTTTTGTTCGCGATGAACGAACGATATTCGGATTCATTCGTATGGGCAATAATTAATTCGTCGGCGGAAATCAATGCGAAGCGTCCGGCCTTGAAATTGCCTTCCTGCGTTAAGGAAAGCAGATTCCACAGAAATTTCTCGTCGCACTTCAGCATTTCCTGGAACTCCATCAGTCCGCGATTGGCCTTGTTTAATTCTCCGTCGAACCGGTAGGCTCTCGGATCGGATTCCGAGCCGTACTCCGTAATGGTCGAGAAATCAATGCTTCCCGTCAAGTCGGCAATATCCTGCGATTTCGGATCGGACGGACTGAACGTTCCGATTCCGACCCGGTTCTCTTCCGAAATCAGCACGCGTTCGACCAGGACGTCCTCTATCCGGTTGTTGTATTCGGTTTTTAGCCGCATTTGGCAGGATGGACAGAGTGTTCCTTCGATCTTGACTCCAAGCTCCTTCTCGACATCCTCTCTCAATTCCTGCGGGATCAAGTGAAGCGGCTCTTCATGCATCGGACAGCCTTTAATGGCGTAGACGGCGCCTTCCTCCTGGCGGGAGAACCGCTCCAGCCCCTTTTTCAGCATAGTGACAATCGTAGATTTTCCCCCGCTGACGGGGCCCATCAGCAGCAGAATCCGTTTTCTGACGTCCAGCCGCCGTGCGGCGGAATGAAAATATTCCTCAACCAGTTTCTCGATGGAGCGGTCCAAGCCATAAATTTCTTGCTCAAAAAATTTATATTTAATCTGCCCGTTGTGCTCTTCGATCCCATGGGATTCGATCATCTTATAAACTCTTGCATGCGCGGTCATTGCCAGTTCCGGGTTGTTCTTCACTTTTTCGAGATATTCCGCAAAGGTACCGGTCCATGACAGCCTCTCCATTTCGGTCCGGTGTTCGGATATACGTTTGAAAATATCCATGGTTGCCTCCTCTCTCCCCAGCAAGTGCTAAACCAACGTATTAATAACTATGCAGAGGAGCGAGAGATGTTTCCCGAAATTCCAAGATCCCCCGGATAAAAAAGCTTCGAAACGATCTCCTTAAGAAGCTTACATGCGGCGAATTCCTGCTATTCTGCCAAGTTTCCGCCGTTAGCTTGCCCCCGCCGCAAGATAGGCCGTCAGCTTGTCCGCCAACTCCTGCGGAGTGCTCCAGCGGAGCGGTTGTCCCGGATGGATGAGGGACAAACCGGGCTCCGGCGAATCATCTTGATGGCAGATATACACGACCCGTACGCCGGTTCCTTGCGCATAACCGGCTTCGAAACATACCTTAGGATCGGACCCGCTCAGGTCCGCAATGACCAGGTCGCTCTGCCGGATTTGCTCGAGCGTGTCCCGGGAATGCCCGGGGAGCTCCGCTGCCGCCGGCGGTATAACCGCTGCATATCCGTTCTCATCCAACTGCGGGATGACCGTATCGCGCAGGGCTTCCGCGGCGGGAGATGCGCCCGGCACGGCAAAGAAGACCGTCCGTCCGGACTTGCCCTCGGTTAATCTCGCGGCTTCCTCCCAGCCTTTGGGGGTCAGCCGCAGCGTAGATCCCATCCGGGAAATAAGCTTGCTTGCCTTTAGCTCTTCCAAAATATATATAAATTCCTGCAAATTCGGGGAATACGTCAGGTTGTAGGCGGACTGGATCGGATCCAGAACGACGGGGTCCTCGGGCCGGTCTGAATGACGGTACAGATAAACCAGACATTTATTCTTCTTAGCCTCCAGCGTCCTGGGGATTCCGGGCGACTCCAGAATGAAGCTGAGATCATCGGTCACAAGCTTCACCTGCTCCTGCCGCTCGCACATTTCCCGGATGTACCCGGAAACAAGCGGGTATTGCTCTCTCTTCTGTTGATGCGGGCGGGCATTGAGCCGTTCATAAGCCTCCTCGGTTATTTCGTACTCTCCTGTCCCGGTACAATAGCATTTTCTAAAAAGGTAACTCCCCAGCTCCTTTACATATATGCCGGTAATATTTTTTTCGCAGAATAAGCAGCGCTTGGGCAATTGGCCCATGGGGGATCATCTCCTTTCTTGCTTTCAACATTCGTGAACGGTACAGGGTTTGTGGGGGTATGGTATAATGGGAAAAAGATGAACGAAGCCGTATTTTCCATAGAAGGCATAGGTCTTTACCCGCTTGAAAATGGCAGGGGACGGCCCGGGCAACGGGGAAACGGACGGGAATGGACCTGCGAGTAGGCATCCATATTTGGATAAAGTTACATCAATCGAATAGGGAAAGCGTCATACGATTGCGCACATTGCAGCATTAACAGGGAGAGAAGAATACGTGCCGATTCGAAGCGAAACCGAGCTCTATGCGCCGGTTAAGGCATATATGGAGAGCTTGGGCTATGAAGTTAAGGGAGAAGTGAAGAATTGCGACCTGGTTGCCATACGCGGAGAGGAGCCCCCCGTCATTGTGGAGCTGAAGAAGTCTTTTACGATTCCGCTGCTCGTACAGGGAGTGGACAGGCTGCGTCAATCGGACATGGTCTATTTGGCTATTGAGAAGAAGGAGCATGGACGGGCCCCTCATCAACTAAAATGGGGGGATCTGCAGCGGCTGTGCAGGATGCTCGGCCTGGGGCTGATGACGGTCCGTTATTATAAGCGGAAAGCACCGCTGGTGGAAGTGGTATGCCACCCTGAACCCTATGTTCCCAGGAAGAACCTGAAGCAAACGGCCAAGCTGGTGAAAGAGTTTAATGAGAGGAGCGGGGATTATAATATAGGCGGAAGTACCCAGCGCAAGCTCGTCACCGCATACCGGGAAAAAGCTCTTCAATGCGCTTATTATCTGAAGCTTAACGGACCAATGGCTCCCAGACAATTGAAGGAGCTGACCGGGAACCCCAAGACGGCGGCACTTCTGCAACATAATTATTACCGCTGGTTTCAGCGGGTGAGCCGGGGGATTTATGCCCTTGCCCCTCAAGGGGAGAAGGCGCTTCAAGAGTTTGCCCATGTGGTTGAACGGATGGAAGATGGGGCGGGCAGCCCGGATTCATACCATGACGAAAACCCTGCTTTGCCATTTTAGCTGCAGGGTTTTCTATTTTTTTGACATGAGTTTAACAATCGTCCTTGTCCGGATCCTTCCGGTTAATAAATCCGGTCATAGCCTGTAACGCATCGTCCGAAGGCATCTTATCCGTTAAATTCTTGTTCTCTTTATCGTTGGACTGGGGATTATGGTTTTGCGGGTTGGAGTTTTTCAAATTGGAACGCCTCCCTCTTTTCTTGTGTTTGAAATAGCTTGTCTCGGAGAAGCAGGGTTTATTCAAACGGCTAGTTGGTCTAATGGTCCGACAGTGCCGAAAGAGCCTTGTGAATCCATATGGCTGCCTGCGAGCCATCGCCCATGGCTATGGCGGCTTGCTCGGAATGCACCGCTATATCTCCTGCGGCCCATACGTTCCGGACGTTGGTCATCTTCGTTCGCGGGTCGGTGAGGATGTGCTTGTTCTCCAGCCTTTCGATCCCCAGCTTCTCCGCCAATTGCGAGTTCACCAGATTGCCTCCGAAAGCGACGAAGGCTCTTTCCGCCTGCACCAGCTCTCCGTTCGTTAAGCGAACCCCGCGGAAATGGCCGTCTCCTTCGACCAAAACCTCGCCGATGGCCTGATCAATGATCGGAATTTGCTTATGCTTCAGACGGGCAGCCGTATCCGGTTTAACCTCCTGTCTCCCGTGGTTGATGTAGACAAGCTGGTGGGTTCGCGGCTGCAGCGTGAGAGCCATCCGGGCTCCCGCTTCCCCGGAGCCCAGGACGAGGGTGGAGAGGCCGCGGATTTCGTACCCGTCGCAATCCGGGCATACATACACGGTTATGCCGAGGCAGGGAAGGAGCTCGGGGAGATCATCCGGAATCCGGTCAACGACTCCTGTGGCGAGAAGAAGTGTCAGACAGTGATATTCACGGCCGCTTCGGGACTTAAGGACGAAACCGGGTTCATCGCGATAGGCATCGACAATGAAATCGTCGGCAAATTCAACGTCATGGTTTTCGGCATGCTGCCGCCCCAACTGCCGCAAATATTCGCCGGATACCCCTTCCGGCCATCCGAGAAGATTGTGATATTGTCGGCACAGCACGGATCTCCCGCTGCCCGCATCGATGACGAGCACACGGTGTTCATACCGTCCGAGCTGGATGGCGGCCTGCAGTCCGGCAATGCCTCCTCCTACAATAATGCATTCGTAGCTCATATACTTTGTTCTCCTTAGCTGCCGCTTTATATCCGGCGGGTCATATCGTACAAGGTTAGTATGACCTAACACGAAATCGTCCATTAATCCAAATAAGCGGGACGCAGCTGAAAACTTCTCAGTTGGGGACATCCATTACGCTTTGCGCGGCACTGTCAAGTGACGAATGGACTACAGCATTTTCACGGAAGTTCCTCACAAGGGCTCATAATAATAATCCCCGATTTTCCAGGCTCCGTTCTCTAAGGTAACGGAACAGAACAGCTTGTAATTTTCAGTGCCGGTTGCTATCAGCATAACGGAATACCGGTAATAATTTTCGCCTTGCCGTTCCAGAGACGGATTCTCGAATTTCTCGATTATTACGGGCGGGAACAGATTGGTTAGCCCTCCGAAGATCATATATTCGCCGCCCCCAATCTCCGGTACATAACTATCCAGCAGTTCAATAGTTTTCTCCTCCGTAAATACCTGATTCAGCCACTCATGTACCCGTCCCCTCTGATTAGCGCTAATCGGCTTCTCATTCATGACCAATCCTTCTGCAAATTGCTGATCCACCTGCTCCAGCCAAGGCTGCATGCCTTCGGTATCCAGCTCGCCTTTTGCATTCAATGGAGCGGGAGGGAAGTTAGCCATGGCTTTGTCAAAATCCGGGTTGGCCGTTTCCGGATCTACCCGGGGAGCAAGAGAAATCTCAGATATACGGGCTAGATGTGCCCGGTTAGGGACGCCTTCGACAATTTCGGCGGCCACAACGCTATAGCTGTCAATGATGATGGTCGCCGTTCCGGTGGATCCTTGAGTCCCGAAGCTAGCCTTCTCCTGCGGATCCGTAAAGTCCAAAGCAAGCCTTACTCTTATATCCTGCATCGATTCCGGGCGGGGAAGCCGCAATACTGACGCTTCATCGGGGATAAAAATGACATCATTCGGATTATAGGGCTCCGTGTCCCTGTAATAATATTCAAATTGGCCGCTAAGCTCGAGTCTTCCTTCGAAAGTAGTCTTGACGGAGTCGACTCCGTAGGTGCCTTCCTCCTTGGAAATCACCTTCATGCCTCCCACCTTATCGCCTACATGGATTTTAGCCGCGTTAAAAACCGGATTTCCGGAAATAGTGTTGGCAGGGCGGCCACCAGGCATCAACCACAACAGCAAGGCCAGGCACAGAGCTGCTCCCGCAATTCCACCCAGCATCCGCATCCCCCTGCTTCTCCGGGAAAGTCGCTTGCGGCTTCGTTCAGACGAAATCCGGGCCTCGATCCGTTGAATAGTATGCTGTGTAAACGTATGCTTCTTAAAGGGTCCTGTCTGCAGCCGGTTGTACCATTCCGGTTTAGATGATGCCATATTTGATTCCCTCCTTCATCTGCTCGTTTACCTTGTTTCTTGCCCGATGAAGCCTGGATTTGACCGTGCCCTCGGAGATCTTCAACAGGCCGGCTATTTCTTTATTGGAAAGTCCATATCTGGCGTCCAGCACAAGCACTTCCCGGTACTTGTCCGGCAGGTCCAGTACGATCTTCCACAGATCGTCCGTGAGTATTTGATCCAGCGCTTCCTTCTCGGCCGAGGGGGAGCTTTCTCGCCTGCCGATCCAATCCGTTAAAGTGACCTTGCGGATAAAGGCAGATCTCTTGTAATTAAAAGCCAAGTTTCGCGTTATGGCGAACAGCCATGTCTTAATCGATGATTCTCCGCGAAAGGAGCCAATATTTTGATAAACGCGGATAAAAACCTCCTGCACAAGATCATCCGCTGCGTCAAAGCGGCGAATTAGAAAATAAGCATAATTCCAGACCTCCTGACCATATTCATTCATTAATTCGCGAAAAGCATGGTCATCCATCTTGGATGCATACTGTAAATATTTCTCCACTGGCCTCACCTCCAACCTATTAGACACTTTAAAACGAAACCGGTTCCCACCGGAGTTGCCTATATTTTTTTGTCTTCGGCCGACTTTCCGTTTATCAGCTTTAACAATGCCGACAGCTATAGACGGTGTTAGGAAATGTTCACATTTGGCCGTTTTCTTTTTGACTTTCATTGGGTATAATATAGGTGTTTACTTATAAGAACGCCATCGATACTTAAATAAAGTTAACCAATGCCCGGGGGGTGCTTCTAATGTCTCTTTCTTTCTGGATTAGTATTCTTGTATTCATCATGTTCATCACGGCTATCCTGACGGCTGCCTACAATGATGATAAGACCAAAGGGCTGTAAGTCATTTAATAGGCTTATAAAGCATCCTGTCGTGCGATGGGGTGCTTTTTGTATGCCGTTTTGTATGTATTCATCCTTATGCAGTGACTTCCGAAGAAATTGAGCAATTAGAAAAAATGCAAGCTGAAAACAATTCGGGAGCTTTCTTAGAACAGATACACAAAAAATGAGAAGGGACTCCTTGGCCTGAACCCCGATTATTAGACATCATAATGAAAAATGAAATTAATAAAGGGGCCGCCCATAAGTCATCTAAGATGACCAATGAGCAGCCCCGTTTTATATTACTTCCATTGCGGCTCGGTATAACCGTTCTCTTTCATGCCCTCATTAGCTTCTTTAATAATTTGGGCGCCGCCTTTGTCCATCCATTCCTGAACCATTTTGTCCCAATCGGAGATCGGTCTTTCGCCGACGATCATCTTCGTCTGTTCGGTGAACAGGAATTTATCCAGCTCTGAGCCCTTGGCAGATCGTGTTTCCGAGAAGACTGCATTCATCGGATTGATATAATGCTTTGTTTCACTATGCATAGTCTCCAGTTCTGCCGCCAATTTACGGAGAAGCTCAACCGGGTATTCCTTCGAATAGCCGTTGGCTAGATCGTTCGGTGCCCACATCCGGTTATCCGGCATATAATTGAACGGGGAGAGACCTTTCTCATCCGGTTCTCTCTGTACATTGCCGTCTACTATCTTGTAGCCATTGTTTTCGTGGCCGTTCATCCAGTCGAAGTCGGCATTATCCGGCTTGCGCTCCTCCAAAGGATAGAACTTGCGGCCGAAATCGATCATCTCCAGAATTTTCTCCACCTTGGTCGGCTGATCCTTGAGCTTGGCGTTAAGCATAATCACACCGTAGTATCCGGCGGACGAGGTGAAGCCCTTGGAGCCATCCGGAGCCTCGAACGGAGGAATCGGCACAATGTCGGCCTTCGGATCAATATCGACGAGCCCCTGCATGTAAGTGGAGTTCATTCCGCGGGGAGTACCGATGAAGATTCCTGCTTTACCCGAGTAAAACTCCTTGTTCGTCTGTGCCCAGTTCAGCAGGGCAAAATCTTTCGAAATGGCCCCTTCCTTATAAAGATCGGCCAGGAAGGAAATGTGCTGCTTGCGCGCTTCCGAAATGAAGCCGGGAATAAATTGTCCATCCTCGTTCTTGTGGTACCACGCATTCCAATCCCAATAAGCTCCCATTCCGTAATGAGGGTTGATATTCTGGGACATGGCCATACCGTAAGTATCATCTTTACCGTTGCCGTCCGGGTCATTCTTCGTGAAGGCGATGGCCACCTCTTTTAATTCCTCATAATTCGTCGGAACCTTCAGGCCGAGGTTATCCAGCCAGTCTTTACGGATTACCGGAGTCAGCTCATAATTTTCGGTCAAATACCTTTGAATAGCATAGATATTGCCATTGATGGTTACGGCTTTGCGGACATTGTCCGGAATAAGCTTGAACGTTTCGTATTTGTCCATGTATTCGTTAAGAGGCAGGAACGCCCCTTGCTTGGCCCATTTATAGAAATTCGAATCCGTGCCTTCCATGACAATGATGTCCGGAATGTCTCCGGAAGCAATAACGGCACTAAGCTTCTGTACATAATCGGATTGTACGACATATTGCGGTTTGTAATCCACATTGAACCGCTCATTGATCATCTCGATGCCTTTGCCGTTCGCCGGCGGAATCGTTCCGTAACGGAAATCGATAGCGGTAATCGTGAATTTCTCGTTCTCCTTGGTTGTTTCCCCGCCGCTTGCACCGCCGCTTTCCGGCTTCGAGGCACAGGCGGCCGTCATTGCCGATACCGCCAGCACCAGACTTGCTGCTAACCATGGTTTCATTTTCATTGCAGATTATCCCCCTTATCCAAAGTTTATCCCGATAATGACTTCTCAGGCAATACTGCTTCGATTTAACCTTTAACCGAACCGAGCATCACCCCCTTGGCGAAATGCTTCTGCAGGAACGGATAGACCAGCAGAATAGGCAGGGTGGCGACGATGATGGCCGCCATCTGAATCGTTTCCGCCGGCGGAGAGTGCTCCAGCAGCACTTGCGGATTCCCGAGCGAATTCTGTGCTTCATTGACCACTACGATTTGCCTTAGAATGACCTGAATGGGCCACTTGGCCGGGTCGTTCAGGTACAGAATTCCTGTAAAATAGTTGTTCCAATGAGCAACCGCGTAGAACAGGCCGAAGGCCGCCATGGAAGGCTTGGACAAAGGCAAGATGATTTTGATAAACGTATGCAGGTCGTTAGCCCCGTCGATCACGGCTGCCTCATTCAATTCCGGCGGAATGCTCATGAAAAACTGTCTCATGACAATCAGGTTAAACGGACTGATCGCAGCCGGCAGAATGAGCGCCCAGATGGAATTCAAGAGCCCGGTCTCCTTGACGACCAGATAGGTCGGAATCATCCCGGCCGAGAACAGCAGAGTAAATAATACGGCGAACAAGACGACTTTCTGACCGATAACCGGTCTTGACAGAACATATGCCAGCGTAGCCGTAAAGAACAAATTGATGAACGTACCGAGTATCGTAATATAAACCGTCACGAAGATAGAGCGCACGAACGAGCTGGAGCCGAAAATATACTGGTAGGAGTCGATGACCCATTCTTTAGGGATAAGAACAAAGCTGCTCTCCAGAAAATCCTTGTACGATGAGAAGGATACCGCTACTACGTACAGAAAGGGAATCAGCATGACCAGCGAAATAAGAGCCAGCAGCACGATATTGACTCCGTCAAACAGGCGTGAACTCCATGTATTTTCCTTCACTTAGGCTGCACCTCTTTTCCTTGTTAGTAGATTCCTTCTTCTCCGAATTTTTTGGCTAGATAGTTGGCGGACATGACCAGAATCAGGCCGACTGCTCCCTTAAACAATCCAACAGCGGTAGCGAAGCTGTAGTCGGACTGCTCGATTCCCTTGAAATAGACGTAAGTATCCAGCACGTTCCCGACTTCCATATTGAACGGATTCAGCATCAGAAAGATTTGCTCGAAGCCGCTGTCCATAACATTGCCCAGTCGCAGAATAAGCAGAATGACAATCGTGCTGCGGATGGCGGGCAGAGTGACGTGCCACATACGCCGGAACCGACCGGCCCCGTCCATGACCGCGGCCTCATAAAGCTGGGGATTGACGCCAGCCAAGGCAGCCAGGAAAATGATCGTCCCCCATCCGGATTCCTTCCAAATGACTTGAAGAACGACGATAGGCTTGAACAAGGACGGATTAGACAGGAACGGAACCGGTTCCCAGCCCAACACGTTGATAAGAAACTGATTGATTAATCCCTCGCTTCGCATAAAGATGATACAGATCCCGATCACCACCACCCAGGATAAGAAGTGGGGCAGGTAAACGATGGATTGCACAACCCTTTTGTAAACTTGACCGCGCAGCTCGTTAAGCATCAGGGCCAGCACAATCGGGATAGGAAATGCAAAAGCGATTTGCAAAAAAGAGATTTGCAGGGTATTCCATAGAACGTTGACGATTTCCGCGTCGGCAAAAATCGTTTTAAAATGGGCGAAGCCTACCCATTCGCTTTGCGTAATCCCGATGAACGGATTGAAATCAATGAAGGCCAAATACAGACCGAGCATCGGGACATATTTATAGAGGATGAAATAAGCGATCCCCGGCAGGCCGATGAGAAGCAAAAACCGGTCCTTCCACATTCTTTTCGCCAGCTTGCGCCAAATGGTTGCTTTGGAACCCGGAAGGGGAGGTGTAGGAAGAGATTCGGTTGGTTGGGCTTTCATAACAGTACGGATTACCTCCTTATAGTTTGATGGCGTAAACCTGCGCTTTCGTACTGCTTACTATGGGGCTTAGGCGGATTAAACGCAATTATCTGTTGAGGGAAGCGGGTTTTGCGGTAAAAGATAAAGAAGTGCAACAAAAGATTAATCCGCCATAGCCGGATCCGGACACTTTGTAATACCCTCTCGTCACTGGCGGTATTATGTTATTTTGAGATGAAAAAAAGAACAGGAAATCAGGGCAAAATTATCATCACGCCCGATCTCCTGTTTTGCATAATTTGGTATTTAGTTGTTCGAACCAAGGACACTTAATTACGAGAGAAGCTTTGACGATTCCCCATCGGGATTCTCTTTGGCCGGGTCACGATACTTTTTACGATATTGACCTGGGGGCATGTCCGCAACCTGCTTGAAGATTCTGGTGAAATTCTGTACAGAAGTGTAGCAGAGCCTTTCGGAAATTTCTTTAATCGGCATGTCGCTGTAAATCAGCCATTCCTTCGCCTTGTCCATCCGGTATTGAATCAGATAATCCCCGAAATTCGTATCCGTTTCTTCTTTAAACGCCCGGCTGATGTGATATGGGGACAGATTGAGCTCATCGGCTACGAGCTGCAATGAAATATTTTCTTCGAAATGCTCGTGAATGTAGTCCATCACTTGCCGTGCGGTTTTCTTTTGTTTGTTGGCATGAAGGCCGCTCAATTGAGCATGAATCGCCGGGAAGATCGTTTCTGTAAACCAGACGGTCACTTCTGACAAACGGGTCATGGAGTATAACTGCTTGTACGGATCACCCGGAAATATCTCCTCTGCGTTCAATCCTGCTTCCTGAAGGAAATAGTCCAGCTCTCCGATCAAATAAGCGAACAATCCGAGCACCGTTTCCGAATTATGGACATAGCGGGGGACCAGTCCGGCAATTTCCTCCAGCTTCGCTTTCGCCTGTTCAATGTTTCCCTGAGAGATACTGGACACAATTTCCTTCTGCCATCGGACGACGGTCGTTCGTGACTGCTCGATATCCGGTTCGATCGTCCGGGAAGAGATGATCCGGTCATGTCCCATTAACAGCCGGTAGCTTAGAAGCTCCAGCGCTTCCTGATAAGCGGTACTGATCTGGGTATAGCCCTTGTAAGGGCGGCTGAGCGCCACCGTCACGGAGAATTGAAAATATTGCCGGATATTGGTCCGGAATTCGGCGGCGATTCGGTCCATAGCTTCTATCGATTCGCTGTTGGATTCCTCTATGCCAAGGATCACGGCGACTTGCCCCGGTAGAGGGGTTACCGTCAAGCAGGAGAGATTCTCTTTCTCCTCGCATATTTCCTCCACGATTTTGCGAATGGCATACATCATCAACGAACGGTCGCGTTCACGGTAATTTTGCTGAAAGCGGACATATTCATCGACATCGACGAGACAGACGTGAAACCAGGCCCCCCGAAGCGGAAAATCGTATCTTTCGGAGGCTCTGATAATCTCTTTGGCACTCATCTCGCCGCGCAGAAGCTGCTGGAAGACGGTTTCCTTAAGGTACGGGAGCTGCTCGCTAATTTCACTCTTCAACCGGTCATTCGTCTTCACCATGCTCTGAATGAAAGAGTCCAACTCCTGAATATCGTCCGTATGCGCGGATTTCCTGGCATCGCCAGACAGCTTGTTAAGCAGTCTCTGGATCGGAAAGGACAATCTCTTGGCACCAACGAAGGATAGAAGGGCGGCCGCCAAGGTTAGAACAGCAGCGACAATCCAGGTGATCGTCTGAATTCTATCGGCTTTATCCGTTAACAGTGCGGTTTCTGTCATGGCGATATAGCTCCAATTGTTAAAAGAAGATTTGATCGCCGATATATTGTAATCGGTTCCGTCAACGGCAACAGGGCCGGAGTAGGACTGTGTTCCGGATGACGCCGCTTGGAAGACGGATGGGCTTAGCTTCGTTCCGATAGTGTCCGAATCCTTGCTCAGAACAATGGTTCCTTCTTCGTTGACGATATACAGCTTTCTTCGCTCTCCCAAATTGACGGATTGGATGAAGGAAGTCAGCTTTTCGTTCGGGACCTGCAGAATAAGCAGCCCTTTCTTCTGTTCGGAATAGAAGATCGGCACCGGCCGCATAAACAGAAGCTCGTCCTGTCCCGGATACGTATGGGGCGGAATGGCGACCGCGGATCCGTAGTGGGTCTCCGTATTTTTAATCAATCCATAATAGGGATAGTCGGTAAGATCCAGGAAACCGTCCCTGCTGGAATATACTTTGTTATACAGTGTGAAGGCGATAGCGACATCATAATCGATATTGGAAAAGCTGCGCTGTTTTTTAATCGAATCGATCATTTCCAGCGTGTAGTCAATATTTTTGTTGGTAGGGCCCAGCTCCACGGATTTCTCCACGGCGGCATTGTTAGCCAGCAGGATGGATGCCCTGTCCAGCGATTGCAGCATGCTGTCCATTTGGAACTGCATCTGCTGCAGAATAATCTGCTGGTTATGATTCACTTCCTCCTGAACCATGCGCGAGGCAATAATGGAGGAAGCGGTTCCAAGCAATATCACCGGAACTATACAGATCAGGATGGAATATATAAATAATTTTCTTCTGAAGGATCGGTTTCGCCATAGATTCAATTTATGAAGCATTCAGTTATTCACCCCATCCCAAAGTCGCGTAAAGCCTCCTGCCTCAGATGTAAGCGGGGCCACTTTATCATTGTGATAAGTTTATTCGTTATTGTCAAAGTAAAATAGCGGAAGACGCCGTTCAAAGCAAAAACACGGCCGCTATGAAAGTTCGGGTGTGGGGACCGTGATCATGTTATGAAGGTAACCGGGGCGCGGAATCGTTCATCGGAGAGAACGTCCACGATATTCGCCGGTTCATTGTGCATCTGTGTACGGCGAAGAAGCTCAAAGAGGCCGCGGCTTCCATTCTGGAAATTTTCTTTATTCTCAATAAGAAATAGGGGAAAAAATCTCCTGTTCATGATATATTAATTCTATCTTCATTGTACCAAATTTTCAATCAAAGAGGGGAGCTCCAGCATGAATTTGATTGTGTCATCCGTCGTATCCCGTTTAAGGCCTTATTTTGACGGACTGCTTAGAGAAGAGGGAGAGACGGGCGCGCTCTACATTTACGATGAGGAATTGGGGGATCGGGCCAGCTGCTGCACGACAGGTGAGGCGGCCTGCTTTTACTTGCTGGATTGGAAGCTGCATCAGGGAGACGGCAAGGACATCGCCCGCAAGCTGGCAGAGGATGTACGGCGTAGACAGCTTCCTCAGGGCGCGTTCGGACAACCCTATTATGTAAAGAAGGGAGAAGCCGGGACGGTCGACATTGCGGAAATCGGTGCGGTAGCGAACAGCTTATATCATCTTTATAAGGGAACTGGCAGTGAAGCGGCACGAAGCAGCCTTGTGCAGTCGGCTCAATACTTGTTGACTCAGGTGGCCGAAGAGAATCCGGGCGCCGTCTATAAAAATCCGAACGCTACAGGACACGATGTCTTGAATGGCGATATATATGCCGCCCATACTTTCGGAAGAGCATACCAGGTTACGGGAGAGGAGCAGTACCGGTCGAAGGCGGAGGAAATTGTGAGTCATGTGGCGGACCGGTTCGGAAAGCATAGCCCGGGCTGGTGGCCCTATACCGAGCTATGGGACGGCAAGGTAGGTATGGGCAACAGCGTTGCTTACCAAGGCACGATCATAGCCTTTGCCCACACGGTCGTTCCGCTTCTTCCGCCGCCGTTGCAGGACCGTTGGAACCGGGTGGCAAGGGAAGCGGTAGACACAATGCTGCAGGCGATGGAGGAAGGTCCGAATGACTTCAACGAAGCTCCCTGGTGGTGCCGGGATTGGAACAACGCTTGGGAAATTTGGCTGTCCTTCTCCCGCTGCCCCGAGATAGAAGGAGCAAGTAATTATGTCATGAGCCGGCTGCGTGAGACGGAGGAAGCTGTTATCAAGGAAGGAGCCGCTTGCTTCCGGCCCAAGGTAACCTCTGATGATCCGGAGCGGACTCCGGTGACGACAACCTTTCGCAAAGCGGCTACATTCGCAGGGATTTTATCCTATCTTGTGCTGGACCAGGCCGAGGATATAAACGCAGAATCGAGTGAAAGGAAATAGGTGATGAATCTAATGGATAGAAAAAGTCTACGTGCCGATATCGTTATTATCGGAGGCGGAACGGGCGGCTGTGCAGCAGCGCTGGCTGCGGCCAAACAGGGCAAACAGGTAATTATGACGGAGGAGACCGATTGGCTGGGCGGCCAGTTCACCAGCCAAGCCGTTCCCGCAGACGAGCACCGCTGGATTGAACAGTTCGGCTGCACCGCGACCTACCGGGAGTTTCGGAACCGGGCACGCGATTACTACAAAAGAAATTTTGCAATGACTCCCGAGGCGATGCGGAACGAACGTCTCAATCCGGGGAACGGCATTGTCAGCCGCCTTTGTATAGACCCGCGGGTGGCGCTTGCCTGCTTCGAAGAAATGCTGGCACCGTATATCCACAGCGGCCGCGTACAGGTTTTGTTGAACCGGAGGGTGGTTAGGGCGGAAACGTCCGGTGACGATGTCGTCTCCGTAACGGTTTCTTGCTTGCGGACGGGGGAAGAGACGGTGCTGACCGCTCCTTATTTCCTTGATGCTACAGAATGCGGGGATGTGCTGCCGTTAGCCGGCGTCGAATACGTGACAGGAGCCGAATCCAGGGATGAGACTGGAGAGCCGAATGCGCTGGAAGGACCTGCACAGCCCGGAGATATTCAGTCGATCACCTACTGCTTTGCCGTCGATTACCGCGAAGGGGAGGATCATACGATTGAGAAGCCGCGGGATTACGAATTTTGGAAGCAGTATCAAGCGGATTTCCAACCGGATAAGCTGCTGAGCTGGACTTCCTTCGCTTCGCATCAAAAGGGTTATTCGCTGTTTCCGGAGCCCGGCTATTTTCCGTTATGGGATTATCGGCGAATAGTGGACCGTACTCTGTTCGCGGAGGGAGTCTTCGACAGCGATGTAACGATTGTCAATTGGCCGCAGAATGATTATTGGCTTGGGAATATATATGAAGTGAGCGAGGATGAGAGAGAGCGGAATCTGGAGCAAGCGAAGCAATTAAGCCTCAGCCTGCTTTATTGGCTGCAGACGGAAGCACCGCGTCCGGACGGGGGGCGCGGATATCCGGGAATTCGCTTGAGGAAGGATGTAGTGGGAACGGAGGACGGACTGGCCAAGTACCCGTACATCCGCGAGTCCCGCCGCATCCGTGCGGAATTTACCGTACTGGAGCAGCACATCAGCCCGACGACACGCGGAGACCAGGGGGCCGAGAAGTTCCCGGATTCGGTTGGAGTCGGTTGTTACCGGATCGATCTGCATCCTACGACCGGAGGGACGGTCGGCCTCTATATCCCGAGCCTGCCGTTCCAGATCCCGCTGGGCAGCCTGATTCCGGTACGGGTCAATAACTTGCTGCCGGCATGCAAGAACATTGGGGTCACCCACTTGACGAACGGATGTTATCGCCTCCATCCGGTGGAATGGAATATCGGCGAGGCTGCCGGTTATCTGGCCGCCTATTGTCTGGAGCGCGGAGTGACCCCACGGCAGGTAAGAAATCAGGCCGAGCTGCTGGCTGATTTCCAGGCTCTGCTGGTGCGCGAAGGCATTGAATTGGATTGGCCCGCAATCACAGCGGTATAGCTTGAAGGAAATGCCCGGCAGCAATGGGCATAGGGCGCAGTATGCCCCATAGACCAAAAACCGCTAGGCCCGTCGGAATTGGGGCTTAGCGGTTTTTTATTTAATATAAAAAATTGTAAGTCTCATCTTACACGTGTTCTTATATTACATCGGTAAACGTGCCTGTCCAAAGGACGGCGATAGCCGTTTATCCTTACAGTTTTTCATTTAGACCCCCATGTCGCTGACCGCGGCACCATCAGATGATGAAAATGGATGGATTTTCAAGGTAGAATAGAGTTGAATTGCTTCAATAGTGTGAAATTTGAAAACTAAATGGATTTCATACAGTTAGATTTCTATATTCGGAAGAAATATGGAAACTAACTGGAAAACCTACAGCTAGTTTGCGCCAAAACAGCCGTTTCGCCCAAAGTTGCCCATTTTAACTGTAGTTTATCCAGTTAGTTTGATCATTTTCGCCCATTCGCTTGAATCTACCTGTACAAAATACAGTTAGACGTGCCGCTCCGCTTGCAACGATGCCTGCAGACGGTAAAATAGACGGATTTTCAAGGTAGTTTAGTCATTTTGCGCCATTCGCCTCAATCTACCTACATAAAATACAGTTAGTAACGCCCATAACGCTGAGCTGCACCATCGAATGGTGAGAATAAAGGGATTTTCAGGGCAGCGTGTCAAGATATTCAAGGTAATTTAGTCATATCTCCACGCAAATCGTGTGAATTTACCTGGACGAAATGCAGAAGGAACAGTTCACAAGGGCGGAGCCGGCTTATTAACGCTCCGTTCGACGTCCCGGTAAAGATTGTTTCCCGCAAAAAAAAACCCTCTTGTTGTTAGAAAGGCATCCGGCTTCTTACATAGTCCAACGCTTCGTCAATCTCGTGCGGTTGGAGCCCTTCGATGGATATGTCGATACAAGGCTTGTACTCGTGCAGCTTCTCCAGGAATCCGCTAATGTTAAAAGTTCCCGCCCCCGGCTTAACGACGTCTGGCCGTTCCCCTTCACGATAAACGGCATCTCTCAGGTGGGCCAATACGATTCTTTCCCCGAAAGTTTGCAGGGCCTGCCGCACAACCTCTTCCCGACTTGCGAAATTCCGATGATCAAGCAAATTGCATGGGTCGAAGACGACCCCGAGTGTACTGGAGGGGATTTCCTCCAAGATCCGCTTCATATGGTCAGCACTGGAGAGCGTATGTACGCAGACCGGCTCCAAACCGACGGTCACTCCCCATTTCTCCGCTTCTTCCGCTAACTCCGTGATACTCTCCTTTAACACCGTCCATCCGATCTCGAGGTATCTTTCGGGGTCCTGATAGCGGAACGTATCGTGATCTCC
Organism: Paenibacillus sp. SAFN-117; assembly: GCF_051966115.1. Taxonomy (NCBI): domain Bacteria; kingdom Bacillati; phylum Bacillota; class Bacilli; order Caryophanales; family Paenibacillaceae; genus Paenibacillus; species Paenibacillus sp. SAFN-117. The sequence continues at coordinate 36,620 of NZ_JBQCLK010000008.1, forward strand.
CGTCTCGGTAGCGACGATGGATGTGCCGAAGTCTCTAGCCAGCCGGAGATGTTCCTTGAAACGCCGGATTTCCTCGCGTCGGATTTCCGGATCGGGATGAATCGGATTTATATAGCAGCCGAGCACGCCGATGCGAATACCCTGCCGGTCAAAATGTTCAGCGATATAATTGGCCAACCCCGGACTTAATCGGCCCGTGCCCGTGTCGATGTCGCTGATTGCTTTGGTTAAAGCCAGTTGAACAAAATCAATCTTATGAGCCCCCAAAGTTTCGGTTAACTGTTTAAGCGGAAGCCTACCGACCGTATGGGCCAGAATTCCTAATCCCACTTGTCCACACTCCTGTTTGCTTTTGGACTTACTATAGCCTGTCGGGGAAATAGAAGCAAGAGTTTGACAAAAGTACAGCAAAATAGGTTAAGCCCCCCAAACGCCTGCTTCAGAGGGGCTAGAGGGCTTGCTTGATTCCAATGGTTAATAATCTCCCTCGCGGGGATTATTCCTCTGCCGATGCCAGCCAAGCTAGGCGGGCAGCGCCCATCCATCCCGCGGAGCCGCCTAGCTTGGCCGGCAGGATTTCAACCGGGCGATATACCGGCATCAGCCTGTCGTTCAACTGTTGGCGAAGCGGATCGAACAAGAAATCGCCTTGCGCCGTCACAGCGCCTCCGATAATAATGGTCTGCGGATTGAACGCATAAACCAGATTCACGAGACCGGCAGCAAGGTAGCCGATATAGGTGCGAATCAGCCTAACGGCAGCAGTCCCGCCGGAGCGGGCTTGCTCGAACAGCTGCTCCGGACTGGCTCCGGTGAAGCCCGCCTCTTCGGCCAGCTTAATCAGGCCTGTGACGGAGGCATAGCTTTCCCAGCAGCCGCTGCCGCCGCATGTGCAGGGCTTGCCCTCGTGAACGATTACCTGGTGGCCGAATCCGCCGGCATAACCGGCACAGCCATAATCCGGCCTCCCATTCATGATCCGGCTGCCGCCAATGCCGGTGCCCAAGGTTACGCAGAGGAAGCCGTCCAGGCCGCGTCCGGCGCCTTGCCATCCTTCACCGACAGCCAGGGCGTGGGCATCGTTAGCAACCACGACGGGCAGCCCTGATGCTTTCTCCAGCTCTTCACGCAGTCGGACACCGCTCCAGCCCGGAAGGTTCCCGCTGGCAAAAGGAACCGAGCCGTCACGAATATCGACGAACCCGGCCGTTCCGACCCCCGCTGCCGCCAGTCGCCAGCCGTTGAGTTCAGCCATACGGCGGTATTTCTCCAGCAGGCCTGCCAGCTTGCCGAGTAAGGCGTCTCTGCCCAATGAGGCTTCTGTAGGTACCGTATCGGTATGTACAGGCTGTCCGTCCCGGGATACTATTCCCGCTTTAATTTGAGTACCGCCGATGTCAATGCCGATCGCCAAAGTCGTCATCCGCGTTCCGCCTCCAGTCGATTCGGGCCGAACGGGAGCTGCCCCAATTCGGCCCTTGTTCCGTATACGAATTAGATTAATCCATGCTTGCGAATATATGCCATGTATTCCTCATACAGCTTGACGGAGGATTCGTCTCCCGCATGTACAGGGCTTCCGGGCTTGTTCATCATGCCCAGGTATTGGTAGCACAATATTTTATCAACGTGGCCCGATAACGTTTCCAACTGCCGGATAACTCTTTCCGGGGCTCCCGGATAAAGCACCTTGCCCTGAAAACGGAACACTTCCAGGTCCGCCCACAGCGGCTTGCCTGCCCGGTCGTGAGCCTCGCGCAATTTCGCGAACACTTCGTCTACAGCCTCGAAGGTGGTCCGGTTCACGCCAATTTCATCTTGATAGGCGATATAGTCTACCTCCAACGCTTTCAGCTGGTCGACAAATTTGTCATCCGCAACGATCGAACGGGTCCCGTACGGAGCGATCAATATTTTCTGGGGACCGACCTTCCGGCAATAAGCGGATAATTCATTGGCATAGGAGATGTATTCGTCCGGGAAGTAGGAATGAATGGCCGCTTCCACCGGAAAATACCAACCGGCGAATGAGGAATGGTGCCCGTATCGAGCCGCCAATTCGTCTGCGATCTCGTATCGGAGCCGGTTGCGGTCTCCGGTAATCGACAGGCTTCCCATAATCGGAGTGGTAAAGAAGCCCAACCCGACATAGATGGATATTCCCAGCCTGTCACCGGCCTTCAACACAGCCTCCAGCGGGTCCGGACATACGGTATCCCATCTCAGCGGAATAACCTCCGAAGGATAGAAGGCTTTGCCGTGCAGCGCCACTTGCAGCAGGACGAGCGTATCCATGCCGGCCTCGGCCATTTCTTCAAGCTTCTTGTCCCAATCCTGCTCTGTGAATTGCTGAGTAGTGGAGTTCCAGGTATCGCCTTCGTATGGATTCGGATGATAGAAATCAAACCAGGAGCCGCTAATTCTTTTTAACATGCTTATTGCCTCCTTAAATTTAAGAAGTGGAAGGGTCAACTTGTACGGTTGTGCTTGCTGATGGCTTCGCAAATTCATTCAAAAACGGTTAGGTGCTGATGTTTCTTCAATCCTTGTTCTGAGCTAAACGGATGGCGTCACGAACCCGGCCTCCGGACTGTTCCAATAGCCGGATAGAGGTAGCGGCATCCGTACCTGAGATCAGCAGCACAATGGCTGCTTTGACATTGTAACCGGTCTGCTGCAGAGCCTGGACCGCCGATGCTTCCTCTTCGCCTGTCGCATTCGTTACGATCCGCTCGGCGCGCTGAAGCAGCTTGTTGTTCGTCGGCTGCATGTCGACCATGAAATTCCGGTAAACCTTGCCCAGCTTCACCATAGCTGCCGTGCTGAGCATGTTAAGAATGAGCTTCTGGGCTGTTCCCGCCTTCAGCCGGGTTGAGCCGGTCAATACTTCGGGTCCTACCGGCACTTCAATGGCGATGTCCGCCGCCTGGCCGAGTGCCGAGCCCGCGCTGCAGCTCAGGCCGATCGTACGCGCCCCCGATTGCTTGGCGCAGGACAAGGCCCCAAGCACATACGGCGTCCGGCCGCTGGCGGCAATGCCGACGACTACGTCATTCGGCCCAACGGATCGGGCCCGCAGGTCGTCTGCCCCTTGCCGGGCATCGTCCTCGGCGGATTCGTCGGCCTGGATGAGCTGGCTCCCTCCCGCCAAGAGCGCCTGTACGGTCTCAGGAGGAGTGCCGAAGGTTGGCGGGCATTCGTACGCATCCAGCGCAGCCAGCCGGCCGCTCGTTCCTGCGCCGACATAGAACAGCCGGCCGCCCCGGCCTAATGCATCCGCAATGCAATCCACCGCCTGAGCTATGACGGGCAGATGCCGGCCGACAACGACAGGTACCTGCCGGTCCTCGTCATTCATGACTCGTAAGATTTGTTCCGTTGACATCTGGTCCAGGTCATCGCTGAGAGGATTGACCTGCTCGGTATCCAACCGATCGGTTTCGTTCATCTAGTATTGAGCTCCTTTAATCTCTGGAGGAAAACTCCAAAAATATATGGTTTATAAGGAAACTAACTCCATTATAAGAGGCGCTATCCTTAAAGTAAAGAAATAATTGCCAGTGGCGTGTATCCTGTTATTGGCAATGACAAAGGCAGTATTTCCTTCAATCTTACGGACATATCTGAGGCGCATTTTAAGAGATTATGCCGCGGAAATCCTTGAATGGAGTTGAGCAGACCGATGAAACCGTTCATAGCGATGGTGAATTTGCAGAATAGAGAAAGGAAACAATGAGGAGGATATTTTGGCGGAAAGTAAAACGACAAGCGCAGTGGATAACCATTATGAGATATGGAGTCAAAAAAATGATAAGGGATGGTTGTCACAGATTTGAACTGAAAGGACCAGGAAGGAAGGCCGTGATCCGGGTTCATTCCATAAGCATATGCCCGGTGCACGGTGCCCGGTCAGATCGGCATAAGATCCTGATGCTTGGCAAGCCTGGAGCAATCCCGGCATAAGCCTATGACCTTTCCTTCGTGGCCCGAATAGAAAGTCAGCGAATCAACCCTCTTTTTACAATAAGTGCATTTCTGAGCTCCACGGGCAGTCTTCTTTTTATATTGGGAGATATGAACGACATTTTGAGAGGTCTTTGGCTTGGAAAGGGAGCGGAAGAAGAACACGGCCAGTGCAATTCCGGCCAATCCGATGATTCCCGCAAGCAGCCATACGATTTTCATAATAACCTCCTCCTGTCTGCAGATGCATTTTTAATACTTTCATAGAACAAGACTTGTTCCGGCAACCCGAAGCAAGCACAATGTATTTCACTGGTTCGGGGATGGGGATGGAGATCATCCAGAGTGTGGTCATGTTGTTCGTCTTTCATCGATTGATATTTCTATTTTATCACTGAACCCGGGGACGTTCCATAGCATGTCTCGACAGGTGAAGAAGTAATAGAGTTCACTGACTTCCGGGGAGGACGCGGTTGCAAATCCGCCATAAAAAACTGCAGGGAGGCCCGGACGGCACTCCCTGTTGATTACGGCTCGTTTAGCTGATGGTTCTTTGATTCACCTGCTGGATAATCTCTTCAGTTGTCAGCCCTTGTGCATTAATGACAGATGCCCGGGTTTCGGCATTGGCGATTCCCATCACGTTCTGATCCTGACCGGAGATAACACAGCAATCACAGCTCTGCAGACTTTGTTCATCCAGTTGCAGCACTTCATGTCCGTTATTTTGCAGCGCATCTTTAACATTGCTTAGACTATTTTCTACAGCAATACGTGCCATATTTTCCAACCACCTCCATTCCGTAAAAAATAGAGTGCTTCAAAAGCTCAAAAACTATTCGTAATTTTCTATTTCTCACCTCGAAATGTAAGCTATAATGTACAGGAAGAATTCATTCGTTATTCGTTAAGCCCAGGGGAGGGACAGGAATGAAGATTTATGCAAGTGTGGATATGGAGGGCATTACCGGAATTGTGCTCAGGGAGCAGTTGATGAGGGGAGAGCCGCTTTACAACGAAGCGCGCCATCTGCTGACACAAGAAGTAAATGCCGTTGTGGAGGGTTTGTTGGAAGCAGGGGCCAAGCATATCGTCGTTAAGGATGCCCATGCTACAGGATTTAACTTTATCCCGGAATTGCTGCATCCCGATGCACTTTATTGTATGGGAGGAACACCGATAGCCGAAAGATTTCCCGGACTGGATTCATCCTTTGACGGGGCTTTGCTGATCGGTTACCACGGTATGGCCGGAACCCGACGGGCGGTCCGCGATCATACGATGAGCTCTGCATCTTACCAGTATACCGAGCTTAACGGAAATCCGGTTGGAGAAATTGTGCTGGACGCCATGCTGTTCGGTCTTCATGACGTTCCCGTCTTGCTCGTAACAGGTGATGATGCCACTTGCCGCGAAGCCAAGCAGGCTCTAGGTACGGTGCATACTTACGAAACCAAGACGGCGCTTGGCCGCCATGCCGCTCTGCTTAAGCCTCCTCGGAAGGTATACTCTGAGATACGAGAGGCCGTCAAGCAGGCCATAGCAGGACGCGACGCGTGTCGTCCGTTAGTCATTCCCGGGCCATATGAGCTTCTGCTGGAGATGAACAGCACCGATTTGGCCGATAGGAGATATGTCGACGGAGAGACGAGCATCCGATTGGATGGAGTAAGGATGTTGTACAAGGATACCGACTTTGTTCGTTTGTTGAGCCGTGCTTTAGTATAGATATTGATAAGAGCCCCGAATGCGCGAAGCTGCGAACTCCCCTGCATAGTACCCGGAATACGCTTCGAAGGCTAAGCGTCACTGTGGGGTACCCGCCAGGAGCTTTTCTCATACCGCCGGGCTGGGGAGAGGAGAGGAGAGGAGGTCGGCCCTCCATCCGGCTATTCCAGTTGAGACAGCACTTTGTCTAACGCTTCTACAAAAAGCCTGTTCTCCAATTCGGAACCGACCGAAACCCGCAGATGCCCCGTTAATCCCCAAGTACCCCCATACCGGACAATGATGCCTTGCTTAAGTAAATGTTGATAAACACGGTATGCGATTTCCCCTAACTCCACTAATATGAAGTTACTCATGCTGGGGGTGTATGGAAGACCTTTGGCTTCGAAGGCGGCATATAAATAACGGCGGCCTTCTTCGTTAACGGCGAGAGATCTTTGAACGTGCTCTTCATCTGTAAGAGCGGCGACCGCAGCTTTCTGAGCGAGCGTGTTCACGTTGAAAGGCTCCTTCACTCTATGCATGGCCGCGATGATCGGTTCGACGGAGAGCGCGAAGCCGATTCTCAAGCCGGCCAGACCATATATTTTCGAGAAGGTTTGCAGAACAACGACGGATTTATTCCGGCGGACCCAGTCCAACCCATTGGAATAATCCCCGGCCGTCGCGTAGTGGGAGTACGCGCCATCCAGCACCAGAATCACATGGCTGGGCAGTTTCTGAATGAAAGAGTCCAGTGTGGAGCGAGGAATATAGCTTCCGGTCGGATTATGGGGGGAGCATAAGTAGATAATCTTGGTCCGATCCGTGACGGCGGAAGCCATGCGATCCAGGTTATAGTTAAACCGGGGATCCAGTGGAACCTCTACAATTTTCGCCCCCATCAGCTTTCCGCCGAAGGCATACTCGGTAAAAGAAGGAGAGGGGACCAGGACCTCGTCTCCATCCTCCAAATAGGCTTCGGAGAGAAGAGTAATGAGCTCATCGGCACCATTTCCGATCATGACCTGCTGCTCCTGCAGTTGATAATGCAAAGCGATAGCCCGTTTCAGTTCTCCTCCCGAGGAATCGGGATAGCGGTGCAGCTCGGCAAGCTGCTGCATAATCGCTTCGACCGCTTTCGGAGAAGGACCTAACGGATTCTCGTTCGAAGCCAGCTTAACAACCCGTTCCAATCCCCATTCTCGTTGAACCTCCCAAATAGGCTTGCCGGGAGAATAAGGCTCCAGCTGCTCGACTTGTTTACGGGTTGAGGGAAAAATGCTGCCTAAGCTCATGGTTATTGAATCCTCCTTGAAATATAAAATAAACTTTATCACTTTAATTGGATAATACATTAAATTGGTAGCAAAGTAAAGACCATATATTTTTTTGGGCTTTTCATAGCCATTCCAATTACTTTCATGCATGCAAAAGCCGCGCAGAGTTTCTCTGCGCGGCTTGGGGTGTTGCATTTCATTTGGGCGATAAAGATGTTCTCTTAGAGGAAGCATTAATCCTGCCTTGGAGAGAACGCCCGTTTCATAGCATAAAGGAGAATGATTTCTATTAATCAGCAGTATAGAACCATTTCAGTTCTTTGCTGGTAATCAATTTCCGCTGACCCGGCTGGAATTGATAGTACACGTTTAATTTGTACTTGTCTAAAGACTCCAGCTTGAACACCAGCTCCGGATCATTGATGTTGACAACGGCTGTATGGGAGCCCAACTGCAGGGTATTGCCTCCGCCTCCAGGCTGTCCGCCGCCCCCGGATTCCGCGGAGCTTTCCAGGCTGAACTCCTGGGCGTGCTGGAATTTGCCGTCGCTATCCTCGATTTCGATCACCAGCTTGTGATTTTCGGTGTTGCTGACAACCAGTATATCCTTGCCAAACTCGTAATCGAACGAGAACTTCAGGTCGCCACTCAAGAAATTCATCGTGGTGCCGATGTTTTTCATGGACAAGGTGTACGGGAAGAATTCGATATTTCTCAAGTCATCGGACGGCTCTGATTTCTCAAGAGGCAGAGCGAAGGCTAACGGTTGAATATAGGCGTCGGGAACATCCTCTTTCCCGGCCAGCTTGCCTTCTTTGACGGCTTGGCCAATGAATAGTTGCATATCGTTCGTCTCCGCTCCCTGTGGAAGCACTCCGGACAGGTGCAGCAGAGCTTTGCCACCCGGGCTGACTTTCGATTTCAATTCGGAAATATTGAGAGGGTATACTTCTCCGTCAGGATTTACGAAGTGGGCGACCAGTTTGGAGACTTCGTTAAACCGTTTCTCCAGGTTCTCGACCTCCACCAGGGCGACAACAATATTTCCGGTCTTTCCAGTGAACGTATGTACTTCCCTCACCGAATATTGCGCCTTGCGCCCGACATCGTCGATCTTTTGCTTCTGTCCGCTGCCGACGGCCGGCACTACCATCATATCCGAATTATGGACAAACTGGATGAGGTCCTCGACCTTGCCTCCGCCGCTATTGTCTCCACCCGGAACGCCAGGTGCCGGCTGTTGGGAAGTTTCCTTCTTCTCTTGAACATATAGTTTAACATCGGAAAAATCATAGGTGTACGGGATTTTCCCAAGGTATTGAACGGTAATTTCCTGGCCTGGCTGTAAACCAATGACCTTATCCCCGCGAATGATCGTAGCGTCTACCGTTACGGCATCGTCCAGCTTAAAGTACCCGGTAAGGTTAGGGATCGACAGCGATTGGGTGCCGTTGTTCTTCAAAGTAACTTGTGCGGTGAGCAGGTCTTCATCTTCCCAGGGCAGGCGTTTGAGCTCCTCCAGACGAATTCCATAGGTACCGTCTTCGTTGGAAAATTCATAATCCCGACCGACCGATACTTCCTCCTTGGTGGAGTCCGGCAGAATAAATTCCGCAATCGGAACCTGAACGGTCTGATTGTTGCCGAGATCGACGGTTTCCGCTATCTGTAGCTGCCAACCGCTCTCATTGACATCGATTGGAATTGAGCCTGTTAAAGTGACTTCTTTCTTGACGAGCGGGTTAATTACCGTTTCCTTGTCAATTCCGGAGACGTTCAGAGGATACAGGAGTCCCTCGGCTGTCCGCAGGTTGAATTGCAGCTCGGGAAGCTTAGCCCCGCGTTTCCCGGTATTCTCCATCTCGAAATAGATGGTGGGGAGGAAATGGGTATCATTCTTACTGACGGATACGCGCTTGATGCCGTTCTTCATCGGTTCGTTCCCGATCGTGGCCATGCGCTTGGAGCCTACGGCAGTCAGCAGGGAGTAATCTTTCGGTATGGCGACCGATCCGATTGGTTTTTCGAAATCGCTGCGGGAGAAATCCCATTGGATAAAGTTGAAGGATAAATCCTCGAGATTCGTCTTATCGTTTACTTTGGCATAAAACCGGAAATCCATGCTGCTTTTGGCCGGAATTCGGTTCTTGTCTTTGTCCGCTGCGAACAGGGTTACCGGGAAGGAGGTGCCGGAACTGCTCTTAAGGCGCACCCAGTAATCAATAAATTGAATCTCATTATTTCCCTGGTTGTTGACCGTTAATGTAAAGGTGACAATTCTGCCGCTCTCCGCTGCGTTGGACAGGGAAGCCTGCTTCAGTTCGATCGTGTTGTTTCCTCCAATCGATATCGATCCGATGGAGGGTAGTTCTCCAGCCACCACTTCTTCTATGGCCGCGGTATCTTTCGCTCCATCCGCCTTAACATAAGACGGCATAGCAGTTCCTGTAGTCAAGACCGCGGCTAATGTCATTACGGCAAATGGATATTTCCAACGTTGTTTCATGTCCGGTGCTCCTCTCTTTGTTGTATAAATTAGAAAGGGAGGGCCTTGCCAATACGGCGAAGGCCGCTTCCCAACTCTTCACTCTTACCAAGACGGGCTTCGATGACTTGCCAATCAGCCTGCCGGAACGGTAATCACTTCGCCGCCGCCTCTATCGAATGAGGAGGCATCCGGATTCTCCTTCATTTGCAGCAGCAAGGCATCGCCTTCTTCCTGCCAAGCTTTTAATGCGTCGCGAATTCCGGTCTTGCCTTCCATGGCTTCATTGAAATATTTTTGTCCCAGCCATACAACATCATAAATATTAGGCAGCTTGCGATAGATTTGATAATCTTCCATAGTTTCCGGAGGTGCGGGCTTAACATTGTAGAAAGCTTCTACGTTATATTCCTCACCGTCGCTGCGTTTCGTATATTTCTTGTTGGAAATCAGATTGTTCGAGCTGCGGGATTTCAGTCTGGCCCAATCTTCCCCGTTCATGAACTCGATATATTTCCATGCCGCTTTGGGATTGGGGGCTTTCGCATTAATCGCCATCAGTTCGCTAAATCCGAAGTTATAACTGCTTCCGTCCGGTGCCGTAGGAACCGATACAATATCCCATTGAATCGGAGTGTAGCCTTCGATGTTGTCCGCTTCTTTGTTCGCATTGATCAGTTCCTTGATTTCATAGAGCGAGATGATTGTCATCGCGAGCCGGCCCGATAGGAAATCGTTATAGCCAAAAGGGTTGTCATTATTGAATCGGCTGAAATCCTCCGGATTGTTCGGGTCCATGAAAGGGATAACTTTATCTTTGCCGAGCTGAATAATCGTTTTCCATACTTCTTCCCAACTATCGGAGTCGACAGTCATTTTCTCCCCTTCTTTGTCAAAGGTGCGCAAACGTAAAACATTGGCATAATTCTGCACAGTACTGAAAAGATCGCTGCCGCCGTACGAATAGAAATTAAAGCCGTATTGGCTTCCGTCGTCCTTGCTGACCCGCTTGGCAAGATCGAAAAGATCGTTCCAGCTCATGCCGTCGGTCGGATACCCTACTCCCGCTTCATCGAACATAGCTTTATTATAAACGAGTGCGGAAGAATAGAAAGTAGGAGAAAGGGCATAAATTTGTCCGTTTCCGACCTGTTTGATTCCATCAAGGACTGCCGGGACGATATCCTCTGTATTGAATTTATTTTCCTTGATCATCGGTTCAAGCGGAGAAAGCAGGTTCTCATTAACCAGTTCAGGCATCTGATCATAACTGAACAAGACTACATCGGGCGGGTTAGGCCCTTGCATCGCCTCTTTCAATTTGACCATCGGATCTTCTTCCTCTTCCCTCGGACCCCGGGAGTAACGGTAATTTTCTCCCAATTGAACAATTTCTACTTCGATATTCTTATACTCCAATTCGAACAGTTCCGTATACTCCCTGCGGAAATATTCCTCGTCAAACCATCCGGTAGTGGTGGCGATGCGAAGCGTCTGCGGAGTCTCCTGTTTCGCGTCTCCTGTGAAGGAACAGGCCGCTAATGCTGGAGTCAGCAAAGACAGCGACAGTGCCGAAGCCCATAATTTTCTTTTGTTCATGTTTGGTCCCCCTCCAATGATTTAGGTGGCTTGATAATAATTTTCTCTCCATCAAATTCCATGGAAGCTTTGTTTCCTATATTTAATGCTTCCAGGAAAGTCTTCGGAACCTGCAGTCTTCCGACGCGGTCCAATACAACAAACTCCTCATGAACCTCGTTAAGATGGTGGCCCTGTGCGGAATGATCCAGATTCGGATTGCGCTTGATAAATTCGGTACTCGTTAATCCGTCACGGATAGCGACAACCCGGTCCACCTTGCTGGCCAGAGACAGGTCATGGGTAACGATGACAATCGTCACTCCCAATTCGCGATTTAAACGGCGGAATGTATCCATGATTAAGTCCGATGTCATGGAGTCCACGGAGCCTGTAGGTTCGTCGGCCAGCAGCAGGGAGGGGCGGTTGGCCAGCGAGATCGCAATGGCGACCCGCTGCTGCTCTCCTCCGGATAACTGCGTCAGCCTGTTATTGACCCGTTCCTTCAGCCCGACCCACTCCAGCAGCTGCAGGGCATAGGCCCGGTCTACCTTGCCTCCCAGCATCATGGGAGTCTCCACATTCTCCAGAGCCGTGAGGTAAGGGAGCAGGTTGCGCGCATTATTCTGCCATACAAAGCCGACTGTTTTGCGCTTGTATTCGACCAATTGCTTGTCGGTTATTTTAAGTAAGTCCCATTCTCCTACACGAACCTGACCGGCGGACGGCCGGTCCAGGCCGCCCAATATGTTCAGGAAGGTAGACTTGCCGCTTCCGCTGTTTCCGATGATCGCCATCATTTCGCCCTGCTTGACTTCTATGTTTAAGCCTTGAAGAGCGACAACCTCGATATCATCGGTTTTGAATATCTTGACAAGTCCTTCACAATGAATCATCGTCTTATCGCTCCTCTCCCATTTTTACAGCTTGATGAACACGAAGTCTGCGGATATGAGCGAACAAGAGCGCTGCTCCTGTCAGCATCATGAAGGCAACGACGATGTACAACTGATTGGTATCCTTCGCATCGAAGATAACGCGGAATGGCGGTACCTGCTGTTTGACGTCGTCGGCAGTTTGCAGGAACGGCAAGAACAGATAACTGGTCAGCTTGCCGATACCGATTCCGACTGCAATAGCCAGCCCTGCGGTGAAAACCTGCTCCATAAGAAGCATGAAGGTCAATTGTTTTCGCTTGAGCCCCATCGCCCTCAGTACGCCGAATTGTACGACCCGGCCGGACAGGTTAAAGAACCAGAACAGCAGATAACCGATTAGAGAAACCAGTACCGATACAAGGAAGCCAAGACTGAGAATGCCGAATACTCCTCCGCGGGACGGATGCTTGTTCTGCGAAATCAATTCGCTGCGGACATCCTTCACGCTGGCAACCTCGATATTCTGCCGGGCCAATTCTTCCAGAATCGGAGCGACCTTGGCTCCTTCCTCCATCTTCAGCCATACTTCATAAGGCAGAAGAGGGACCTGATCGTAAATGTACTCCAGATTGGCGACGAAGAAGGGAGATTGCTCGGGATATTGTCCTGGCCAGTATGGCAGAATACCGACGACAACAAATTCCACGGGCTGCTGCTGAATGGAAATGGTCAGGACGTCGCCTTCCTTCAACTGATACCTCTCCGCGAAATTGCTTGGAATGAGAACCGATTGCTCGTAAATTCCCAACTGGTTAAGATACTGATGCGGCTTGTATGGGAACAAGTCATCCCGGAACCAGGCGACATGATAGTATTGATCATTGTCAATCCCGATTAGAGTACCTTGGCCGGCCGATCTTCCGGAGACGAGGACGCTCCCTTTGGTCTGAAGAACACGGGCTGCATGTTCAACGCCCTCCATCTGGCGGAAAATTTCGAATGGGGGCTCTAAATATCGCAATTGGGATGGTGGGACGTTGCCTGGGCCTCCCGGGCCTCCAGGCCCTCCGGGACCGCCGGGATTTCCGCCTCCCGAGTTCCCCCCGCCAGTATTCCCTCCGCCCGTATTGCCTCCGTTGTCGCCTTGACCATTGTCGGGTCTGCGGTCACGGGGCAGATCGTCCGAGACGGTGTCCCAGACGGTTTGGATTACGACATCCGTTCCAAATTGATAAAGAGTCCGTTCCGTCGAGTTCAAATCGATGGTTCGCGCAGCCGAGGAGTTATAGATTCCAAGACCGAGCGTCAGCATGAGCAGCAGCATCAACGGATAGTACGTCATTGCCGAGCGTGAGAGCTGATTCAGCGTCAAATAAGACGATACGGACAGGAACGGTTTGCAAATCCAGCCCAGCAACTTGAGCAGCCATGGAAAAATTCTTAGTACAATCAAGCCAAGCGAAAAGATCGAGATGGCCGGTATGAAGAACAACAGCGGCTGAACCTGCATTTGATCGGCGGACAGTCCGGTTTGCATACTGAAGAACTGTCTCTGTTGAAACAAGTACCATCCGTATCCGACAAGGCCAAGCAGAGCGACATCCAGAAACCAGCGCTGCCAGAAAGGCCTCTTCGTTCTGGCCAACTTCTGTTTGTGTGTCACGATGGACGATCTGGCGAAGGTGATGGCCGGAATCAGGCTGGCCGCGATGGCGATCAGTACGGCACCTGCGCCATAGAGCCACATCTCGATGGAGAAGCCTACCGGTATGGATTTACGGTCAACGAAGGTCAGGAATCCGCTGCTAGCTCCGATGCTCTTCGCCATAAACCAGCCTATCAAGGTACCGATAATAAGAGCGGTGCCGCCAAGCAGAACACCTTCCAGGAAGAAAATATTAATGATCTGCCTGGTGCTTCCCCCGCGGGAACGTAGAACTGCAATGTCATTGCGCTGTCTTTCCAAGGCTTGGCGGGAATTCATTATGATGTAGTAAAACACCATCGCGATCATCGGTGCCGCCAGAGTAAACAACAGGAACTGAAGCTGCATTCCCTGCTTGCGGAATTCTCCAAGCAAATCCAGGAAGGAAATATCCACTTTCGTATCCTTCAACTGCTGATACAGGTTAATGTCGAGCCGCTCCAGCTTTCTTTCCAAACTCGCAATTTGACTTGTCTGAATATCCTTCAGATCGAAGGCATAGTACCAGTTGGACATACTAAGCGGGATTTTCTTGTTCTCCAGCAATTCCTTCTGAAAAACTCCCTCGTCTACCAGCATAGTATTCAGAAGCGATTCCATTTGCTGAAACCAATAGGGACTGGTTTCCTGCTTCGGCTTGAATACCCCTACGATCTTGATTTTGACAGGCGGAATGCCGAAACCGCCGGAAATCGGGTAGTTATATACCTCGCCTACCCGTAAATCATTGCGGTATAACGCTTCATCCAGCATGATGACTTCAACGGCCCCGTCCTTGATTTCCTTGGAATACAGGGAACCGGATGTAATTTCGATCTGCTCCTCCAAGTCTGAATAGGAGGACAGGGTCATCTGCCTGCGCTGGGTCGATTCGATTCGGGATGAATCGACCGGTGTAATGGAAGCGCCGCGGATGGATTGGCTCCTTACAAAGACGGAATAAGGAAAGCCCAGATCCTGCGGAACCTGCTCCCGTATGTATCGATCTACCTCATTAACGTCTGCCAGTTCCGGCCGGTCAGAGCCCACCGCCTGGTAACGCATCAGCAAGGAGCCGGGAGGCATGCCGCCTTCCAATTCCTGCAGTGATTTGGCGACTACCCGCTTCAAAGCTCCGTCCGCATACATCGGAATGCTTGTCGTAAAGGAGACCGCCACTATTAATCCGACCAGGGAACTTAGTGTCAGCCATCGGGTGTTCCACATTTTTCGAATAAGAAAACGAAGCATAGCCATAAGCTCTATTTACCTACTACTTTCTGGCCGGGAGTCAATCCCTTGAGAATTTGCACTTCCGTAGAGTTCTGCAGGCCGACTTCGACATCAACTTCCCGTTTATTGCCGTTCTCATCAACAACCTGGACATAGTTGCGGCCGCCCACCGATCTTAATGCGGATGGAGGAATCAGGATGGCATCTTCAATCCGCTCGTAAATGACGGTGACACTTAGACGGGTCCCGCGCGAAACGTTCTCCGGCATTTGATCCAATTGAACGAGCATGTAGTTGTCGATGGTATCCTTCTGATTTTCGTTGCCTCCCCATCTGCCGGACTGATTGTTATTGGGATCCGCTTTCGGACTGGGGAGCTGCAGAATTTTACCCTTGTGCTGTCCGGCGGCATTGATGTCGACAATAGCTTCCATCCCAATGGCTACATTCTTGAGATCATCCGCATTGAGAGTTGCTGCAACGGTCAGCGTGGACAAATCGGCGAGAACCGCTACAGTATCGAATGCTTTTGGAGAATCTCCTTTCTTCATATAAACTCCAACGATACTTCCGGAGAAGGGGGCATAGAGCTTCGACTTGGAGATACTTTCCTCCAGCTCAGCCATTTCTTCCTTCTTGATTTGGAAGTCCAGCTTCGCCTGTTCGATCTGATCCGAGGTTTTGTCCCCGCTGTCGCGAAGCACCTCGATCAAGGCGAGCTCCTCTTTCTTGTGCTGCAGTCTTTTCTGTCTCAGTTGGCTTTCCAGATCGGAAACGTCCAACTCGGCAATGAGCTGGCCGGCTTCCACATAATCTCCGGTCTGAACATAAATTTCCTTGATGCGCTTGTTCTCTTCAGAGAAGAACAGCTCTTCTTCTTTAAGCGACATAAGCTTTCCGGATCCCTTGACCGTCTTCTGCAAGGAGCCGGTCTTCACTTCATACTCGGGCTTGGTGGAGAGCTTCGGCGGATTAATGACCGGAAGCTCCTCTTCTTCTTCCTCCTTGGGGAGAAGGGAGCAGCCGGAGAAGAGAATTACGGATAAACATAGCAAGGAAATCGCTAGAATTCGCCACTTAGACTTGTTGGGGCTGAATGAACTTGCCATCCACCATTTCGAAAACATGGTCGGCTACCTCCAAAATCGTAGGATCGTGTGTTGTCATACAAATTGTTACTTCCTCTAAATCAATAATTCTGCGAAAAACCGACATGACCTGCGCTCCCATCTGGGAATCCAGCTCCGCCGTCGGTTCGTCCGCCAGGATAAGGCTGGGACGATGGGCAATGGCCTTGGCTATCGCCACCCGCTGCTGCTCTCCCCCGGACATTTCGAAAGGACGATGCTTCATTCGTTTGCTCAGTCCTACCAGATCCAGACAGTATTCCACTCTTTCCTTCCATTGGGATTTGGGAATGGTTTTCGACATGCGGAGCGAAAGTTCTACATTCTCCCAAGCGGAGAGAAGCGGTAGAAGAGCATAGGTCTGAAAAATAAATCCGATGTCTCTCCTCCGGATCTCCGTTCTCTGGTCATCCTTCAAACGGTGAAAGGGATGTCCCCGGAATATGATTTCTCCCTCATCAGGCTGGTCAAGGCCGCCGATCAGGTTGAGCAGCGTTGTCTTGCCTGAACCGGAACGCCCTCTTAACATAAACAGCCGTCCCGGCTCCAGCGTCATATCGATTCCTTTGAGAACATGGATTTTACGCCCTGCAGTCTGGAAAGTTCGCTGGACCGACCGGACGGTGAGCAAAGACTCGCCGGATTCTACTACTCCCCCCATTCTTAACCTCCTTTTTGTCATTGTCATTAAAAATGGCGCCGCTTAGGGACACCTTGTCTGGAGATAGGGCTAGATGATATCTAACACCCCTGCTTCTGGCACTCTTAATTCTATTAATCACTCTATGAGTTCCCAGTAATACTAAATCAGACACGGCAAATAATGGGTAACAATTTGGTTACGAATCCCATCATTCGACAATCCTCTCCTTTTTTTCCATCCGGGAAGGGAGATTCAAGAATATGAATCGGCCTATCGATGGCGCGAAAGCGGCAGTAACCTCGAGGACTTTGTATACGTTTCTGCAGATGTTTATCCAATCCGGGAAATGATCGAGAGCAAGAATGCCGGGTGGAAGAAGAATAGTGGCCAGACTCCTACATTAAATATGACGATTCAAAACTAGAAAAAGTTTCAAATTTCCCGATATTTTTTAGAAAAATATGCTATTTGCCATAAAAATTGAAAATTCAGACATCATGTCACGTTGTGATGGGAAGAAGTGCTTTAATTATTTTTAGGCTATCGCGCAAAGCCGGATTTTGGCATAATAGACGAAATAGGAGAGTCAACGGATGAATCAGTGAAGCAGGTGAATACTTTTGAATAGAAAAGGATGGATTCTTGCCTTAATTATTTGGTTGGCTGCAGTGTCGTGGACCGGGACCTGCTCAGCTTCCGTCAATTTGCTGCAGAATGCCGGATTTGAAAATAAAAGTGAGGCGTGGGCGGCCGATAGCTGGATCTCCGGGAAGGAGGCAACGCGATTCGCTGTTGAGCATGGGGAGGGCGCCCGCAGCGGATCGTTCTTCCTTCTCATAGAAAGCACGGTGCCCAACGATGCCAAATGGGTGCAGAGCGTATCGGTCAAGCCGGATACACTCTATCGGCTGTCCGGCTGGATTAAAGCGGAGCAGATCCCCGAAGGAATGAAGGGGGCCAATCTGTCTGTTCTCGGAACGATCGAAACGTCAGCCGATTTCCAAGATACGCAAGGTCAATGGGAGTATGTAGAACTATACGGGAGGACGGGGCCGGAGCAGCAGAAGCTGGAGGTCGCCTTGCGCCTCGGCGGCTATGGCAGCCTGAATACGGGGCGTGTCTACTTCGATGATGTGGCTTTCGAGGAAGTTGAAGGGCTGCCGGCCGGGGCCGAACCGGTGTCCTTCGCTCCCGCCGAGACACAATTGGATACCGATGGCGGCCCGGATTCCGGGAACGCGAAGGTCTCCTTATTCTCGCCGCTTGTCTACGCGCTCCTGTTCTTCCTCGGATTTGCCGTTCTTTATCACTGGCGAATCCGTCAAGAATGGAGGCTGTCCGGACAGAGCTCTGGCGGCGCGGCGGAATGGGTGGCTCTGCTGCTCTCCTCCGCTTTGCTGCTGCGCTTGTGGATTGCTGTCAAGGTGCACGGGCACCCCGGAGATATGGCTACATTCGCATATTGGGCAAGAGATGCGGTAGAAGCGGGGCTGACCGGATTTTATGATCAAACGACTTTCGCGGACTATCCGCCGGGCTATATTTATATCTTGTACTTATTGGGTAAAGGCCAGGAATGGCTGGGGCTGTCCGCATCTTCGACTGCGCTTGCCGTCTGGATGAAGCTTCCCGCCATTCTGGCCGACCTGGCCGCATCGCTTCTCGTTTACCGGATGGCCTCCGCCCGGCTGTCCCGTCCCGCGGCGGTCGGATTGGCTGCACTTTACGCGTTCAATCCCGCAGTTTTGGTGAATTCGGCAGCCTGGGGACAGGTGGACTCTTTCTTCACTTTCTTTCTGGTGCTGGCTGTGCTTCAGGTACAAGGAAGGAAGATGACCGCAGCCAGCGTCTGGTTCGCGCTTGCCGTTCTTATCAAGCCGCAGGCGCTCATATTCACTCCCGTATTGCTGCTGGGATTCGCCCGGGAACGCAGCTGGAGGCAATTGGGAACGGGATTTGTGGCCGGGGCCGCAGTCTTTATTGCAGGCGTCCTGCCATTTGCGTTACATAAACCGCTGTTGTGGGTATTTAAGCTCTATCTGGAAACTCTGCAGTCTTACCCTTACGCAACTCTCAATGCCTTCAATCTGTTTGCGCTGACAGGAGGCAACTGGGTTTCTCAGGAACAGAAGCTTCTGTTCCTGTCCTACCAGACTTGGGGGTGGCTGTTTATTGTCGCGGTCACCATCTTTACTGCCTTTTTGTTCTTCAAACGCAAGAAAGGTACGGAGCCCGATTATTGTTTAATGGCTCTTGTTCTGATTTCGGTCGTATTTGTCCTAGGCGTTAAGATGCACGAAAGGTATCTTTTTCCCGCACTCCTTCTGGCTCTGCTCAGCTTCATCCAATCCGGGGATCGGAGGGTGCTGCACTTGTTCGTCGGCTTCAGCATCACTTCCTACGTTAACGTAAGCTATGTGCTTGCGCACGGGTTGGAGCATATGTACGCCGTCGGACGGTTTGACGGGCTGCTGCTGCTGACGTCTCTGGCTAATGTTCTGCTGTTGGCATTGTTGATCAAGACCGCCTGGGACCGGTTCGTTAATGGAAAAGTGCGGCCGGTGTATGATCCTGATGAGGAGGCGGTTTGGGTGAGGAGGGCGAAGGAAGCTTCGCAGGAGCAGCATGGGAGCGTTAGAAACCGCTGGAAAAGGAAAGACTGGATTCTGATATCGCTTCTCACCTTAATCTATGCCGCAGTTGCATTATTCCAGCTTGGCTCCTTCCGGGCGCCCGAACAATCGTGGAAGCCTTCCAGGGACGGCGAGGCCGTCATCGTGGATTTTGGCGAAGAACGGCTGATTGACCGGACGAACGCCTTCGGCGGAATCGGGGATGGCCGGTTCCGGCTTGAATTTGCTGCGGAGAACGGGGATTGGGGCGAGCCCAAAACGGTAGACATGAACTATGTCAAAGTGTTTACCTGGACCAGCGTCCCGGTAGATGTGAAGGCACGTTATACCAGGATTACGGCTGAACGTTCAGGCTTCGAGCTTAAGGAGCTGGCCTTCTTCGTCAAGGATGCGGCGGAGCCGCTTCCCGTCCGCTCGATCCGGACTGAGGGCGGAGCGGTGGAGGAGGCTGCCCGGCACTTATTCGACGAGCCGAATGCGGCGGTCTATCATCCGACCTTCCTGCACGGCACCTACTTTGACGAAATCTATCATGCAAGGGCGGCCTATGAGCATTTGGAGAGCATCAAACCTTACGAGAACACACATCCGCCATTGGGCAAAGAGCTGATCGCCGCCGGGGTGGCCGTGTTCGGAATGAATCCTTTCGGCTGGCGGATAGTGGGTACTTTATTCGGAATCGCGATGATTCCAATCATCTATGTGTTCGCCTTCCGCATGTTTGGGGCCACTCGTTATGCCTTTATCGCTTCTTTCCTGTTTGCCTGCGATTTTATGCATTTCGCCCAAACCCGGATAGCGACCATTGACGTTTACGGCGTGTTTTTCATCATGCTCATGTACTATTTTATGTACCGTTACTATCAAATGAATATGTATCGGGACGGCCTGAGGAAGACGCTGGTCCCCTTGTTCTGGTCCGGGCTGTTCTTCGGCATCGGGGCGGCGAGCAAGTGGATAGTGATTTATGGAGGAGTGGGACTCGCTTTCCTGTTTTTTCTCACTCTGTATGAGAGATACCGCGAATATTCCGCCGTGCGGCGAAATAAGGCTGAGGTCAGTAACTTGAATGCTGCGGAATCGGCGGACTCCGCGGGAAGCGGTGCCTCGGCAGCGGAGGTTCTTGCTTTTCCAAGGATGGCGCTGGCCAGTGTGTTATGGTGCTCTTTGTTCTTTGTCATCCTTCCGCTCATTATTTACAGCTTGTCTTTTGTCCCGATCATGATGACCGCGGGTGAAGAAGTAAGCCTGGCCAAATTGATACAATATCAGAAGGATATGTTCGATTACCACAGCCAGCTGGTTGCGGAGCATTCGTTCTCTTCCCCCTGGTGGGAATGGCCGTTCATGGCTCGTCCGATCTGGTATTACTCCGGCCAATCTCTGCTCCCGGAAGGACAAGTTTCGAGCATTGTGTCCATGGGGAATCCGGCGATTTGGTGGCTGGGCACGCTGGCGGTTCTGGCGGTCATTGTGTGGCTGTTCAAGAACCGGCACCGGGGGATGCTGGTCGCGGTGACCGCATTTCTCTCACAGTACATCCCTTGGATGCTCGTTCCCAGACTGACGTTTATCTATCACTTCTTCGCGATGGTGCCTTTTCTGATTCTGTGCCTGACCTTTATTTTTAAAAAGGGAATAGAAGCGCGGCCGCAGATGAAAATACCGATCTATGCCTATTTGGGCTTATGTCTCGTTCTCTTCGCCATGTTCTATCCCATCTTGTCCGGCATGATCATCAGCAAAGAATATGCAGGCCTGTTAAAGTGGTTTCCATCTTGGTATTTTTATAGTTAGAACTGTGAGCCGCATGTGTCAAGGAGGTAGCTCATTGTCATACGAACCAAACTATTCAGTTGTAGTACCCATGTATAACGAGGAAGAGGTCATACTCCGTACCTACCGCCGTCTTAAGGGAGTGATGGACGGGACGGGAGAGCCCTATGAGTTCGTGTTTGTCAATGACGGGAGCCGGGACCGGTCTGCGGAGATCGTGAAGGAGCTGTGTCAGACGGACCCGAACGTGAGGCTGATCGATTTCTCGCGCAATTTCGGTCATCAGGTTGCCATAAGCGCCGGAATGGATTATGCCCAAGGCAAAGCGGTGATCGTCATCGACGCCGACCTTCAGGATCCTCCGGAAGTCATTCCGGACATGATCCGCAAATGGAAGGAAGGCTACGATGTCATCTACGGCAAGCGATTGAAGCGCAAGGGAGAGACGGTCTTTAAGAAAACGACGGCATTGATGTTCTACCGCCTTCTCCGCAGCCTGACCAGTGTTGATATTCCGGTAGATACGGGCGATTTCCGCTTGATCGACCGCAAAGTTTGCGACGCCTTGTCGGGCCTGAAGGAGAAGAACCGGTTCATCCGCGGGATGGTCAGCTGGGTGGGCTTTAATCAAACTTCCGTAGAATATGTCCGGGAAGAGAGAGCCGCCGGGGAAACCAAATATCCGCTTAAGAAAATGATCCGGTTCGCCCTGGACGCCATCACCTCGTTCTCTTATAAGCCTCTTAAGCTGGCCACATATATCGGTTTTGTCCTGTCGCTTTCCAGCTTCCTGTATTTGCTGATCGTTCTGTATCAGAAGCTGTTTACGAATTCGACGGAACCGGGGTGGGCTTCGATTATCGCAATCAACCTGTTCTTCAACGGGATTGTCCTGCTGATGCTTGGCGTCATCGGCGAGTATATCGGCCGGATCTATGATGAGTCCAAGAACCGGCCTCTCTATATTGTTAAGGAAACCAAAGGATTCGGCACGAAGAAGGGGAGTACGGAGGATGATCGCTAAAGGAAATCGGCAGAGCCTTGTCCAATTCATTAAATTCAATCTGGTCGGGGTTCTGAACACGCTCGTTGATTTTGCTTTGTTCACCTTGCTCATCTATGTCGGAATGCACTATTTGGCTGCACAGTGCATCGCTTATGCCGGCGGAGTGACGAACAGCTATTTATGCAATAAAAAATGGACCTTCGCTAACGGCAGCCGGACGACCGCAGCCCAATTTGCCCGTTTTGCGGCGGTCAACGGGGTTTCCTTCGCTCTGTCCCTCGTCTTGCTGTACTTGTTGGGCGAACGGTTCGGAGTCCACCCTCTGGCCGCCAAGGTAGGTGTGACCGCCATTACGATGATAGTCAATTTCACCGGCACCAAGCTGTGGGTATTCCGCAATGAAAGCCGTTCATAAAGAGCGAAACTTTCTGCCGGAATCCATCGTCTAATAATCGTAAGTGAGCGTGCATCCGCAAGTCCGGCGAACAAGGAAGGAATAATCTCCGTGGATCATGGCGTTGGTCCTGCGGAATGTGGCGCAGATGAAATAGGACGGACGGCGATAAAATCGTATTTTCTTTTTCACGTTTTTCTTGTAAACTGTAATTTGTGTGCCTGCCGGATAGGTTGGAAATGGATGAATTTGGTAGAAAATGTCGGAAATTTAATCTTTTTGTAACAGATTTGTGATTTGGCCGATGTACCATGTATAGCAGGTTGTTTGCTCAGCAATACAGCAAGAAAAACGTGAAACGGGGTTAATCCATGTCAGATTTAAATTTAGCTCCGAGGTCCAAGAAACGGTCGCTTCCGCTCTACGCGAAAATAATAATTGGCCTTGGACTCGCCCTTATATCTTTGATTGTGGCTGCAGGAGTTTATGCGAATTATATTTATCAAAAAGCAAACGATGTAATTGATGACGTCGGGGTAGAAGAGCATGTTCCCCCGGAGGAATCGGCTAAGGTCAAGCCGTTGACGGTAATGCTGATGGGGATTGACCATCGCAAGGAAACCGGAAGCATGAATACGGATGTCATCATGGTGGTTTCCCTCAATCCGGAACGGAAGTCCGCCACGGTCGTCTCTATTCCGCGGGATGTTCAGCTCACGCCGGATGGTCTCCCTCACCGGAAAGCGAACTATTATTATCCTCATTTTTATTTGCAGGATAAGGAGACGGCTTTCGCCAAGACGAAGGAGCTGTTCGGCGAGTATTTGGAAGTGCCGATCGACTACATGCTGACCATTGACTTTAACGGTTTCGTTAAAGCCATTGATGAGCTGGGCGGACTCACCATCGATGTAGATATGGATATGTGCTATAAAGATTCGTATGACGGAACGAACATTAATCTGAAGAAGGGCACGCAGTTGCTGAACGGCAAGCAGACCTTGGACTTTGTCCGTTATCGGAAGTCAAGCAATAGCTGTTCCGTTAGAACGGCGGAATCGACAGACTTTGCAAGAAATATGCGGCAGCAGCAAGTGTTGGATAAAATGTTCGGAAAACTAAAATCGTTCTCCGGTTTAACGAAGGTAGGCCAACTGATCGAGGCTGTCGGAGAAGAGATGAAATCCGATATTCCAAGCTCACAAATTCGGGACTTCCTTGAGAAATACTACAACATCGATAGAGGGAATATTAAATATGTTCACCTGGAAGGGGATTGGGTCAGCCCTTATATTATCGTGAAGGATGAAGATATCGACCAGGCGAGAAACGCGTTGAAGGAAGAACTGGGCATCAAGGCTTCCGCCCACCCGTCTTCCTCGCCAGGGGTAACTCCTTCCGGGACACCCAAGCCGGGCAGCACAAGCAAGCCGGGTGCAAGCCCTGGCGCAAAGCCTAATGCAACACCAACACCCAGCCCGAAGCCTAATGCAAGCAAACAACCGTCCTCGGTTACGAAAGATACCTACGGACAAGGGAAGAAGTAAATACAAATCAGTAAAGCGGCCGATCTTTCGGCCGCTTCTGACATTTTCCATGCAAACAGTCCTTTAAGGCTTGAACCAAATATCCTTGAACTGAACCCACTCCAGAGAGTCCAGAGAAATTCCTTTCACCGAAGGATGATAGACGGTTTTGAGATGCTTCTGATAGAGGAAGAGAAGAATATCATCGGTCTTGAGCCGCTCTTCCAGCTCAAGCAGCAGAGCGGATCGGCGGCTTGCGTCCGGTTCCAGGGTCAATTCCCGGATTTTGTTAGCCAGCAGGTCCGCGACAGCTCCTGCCGAATGCTGAAGGATACTTTGATATAAATCAATCAATCGCAGCTCCGTATCTCTATCCAGCATGATCGAGAACAGGATCAGATCATGGCGGAGCCGATCCTCCCCTTGAAACTGCTCCAAAGGAAGAAGAGTCAGCTCCACCCGAATCCCGGACTCCCGGCAGACTTTCTGAAACAGCCTGGCATCGTTCTCGTACTGGGGAATAGTGCAGAGGCTCAGCATCTCCCCGTTATATCCCGCTGCCCGCAATTGTTCCGAAGCCTCTTCACCGTTCACTTCCTTATATTCGCCTTCGGCCTTATGCAGAAAGCCGTCCGCCGGATAGATTACATCGCCGGCGAGTGAATCCAGTATACGTTTCCGGTTCACGGAAGAGAAGATGGCCTTGCGCAGAAGCTTTCTCTGGAGAGGGCCTTCTTTCAGCATATTCCAGGTAATGAATTTGCAGGTGGTTCCCTGATGCTTGACCTGGTTCCACCCGCCTGCCGCCTTATCGGGCAGACGGAAGTTGTGTATGATTTGAAAGCTGTCCAGCTTATTCTGATGCGGATCATGTAAATCGGGCAGCTTCCATATTTCGACCCGGTCCAGATGAGCCCTTCCTTGAAAGTAGAAAGGAAAAGCTTCGAGTACGCACATATTATGATCGTTCTGCGTCAGTTTGAACGGCCCTGTCCCGACAGGCATCCTTTCGAATGCCGTAGCGGATTGCTCGCCTATGTCTTCAGGGACGATAGAGGCTCTGCTGGTGCATAGAAACGGAAGAAATAATTCGTTCTTCCGCTTTAACCGAACGATTAATGTCGTGGCATCGGAAGCGGAAGCTTCCTCAATATCGCTGTAAATCCAGCGGTAGAGTGATTTTTCTTCCAGCTTGCGAAGCCGGTTAAGGGAATAGGCAGCATCCTGGGCCCTCATTTCCCGGCCGTGGTGGAACAGAATCCCTTTGCGCAGATAGAAGGTCCATTGCGTTCGGGCAGCATCGGTCTCCCAGGCGTGGGCTAAATGTGGCTCGATTTCGCCGGTCAGCGGATGGCGTCGTACCAAGCTGTCGAACAGCTGGCTGACCAGATGCAGCTCGCTGGCATAACGAATATAAATAGGGTCCAGCGAATAGATCGGCTGGCTCATTGGGAAGCGGAGGGTATCGACAGGGAAACCGGCGCCGTTTTCTTTCGAATAACCAAAGTAGCTGTACAGCCAGTCATGGAAGGTTTCCTTCAGGCTGGAGGGAAGCAGTGGAGAATGGATTTGCTCCAAAGCCCCTTTCAAATCTTTCTTCTCCACCAGTTGTTTCGCTGCGTGCAGCGCCATTTCTTCCACAGGCTTCAAGAAGGTCAAGGTTGACCGTTTCCCCCTGCCGCGCTCGGGCCTCCAGTCCAGCCAACCGGCTTCGCTCATCCGCTTAAGAATAAGAATGACATTGCGGTGGGTGCATTCCAAAGCGTCGGCCAGCTCATCCAGCTTAACCTCAATCGGTTCCCCTTCGCTAATATGGGCGTACATTTGCCTCCATTTTAAATAATGCCGGGTCATGATCATTTCCGTCCCTCCTGTTTCCAATGAGCTGTAGCTTCCCGCAGTCAGAATAAAATGTGAAATTATGAAAAAAAACTTGCTCTTTTTCTTCTTATTTTACAAGGTACAATAAAAAGTATAAAGCCCAAGGGGAACTAAATGAGACAGGAGGGAAAGAAAAGATGAAATGGAACGCATATTGGGGTAAGCAGGCCGCCGCGGTGTTGATGCATTTGCCGGAAGAAGATGAGAGGACAGTCGAGTACACCGTGCTGAATCTGGCTAAAATTGTTTATGGTTTGGATGGCCGTTCGGCGGCCACCCGAGCAGCGGCAGGCCAATATGCCCTGTCGGTTCTGCCTGCGCATTGGCACAAGCTTATTCGGGAGGCGCTCAGGATCAACAAAATTCGTTCATCCGTCTCGTATTACGAATCCAAGAAGGCCCGCGCTGAAGAGCTGCGCCGGTTTGTTCAGTATATCCTTCAATATTGCGAGAACCATCCCAAAGCCGGGGAGCGGTCTCCTATGAGGGAGACCGCCGACAGAGCATGACATGAATTTTTATTCCTGATGGCCGCTGCTTCCGTCGATGGACGGCGGCAGTTCCATCGTATATTCCAATGATATAGCGGCGACCGGACGTCCGTGCTTATTTTCTATTTTGCTGATGCTGACAGGTTTAAAACCGAGCTTGGTATACAACAGAAGTGCCGGGAGGTTGTTGTGATGGCAGACAAGGACGATTCTGGGAATCCGGTACTTATCGCGGGCGATGCCGATCATGGTGCGGAGCAGGTAGGCTCCGGCGCCTCGACCACGAAGAGAAGGATCTATAATGACGTTACCGATGTGACAGACTTCTCCGGGCTGCAGTAAATAAAAGTTGGCAAATCCCGCCACCCTGTTGTCCAGCAAAATGACGGTCGATTCATAGCGTTTCGCAATCGCAATTCGCAGCTGCTCCTTCGTTAAAGGGTAATCGCTTGCCGGAAACATAAAGAACAATTCCTTCTCATTGCTAGGAAACCGGCATATGGTATCCAAATCCTCTTCCTTGACGGGGCGGTTGGCGAACATTTCGCATTCCTCCTTGTCTGCTGATCATCCTCTTCAGAATCCAGCCGAGTATTTTGTTCTCCTGCGGCTGAAGTCATACGCGGGAACTCTTCCGCTTCGCATGAACCCGACTTTGTTAAAGGATTCTACCGAACCTGGCCCTTTTCCTTCTTCAACATTATATTTCAGGAGGCCGCAGCCAATTAACCAATATTCCGGTTGGCCGGTGTGTCAGCAAACATACATACAGATAACGGTGCCGAGAAGCTAAGCCATGGTCAAAAAAGGTTTTCCAAAATTATGGTAATTTTAAGATTGTTACACGAGGAATCCGGTACAATGGGAAGAGGTAGGTTGGCTTGCCCGAGTGGAGGGAACAAGCCGTGAACAGTTTAGGAGGGTTAAGGGTTGTCTCATACGATATTGGTAGCCGATGATGAAGAGGAAATCAGGGAACTGCTCTCTTTATATATGGAGAAGGAACGGTTCAAGGTGCTGGAGGCGGCTGACGGCCAGGAGGTTCTGAAGCAGCTTAGCGAGCATTCCGTCGATTTGATTCTGCTGGATATTATGATGCCGAATATGAATGGATTGCAGGCTTTGAGAGAAATCAGGAAAACAAAGTACATCCCCATTATCTTGCTATCGGCCAAAGGGGAGGATAACGATAAAATATTGGGATTGGGTCTTGGAGCGGATGACTATATCGCCAAGCCTTTCAATCCTCTGGAGGTGACGGCCAGGGTCGGCGCCCAGCTTCGCAGATACTATAAATTCGGCATGGCAACCGGGGAATCTGAGGATGTCAGGCTTCTCCGATCGGGAGATTTGATACTGGATAAAGAAAGCTGTGTCGTCAGCCGAAACGGAGTAGAGGTACCTCTTACCTCCATGGAATACAAGATGGTTTTGCTGCTAATGGAGAACCCCGGCAAGGTGTTTACAAAGCGCAAAATATTCGAGTCCGTATGGGAAGAGATGTATTATGGCGATGACAATACGATCATGGTCCATATCAGCAAAATACGGGAGAAGCTTGAGGAAGATCCGCGCCATCCGGTGTATATCAAGACAGTCCGCGGTATCGGCTATAAATGGGAGAAGCAGGTGCCGTAATGAAGGCCAGGAAAATATACCCTACATTGATGTGGAATTACCTCATGATTATTCTTATTACGTCACTTGTCGTCATTACCAGCTTTGTGTATGTCGGTTATTTAATCTATCAGAGCATCGAATCCAATACTATTCCCATGATTAAAGCGGAAGATATCGTCCGGAGCGATTATCATAATATCCAGCTCGGTGAGGCGGAAGAGCTTGGAGGCTGGGCAGAAATTATTAACGAATCCAACGAAGTGATTCATGTCATCGGAGAGAAGAAGGATTCCGTCGAGAGATATACCGTTTCCGAGCTTTACCGCCTTCTCAGTTATTCGCGAGACAAAGATGTCTATGCGTCAGCGGCTTCTTTTGAAACAGAGGACGGGGCTGTCTATTCCTTGCTGGTGAAGGTTCCCAAGGAGGCGATTAATGGGGCAATTGATTTAATGAAAAACTCCGATCAAGCCCTTAACAAAGTAGCGCTTCATCTGCTATTCTCTATTCTCGCTATTCCCGTGCTTTTAATGTTGATCGTATTTATTTATACATTTTGGACCGCGAAACGGATAAGCCGGCCTCTGCAGACTATCGCCAAGGGTCTGACCCGAATGGTTGGAGGAAATTACGCTACGAGAATAGACCTGAAAGCAGTGCCGGAGTCGGAAATCGGGCAAATCCGGGATGCCTTCAATGTCCTTTCGGAAAGACTTGAAAATAGCGAGCGGGAGAAAAAAAGACTGGAAGAAAGCAAGCAGCGTATGCTGATAGATTTGTCCCACGATCTGAAAACTCCGATGACTACTATACAAGGGTATGCCAAAACTCTGTCAGAGCCCATTGAAATTGATGAGGAGAAGAAGAAGCGCTATTTAAAGATTATCTATAACAAATCCGTAAGAATGACCGCTCTGATCGACTCCATGTTCGAACTGTTGAAATTGGATGCACCGGATTTCCATTTATCGCTGCAGCGCAAAGATTTTGCCGACTTTATGCGGGAGATGGTCGCGGAGCCTATGAGCAATTGGATGAAAAAAGGCTGGATATCCAGGTGGACCTGCCCCATGAGAGCATCATGCTGGCTTTTGATCAGCACCATATGAGTCGGGTCGTAGCGAATCTGCTGACCAATGCGGCTAAGTACAATCCTCCGGGAACGAAACTGCGAATTGCTTTGTGGCAGGAGGAAGGATCCGTTGTCTTGGAAATAGCCGATAACGGCAGAGGGATTTCGGACAAGCTGAAAGCGACTTTGTTCGATCCGTTCGTCCGTGGGGATGATGCGAGATCTACGGCGGGAGGCAATGGCCTAGGGCTGGCTATCGCCTATAAAATCGTCCAGAAGCATGGAGGGATGCTGTTCCTGACTTCCAGCAGCACAGAGAAGACGATCTTCTCCATCCGTCTTCCTCTTAATGAACAAAAGAGCGGATAAATTTTTGTGAACCGTACCGTAAAGGTGCGGTTTTTTGGTTGCATGCCGATTTAAGACAAAGGTTAGCTCATCTAAAGATTCTGTTAAGGCCTGATAAAGATGGATGAAGTATGATGTCTGTAAATCTTATCAATAGTCTGGACAGGAGCGAATGGATATGAAGATGGACGCTGATCAGAGGCCGATGCCCAACAACGAACGTCAACCTATTCTCGATATTCATAATGTGTCCAAAAAGTTAGGGAGCCGTCAGATTATCCGGAATCTGAATCTGCAAGTTTATCCCGGAGAAGTGGTCGGCTTGCTCGGACCGAACGGGGCAGGCAAAACAACGCTTGTCCGCATGATTGTCGGGTTAATATCGACAACATCCGGCAGGATTGCAATTGCAGGTCACGATATTTCCCGGGAAAAGGTGAAGGCGTTAAGATATGTGGGCGCAATTGTCGAAAACCCGGAAATGTATAAATTTTTGTCAGGATATGATAATCTGCTTCATTATTCGAGAATGGCTCCGGGAGCGGATAAATACAGAATCGGGTACTTAAGCAAGCTCGTCGGGCTGGAATCCCGCATTCGCGATAAGGTTAAAACTTATTCGTTAGGCATGAGGCAGAGACTGGGGATCGCGCAAGCTTTGCTGCACCGTCCCTCCTTGCTGCTGCTGGATGAGCCGACCAACGGGCTGGATCCGGCAGGGATCCGCGAACTGAGAGATTATTTGAAAAAGCTCGCTCATGAAGAAAACGTGGCGGTTGTCGTCTCCAGCCATCTGCTGTCGGAAATGGAATTGATGTGCGACCGGGTGGCCATTATACAGGACGGAGCGATTAGGGATGTCCCAACCATTGTTCATAGCGTCGCTGTCGGAACTACAGAGCAGGTCACGGTTATGTTTAATATCGACCGTCCCGATTTGGCGAAAAATACGATAAAGGCTGGCTATGCCGATATGAAGGTCGAGGATGATCCGGCTGGAATTCGGGTAACTTCGGAGATCGGGCAGATTCCGTCCTTGAATGAATGCTTGGTCGTTGCCGGTGTCAAAGTGTATGAGATCCGAATTTTGGCAAAAAATTTGGAAGATAAATTCCTCGAAATCACAAGCACGGGGAATACGCTTCGGGAGAAAATAGGGGAGGGGAACCGGAAATGAATCTATGGCCGCTCATTCAAAATGAAAATATGAAAATATACAAAAGAATTCGCACCTGGATTTTCATAGGGCTGCTTGTTGGAGTGGCCATTGCCGTCTCGTTCCTTCCCTCGGCCGATAAGAATGATGAATGGTGGAAGCAGCTTAATGAAGCGAACAGCAGCTTGACTACAATGCTGGAAGATCCCTCTCTCTCCGATTTTGACAAGCAAAAGTTAAGGAACGAAATAGCCATTAACGAGTATAGGCTGAACTATAATCTTCCACCCGATGATTCGACTCTATGGGGAACCGTTCGGGATTACACGTTATTCATTTCATTCATTACTTTATTTACGGTCATTATCGCTTCGGATAGTGTGGCCAGAGAATATTCCTGGGGGACGATGAAGCTGTTGCTGATTCGCCCCGTGTCCAGATCACGCATTCTTTTTGCGAAATATTTATCCGTCCTTATGTTCGCGGTTTTCCTGCTGATTCTACTATTTGTCGTCTCCGTATTGGTTGGAGGGTTTAAATTCGGATTCTATGAAGCCTTTTCCCCTTATCTGTACGTAGCGAACGGCGAAGTCAAGGAAGGCTCCATTCTGCTGCATCTTCTTCAAATCTACGGGCTTAAATCCGTCCATCTGCTGATGATTGTCACTTTCGCCTTTACGATCTCTACACTGTTCAAGAACGGAACGCTGGCTGTCGCTTGTGCCATTGTACTCATGTTTACAGGGAATGCGCTCGTTCTCTTCTTCAGCGGCTATAGCTGGGTGAAATACTTGCTGTTCACCCATACCAATCTGCTTCCTTATCTGGAGGGCAGCGCACCTATGGAAGGATTAACGCCGAGCTTTTCCATTCTCATGTTGACTCTTTATTACCTGTTATTTATTGCACTTTCCTGGATTGTCTTCTCTCGAAGGGATGTGCGAAGCTGATATCGGCTATAGTTTATCCAGGTCTTGCAGCAAGCTGCGGATAGCATCGGGGTCCGGCTTTCCATTCTTTTTGAACCGGGTCAGCTTGTCATTAAGCAACTGGCCCAACCGCTCGTAATACTCATAAGATTCTGAAGTGGAAGGGT
This sequence comes from Paenibacillus sp. SAFN-117, assembly GCF_051966115.1. NCBI lineage: Bacteria > Bacillati > Bacillota > Bacilli > Caryophanales > Paenibacillaceae > Paenibacillus > Paenibacillus sp. SAFN-117. The sequence continues at coordinate 68,197 of NZ_JBQCLK010000008.1, forward strand.
CAAACCAGACATAAGAATCGTCGTTAGAGCTGTTGCGAAGGTAGGGGCGATTCCACTGCTCGGGATAATGATACCCCTGTTCTCCGAGAACGATAGCCAATGCGTCGTCATGACCTATGGGCATGAAGTGATAATAAGTTTCCTTGTGACCGCCTTCCGATACATTCAAATGAATATAGTGATACATCAGGTAGTGTTCGCCGGTCTCTTTATCCTTGAGAAGCTCATAGGCTTCGGTTTCGTTCTCTTCCAGCTTCCTGGCCGTTTCCAATCTATGCTCCAATATAGTATGCGGAACTCGTTTCAGGTCGGTTAATGAATTACTCATTGTCGGCATCCTTTCGAAAAGATAGAGGTAATGCAATTATAGCATACGCATATAACCCAAACGGGCTTTCCTACTCTCACCTCATGAGTTGAACTAATCCTCATTTTAAAGACAACCTTACAAACCGGGTTCATCTAGGGGGGAATCCTCAGATAAGCCACCTTTACCTCCAAACCATAAATTAGCATATAGGAATCATAAGTTAGTCCATTGGATTGGGCGGAAGGTTTTGGTAGTGTTCAAATTGTAAGCGCTATCAAAATTAAAGCGAAAGGTGAGGATGAATCGTGTCTTGGACAAATCGATTAAGTCTGTGTCTGGCGGTTTTGCTTATGCTGACGCCATGGCTGCCGGCCGGCGGTGGCGGGATGTCGACAGCAAGAGCAGCGGAAACCGAAATGAACGTCAATTTGGCCATGGGGAAGCCGGCCTATTCAAGCAGCAAGACAAGCGACCGGGAAGCGGACAAAGCCGTGGACGGCAATCCGACAACTTACTGGCAGCCACTTGCGGCAGACCGGCAGGATATGAATGTATGGCTCTATGTGGATTTGGGGCGGCAGGAAACTTTCAACAAAACGGTCATTCAATTTAAAGCGGGCCGGTTCGCAGAATATAAGATTCAATATTCGGATGACGGTGTGGAATGGAAGGATGCCTTCGTCAAAAAAGGGAGTATCGGAAGCCTGGAAAATGTAATGTTCGAAGAGGTGACGGGACGATACGTCAAACTCGATCTTTCCTTGGCGAGCGATAACAACGTTCAAGTGGCGGAGTTCGAGGTTTATAACTTCGATGGGCAAATCAATCCGGAACCGGACAATTTGCAGAGCGTTTATTTTGTGAATGAGCAAGGTCAAAGATATAAGCTTAACGATCAGATTGAGATGACGAAAGATGAAGTGCTGACTCTTAAAGCAAAAGCGAGGCTGAATACAGGGGAAGAGGTTGATTTGGAGCATATTCCAAAGAAATTTTATACCTCTGCTGTGCAGAGTGCTACTATCGACCAGAACGGCGTCGTTACCGCTCTTCAAGCGGGTGCAAGCCAGGTATTTGTAGAAGTGCCGGTGCAAGGGGGGGAACTGATAAACGAAGATTTGTGGATTGTGGTCAAAGATCCGGAGGAATTTCATGCGGAAGCTCTAATCGCCGTGACGGACCTGACCCATCCCCGCATGAAAATCGAAATCGGCCAGCCGGCCGTTATCGTACCTGGGGATGTGTACCCGGAAATTCCGGTTAGAGCGAACGTAGATGCCTCGATCAGCATGGAGGTTCAAGTTAACGGAAGCACGATCGTCGGCCCGAGTAATCCAGTTGCATTCGCCAAAGGGGAGGAGAAGGCGCTAACCATTCCCGGTACGGCCGATGTTCCGGGACAGTATGCGGTGAAGCTGAAGATAGAAGCAGGCGGGGAAATCTACTATGATGCTTTCTACTTCACTGTATTGGAAGCTGATGCCGTACCGGCCGGTCAGAGCAGCGTTGCTTTTCTTAATGACCAAGGAAAGATGGTATATGTGCCGGATTATAAAGGCAATCAAATCCTTGATTTTTCCAATAGCGGCTATATGGGCGGAGGAGTCCGGCTGCCTGATGTTCAAGCAAGAATAGCTTTGGAACCGGGAGAAGGAGACGATACGGCCAGGATCCAGGAGGCTATCGACCAGGTCTCGTTAATGCCGGTCGGTCCGGACGGATTCCGCGGCGCAGTTTTATTGAAGCAGGGCACATTCCGTGTTGCCGGGACACTTAATATTCACACAGGCGGTGTCGTGCTCCGTGGGGAAGGCAAAGGCGAGGACGGAACGATTATTCTCGGAACGGGTAAGGCTGCAAGAAATTTGGTCGTCATCGGCCCCAACACGGCTCCGGTGGTAGATAACGGAAGCAGCGTAGAAATTACGGATTTATTCGTGCCTTCCGGTTCGCGGACCTTCCACGTGAAGGATGCTTCCGACTATCAAGTAGGCGATACGGTGATGGTACGCCGGGTAGGCAACAGCCGTTGGATTCACGAAATCGGAATGGATCATATATATATGAGGCCCGGAGGCAGCGGCACGAATCAGTGGACGCCGTTCAATCTCGATTTTGACCGGGTTATTACAGCCATCGACGGCAATCAGATTACTGTAGATGCCCCTTTGGCAAATTCGATCGAACGCAGATGGGGCGGCGGACTGATGCTCAAATATAATGACGAGGCTCGTATCGAGCATGTCGGAGTAGAAAATATTCGCGTCGTCAGCGAGTTTGACCCCAGCATCAAGGATACTACGAATGATAACGGAAAGACGGATCCGTATTATGCGGATGAACAGCATGCGGAACGCTTCGTGGTGTTTAACAGCGTCAAGAACGGCTGGGTGAGGGAGGTTACGGGATACCACCTGTCCTATGCGCTTGTTCAAATAGGCCGCCATGCCAAATGGATAACTGTGCAGGACAGCGAACAGTACGATATGGTCAGTATCATTACAGGCGGCCGGAGATACAGCTTTTATATACAAGGCCAGTTGAACCTGGTTCAGCGCACCTATGCGGAAACCTCGAGACATGCTTTTGTCTTTGACAGCCGTGTTCAGGGTCCGAATGTGTTCCTCGACAGTCAATCCACGAAGGATTACAATACGAGCGAACCGCATCACAGATGGTCCGTAGGCGGTCTATTCGATAACATAAGCGCACGGATCAATATACGTGACCGTGCATGGCTTGGCAGCGGACACGGCTGGTCTGGAGCCAACTATGTAACCTGGAATACCGAAGGAGGATTGGTCTCCCAACAGCCTCCGACTGCGCAGAATTATGCAATCGGTCATATTCCGAACAATGACGGCATTAACGTGTCTCCTCTTGTTCCGAGTTCCTATGATCCGCGCCCGAGAAACAATGGATTTTGGGAGCATGAAGGTATGCATGTCACTCCGGGAAGCCTGTATAAGCAGCAATTGAAGGAGAGACTGGGGACGGAAGCTTTGGAAAACATCAAGCGCACTCCGGTAGGGGGCGGCGACCTGGATGTACCGGATTCCGATTTCGGCGACCTGCCACTGCTGAAGGAAATTTTGGTAAACGGCGAAGCGCTGCCGGGTTTCTCCCCGGACAAATTCGATTATACTTATGAATTGCCGGTAGGTACGCAAGAGGTACCGCAGGTTGCGGCGAAAGGCCAGCCCGGCAGCACCGTTGAAGTGACTCAAGCGGGATCGCCCAATGGTAAAGCGGTCATTACCGCGCGGAGCGAAGAGGAAAATGCTTTCGTCCAATATACGGTCCAGTTCAAGTCGCTGGAAGTGTATGGGGATATTCCCCCTAATTTGACGGTCTATCCAATTATGACAGCACGGGCAAGTGACTCGCATAAAGATTATCCGCCGGAAAACGCCATTGACAAGGAGCTGGGAACCCGCTGGGCCGGCAAAGGGGAGCAGTGGATCGAATTTGATCTCGGCCAGGAGAGATTGATTTCCTATGTTCTGATGGCTCAATTCCAGTACTTGAAATATAAATTTGATATTGAGTTATCGACTGACGGAAATCAGTGGACCAAGGTGTACAGCGGTGAGAGCAGCGGATTGACGGAGCTTCTGGAAGGATACCCGATACCGGACACTTATGCGCGGTATTTGAGAGTGGTAGGTCATGGCAACAACAAGGATGCCTGGAATAATGTCAACGAGATTGTTATTGCCGGCGATGTGCCTCCCGACAAACCGGACAGGCCTGACAGACCCGACAGGCCAGACAGACCCGACAGGCCAGATAGACCTGACAGACCCGACAGGCCTGACAAACCTGACAGACCTGACAGACCCGACAGACCTGACAGACCTGACAGACCTGACAGACCTGACAGACCTGACAGACCTGACAGACCGGACAGACCGGACAGGCCTGACAGACCGGACAGGCCGGATAGGCCTGACAGGCCCGACAGGCCGAACAGGCCCAACTGACCCACGGAATTTACCCGAGGCCAGGGCCTACTAGTAGATTCTATACGTCAGCCTATTAACTAATGAATAAGGAGAAATAATCTGGAAGAAACAGCCGGGGGCAGTTCCCGGCTGTTTTTCTATATCCGGCCGCGCCTCCAAGGTCCGCCACAGGGGGAAGATCGCAATGGAGCCAACGGTTTGGGCCAATCGTAAAAAAACACAACTCAGGGAGGATAACTCCATTGTCTCTGATGCCGCTTTCAGAGTAAGATCAGCCATATGAGAACTTCAGTTTAATGGGGGGAGAGGTGCAGATGGCTAGCAAAATCCAGCCTTCCGATCGGGTCCAATACCGATTTGCCAACAAACGAGAGCTTTGGGGAATGGTGCGAAAATATAAAGCGCTTTACTTGCTTTCAATTCCGGGGATTATTTATTTTATTATTTTTAAATACATCCCCTTATTCGGGAGCGCCATGGCTTTTCAGAATTATAATCTGTTCAAAGGGTTTTGGGGAAGCGAATGGGTCGGGTTGGCACATTTTAAACGAATGTTCGCCTACGACGAATTTCTAACTATTTTCAAAAATACTTTATTGATTGGTTTGTATGATCTGTTCATCGCCTTCCCGATTCCAATCCTCCTGGCGCTGCTGCTCAACGAGATGCGCATTATTGTCTACAAAAGAATTCTGCAAACGATCGTTTACATGCCGCACTTTCTGTCCTGGGTCATAATTGGCGGAATCGCCATCGGAATTCTGTCGCCGACGACCGGAGTCGTTAACGAAATCCTCGGCCGGTTCGGGGTGGAGCCGATATATTTCCTTGGAGAAGAATCCTACATCCGCAGTATTCTGATCGGCTCCGGCATTTGGAAAGACAGCGGATGGGGAACGATCATTTACTTGGCCGCTCTGGCCGGCATTAATCCGGAACTGTATGAGTCTGCCGTCATAGACGGGGCCAATCGCTGGCGCCAAACGATTTCGATTACGATTCCATCGATTCTTCCTACGATCATGATTCTTTTCCTGCTCCACATCGGCAATTTCCTTGATTTCGGATTTGAGAGGGTTTATGTCTTCTTGAATTCCTTGAATGCGGACAAGGGAGAGATTCTCGACACCTACATCTATAGGGCCGGTCTGCTGGAGAAGCAGTACAGCTATACGACGGCCATCGGTTTATTCAAATCCGTAGTCGGACTTCTGCTGATCATGATTGGTAACACCTTAAGCAAGAAGGCAACCGGAGACTCACTTTATTAAGGCAGGTGTAGAGAAATGAAAAGAATGAGCAAGGGAGAACGAATTTTTCAGGTTTTCAATTACTTTATAATCACGCTGATCGCCTTAAGCATGCTGCTTCCAATTTTGCATGTGCTGGCTCAATCCTTAAGCGGTGAACTGGCTATTAACTCGGGAAAGGTGACGATACTTCCTGTAGATTTCACATTCGTCAACTACCAGATTGTTCTTAAAGATATGTCGGTTTGGAGAGCGTTTATGGTGAGTGTTGTCGTGACGGTGTTCGGAACCTTGTTCAATCTGGCGGCAACGGCCTCACTGGCTTATCCGTTATCCAGATCGGAATATTTGGGACGCAGGTACGTGCTCATGATGGTGCTGCTAACGTTTATTTTCAGCGCACCGCTGATTCCAAACTACTTGCTGATCCGTTCCCTGGGGATGCTCGATACTTTATGGGCGCTGATCATTCCGGGAGCCATAAGTGCTTACAATCTGTTCATCATGCGGTCATTCTTTAATAACCTGCCGGGTGAATTGATTGACTCCGGAAGGATCGATGGTGCCGGCGAGATGAGAATTCTGTGGAGCATTGTGCTTCCGCTGTCCAAGCCGGCTATGGCTACGATGGGACTGTTCTATGCCGTATCCCACTGGAATTCGTATTCCAGTGCCATGTACTATATTAACAACAGGGCCCTGTACCCGCTTCAAGTTCGTCTGCGGGAGATCGTCATTACCGATACATTCGGGGAAATGGATTCCTCCTTTGAAAATCTGGCCAATATGTCTCCAGAAGGGATGAAAATGGCGGTCATTGCGATTTCTACGCTGCCCATTATGATGGTCTATCCTTTCTTGCAGAAGTATTTCATTAAAGGAATGCTTATCGGTTCCATTAAATCGTAAAAGAACACAAGGCATAATAAAATTCCCAATACAAGGGAAGAAGAGCAAACGTTATCATTGGTAACAAGACTGGAAACGTTATCAATACAATTATAGAAAGAAGGGGTAAACATGAAAAAGGCATGGGGTCTGGCATTAGCCGGGGTTCTGGCTGTAACGACTCTCTCCGGCTGTGCCGGCGGAGGCAAGGAAGCTTCACCATCTCCCAATACGGGGGCAGGGGAGGAAAAGCCCGGCGAAGCCAAGAAGGAGCCGACGAAGTTCTCGATTTCCTTCTCTACGTCCGGGAACCCATATTTGGAGTCTTCGCCCGACATTAATAAGGACAAATGGGTATTGAAGCTGGAAGAGCTGACCAACACCGATCTTAACATTATTCCTGTGTCGCATAAGGAATTCGATCAGAAAATGAGCTTGATGTTCGCCGGTAACGACATTCCGGACGTCGTCGGAAATCTGAGAGGCGGCCCAACGACTTCATCTATGGCCGGATCGGTGGAAGCCGGAGTGTTCAGACCTCTGGACGATTTGCTGAAAGAGCATGCCCCGAATCTGATGGCCCAGGTTCCTAAAGAAGCTTGGGAAGAGACCAGCTTTGAAGGAAAAATATACGGAATTCCGCTGTGGATCTCCAATCCTTCCCGGCGTGCAACCTTCCTTCGCACCGATCTTCTGGAAAAAACCGGTTTGCCAATGCCGAAGACGGCGGACGAATTTCTCGATGTTCTGCGGGCATTCAAAGAATTGGGAGTGGAATACCCGTACCAGTTCCGAGAAAATTTCAAGTATGCCGATACTTTCCTGGGAGCTTACGACGTGCTGCCTTTCCAATTTGAACTGCAGGACGGCCAGGTCGTACCGAAATTTTTTGACGTAGAGAATATGACCAAAGCATTGGAAGCTTATAAGGCCATGTATGATGAAGGCCTGATTCCCAAAGATTTCGCAACGGTGACACAAGCCGATTACACCAAAAACATCAGTGCGGGCAAGGCGGGAATGTGGGCTGCCAATGCGGAAGGGCTGGCCGGGTTTAGAACGAAAATCAAGGAAGCCGATCCCAACAGCAGAGTGGATATTGTCGCTTCGCCGACAGGCACGGACGGCAAGGGAGGTCTTCAGCACGTTGCTGCTATTTCACAAACCTATTATATTAATAGCAAGGTGAGTGAAGAAACAGCGATCGACATCATTAAGTTCTTCGACTGGATGACGACGGAAGAAGCGGAAATGTTCTTCTCTTTCGGAATCGAAGGCGATACTTACACGATAGAAAATGGCAAGGTTAATTACAAATTCCCGGTAACCAAAGAGGAAGTGGACGAGGAAGGCTTCCGCAGCGGGAATCTCTGGATGGTTCACGACGGCACTTATAGAAAGAAATTGGCGGAATTAACCGAGGACGGCAAAGATATGCTGGACGCTTTCGATAACATTCTCGCCCACGAAGGTCGTCCGGGAATTACATTCAACCCTAATCTGAGCAGCTTTACTAAATATCCGGATCTGGCTCCGGGCGGAGATGTGGGGCCGAAGCTCATCCTGGATCATATGATCAAGATGATCTATGGCAGGGAGCCGATCTCTGACTGGCCTAAAGTCATCGAGGAGTACAAGGCCAAGGGCGGAGATGAAATCATTAAGGAAGCGACGGAAAGGTATAAAAACAACGATGGGGTCATCGACCGCACGAAGTGATCTTCCATGGAGCCCCGGGGAAAAATGGTTTTACAACAGCCAAGCCCCGGGGCTATAATAGACGGGACTTCAGTACATGTGATAGTCAATCATTTCGGTATCTGCTGCGACGTTCGTTCGGGCGGATACTTTTTTCCATCCTTAGATGGAGAGAAGGGGGGACGAGGCTGTGAACTTACTTATCGTTGATGACGAGCCGGTCATTCGCAAAGGATTGGTCAGGATGGCCGAGCAGTATCATTCGTCTCTTGCCAGCATATATACCGCCAATAATGGTGTGCATGCGCTTGAGGTTGTACAGGAACATAAGCCTGAAATCATCTTCACGGACATCCGGATGCCCAAGATGGACGGGTTGGAGCTATGCAGGCATATTCATGAGCAGTACGATCATATTCAAACCGTAGTCATTTCCGGCTACGGGGATTTTGCTTATGCACAGCAGTGCTTGACTTACGGGGTAAAGCACTATTTATTGAAGCCGGTTACAAAGCCTGATGTTCATGCCATATTGGACAAATTGCTGAATAAGCCGGTCAAAGGCTACATTCCCATTTCCAGGTATGTGGAATGGATTGATCAGGCGGATCAGTGCATCTGGTCCTTGGACCAGGAGAAGGTGAAGAAGCTGGTTCAGCAGTGGAAAGAAGACTGCTTCTCGACGGGAATGAATGCGCTTCAATGCAGCGAATTGCTTAAAGATTGTATAAGCATGCTTGAGAGAAGGCTGCAGGCTAGAGACTCCTCTTTTCCCCGGATCTCCTCGGAATATATGGGAGCGCGGACCCGGGAGGAAGCATTCGATTTTTTCGAACGGCAGTTGGAGCGGATCATGGATGAGCTGAGCCTGAAAAGAAACGGCCGGTTCAAGGATCCTCTGGAGGAGGCGAAGGCCTATATCGAGCTTCATCTGTCCGAGGAAATCTCCCTCGAGGAGGTTGCGGAGAAAGCCGGATTTACGCCCAATTACTTCAGCTCCCTGTTCAAAAAGATGACGAACGAAACCTTCGTCCAATACCGGATCAAGAGAAGGATGGAAAAAGCGCAGCAGCTGCTCGCGGTTCCGCATTTTCGCATTGTGGATGTCGCGGCGGAGGTCGGATACGAGGACTATCCCCATTTTACGAAGATGTTTAAAAAAGTGACCGGTCAGTCTCCGTCGGAATACCGGGCCAAGCTGGGGATTAAATGATCAAGGGCAGTCTGTACCGGAAACTACTCTTGTATTTTCTCGTCATCATAGTAGCGACTCTCGTTTCCGTCGGCATATCCACCTACAGTAAATCTTCGAAAGAGCTGGATGACCAAATCAGGCGCCATATGTCGCAAATTATTAACAATGCCATTAATCATACCGACCTGTACCTGAAATCGTATGAGCGTTCCATTATCGCGCTTCTGAACAATCGGGATGTGAAGAAATTTATAGACCTACCCAATCCGCCGGAAGATTACGATTATTATCATTATCGCAAGCTTATCAAGGAAGTCGGGCTGCAGCCGATCCTGATCCGGAATCCGGAGATATTGTCCATTTATATTATCAGCTTTGACGGCAACGCGATCTATGATTATAACGGCATGCCGGATGAAACTTTCTCTTCCGCCGAAATAGAGGAGCAGCTCCGGTATTTGCTGGAATACACGAAGCCGGACGGCAGCTTATCGATCATGAACAGCAGCATTTTTCCATCGTATGACAAGCAGGTGGTGAGGCTTGCCCGGCAGATCAAGGGCTACTCCTCTACCGATTACAAGGGAATTCTCGCCATTGAAATTAAATCAATGGAGCTGTCTGCTCTGTGGAACGGAGTCGATTTGGGCGAGGACGGTTATTTTTTTATCGTGGATAAGATGGGGAAAATCGTCTATCATCCGGATCCTTCCCGGATTCGTACCGATGTGGAAGGAACGTTCAGGGACAACATTTTACACGCGGATGAGCAGATGTTTATGGTGAACGAAGAAGGCCGCGAGCGGATGTTCATGAGCCGCAAGTCGGATTATTCCGGCTGGAATCTGGTCGTATCCATGCCAATGGATGAAATTATGAAGCCCGTCTCAAGCATAAGGATGACGACGATCATTGTAGGATTGTTCACGTTTGCATTCGCTTCTCTGCTGGCGTACCGGTTCAGCCGCTCCATTACCCGCCCCATCCAGGTACTCAAAAAAGGAATGAGGCAAACGGAAAAAGGAAACTGGATGATGATTCCGCTGCCCGAGCAGAAGGATGAAATCACGGAGCTTATGGTCCGTTACAATCTGATGGTCAACCGATTGTCCGAGTTGGTGGAGCAGGTTTATGAGGCGGAGCTGAAAAATCACGAAACCCAGATGGAGAGACAGAAGGCGGAATTCCAATCGCTGCAGCTTCAGATTAATCCCCACTTTCTGTACAACACTCTGGAGACGATTGTATGTTACGCCGCAGTGCAGGATTCAGAGGAAATATCGGATATTGTGAAAGCGATGGCATACATGCTCCGGTATTCGATTCAGACCAATCTGGAGGAGATTACCGTTGCGAATGAATTGAACCACGTCCTTAACTATATGATTATTCTAAAACACCGAATAGACCGCGAATTCGAAATTGATGTGTCCGTTCCTCCAAGATTTTTGCTGAAGAAGATGGTGCGTCTGACCCTGCAGCCTTTGGTGGAAAATGTGTTTCAGCATGCCTTTCCGGATGGAGTGGAGGATCATCACTGGATACGGATCGATGCGGAGGAGAAGGGAGACCGGTTCCGCGTCATCGTGGAGGACAATGGGGTCGGGATCGCACTTGATCATTTGCAGCGGCTGCAGTCCAAGCTGCAGACCAATCGGCTTGCGGATGAGGAGGATGGCTCGCGGAAGGATAAAGGCGGGATTGGAATGGTTAATGTTCACCGGCGTATCCAAATGGTGTTCGGAGAGGAGTATGGGCTGACGATAGAGAGTGAGCCGGGACGAGGGACCAGAATGATTATGAATATGCCCCTGCATGGCAACGGAATCAAACCTCCGGGAACGGCTTGAACGGATTATGGGACAGGACAGCTCTATTGCTTGGGCGAACCCGTTTGCGAATCGGGACGTCAGCAAGTCCTGCCCCCTGCGGAGTTCCGGGAAACCGGGTGTTAGAGGAGGCGACCTTGGTCCGATAAGTGCCAGCCGTTAAACGAACATGGGAGAGGAGCTTTGTATATGGAAAATCGTTGGATTTCCGCTGACAAAGGCTGGGAGGAGGTGGCGGCCGGCGTATGGAGACTTCGCGTCGGGAATCCTTCCGGGCGGACGCCGTCTTCGATCGTCCAGCCGTTACATAAGACGGAGGCGCTGGAGCGAATGGGAAGCGGCAGCCTGCCTTTCCAACTGAGTGAGATTGAGCTTAGGACGGACCAGCTTCGAACCGTCATTACTCTTCCGCTGCAAAGGGATGAGCGGCTGTATGGGCTGGGTCTTCAGTTCATGCGGATGAATCATCGCGGGCGGACGAGATATTTGCGTGTGAACAGCGATCCGAAGCAGGATACCGGCGAGACTCATGCGCCGGTTCCATGGTACGTCTCCAGTCTTGGATACGGAATATATGTAGATACCTCGCGCATCGCAACCATTTACTGCGGGTCCGCAGTGCGTTCGGACTGTCTGTACGGGGAAGCGAAGGACCGCAACAGCGACCCGGACTGGAAGGCGACTCCGGTTTCGGACCAAGTCGAGATGGTTATCCCGGATCAGGGGGCTGAGTTGTATGTATTTGCCGGCCCGACCATATTGGATGCGGTTCGCCGCTATAACCTGTATCATGGCGGGGGAGTCCTGCCTCCAAGATGGGGGCTGGGCTTCTGGCACCGGGTGCCGAAGAGCTATTCGGCGGATGAGGTGCTGAAGGAAGCCATGGAATTTCGCGAGCGGGGGGTGCCGTGCGATGTCATCGGGCTGGAGCCGGGTTGGCACAGCAGAAGCTATCCGGTAACGTACGAGTGGCATGAAGGGAGATTCCCGGATCCGGCCGGCTTTGTAGACGAGATGAAGAAGAACGGTTTCCGCGTCAATCTGTGGGAGCATCCTTACGTATCTCCGGATGCAGGAATCTACGAGCCGCTTAAGGCACTATCCGGCTCCCATACGGTATGGCATGGATTGGTGCCGGACTATACATTGCCGGAAGCGCGGCAAATTTACAGCGATCAGCACCGCCGGGAGCATGTGGACAAGGGAGTGTCCGGATATAAGCTGGACGAATGCGATGGGAGCGAACTGACGCGTAATTCATGGATATTTCCCGAGCATGCCGAGTTTCCGTCCGGGTATGATGGCGAGCAAATGCGCCAGATCTACGGCTTGGCGCTGCAGAAGATGACAGCGGACCTGTTCCGCGCCGCCGGCCGAAGAACCTACGGTCTCGTCAGAGCGTCCAATGGATGCGCCTCTTCCATGCCTTATGTTCTGTATTCCGACTTGTATGATCACCGCTCTTTCGTACGGGCATTATGCAATTCCGGCTTCAGCGGCTTGCTGTGGACTCCCGAGGTGCGGAAAGCGGAGAATGCGGAAGACTGGGTCCGGCGGATGCAGGTAGTCTGCTTGTCGCCGCTGGCCATGCTGAACGCTTGGGCGGACGGGACGAAGCCGTGGTCCTTCCCCGAAGCTGAGCCTGTCGTCATCAAGTATATCCGCTTGAGAATGCGGTTGATTCCATATCTATACTCGGCCTTCGCCCGCTATCACGAAGAAGGGGTTCCTCCTATCCGGCCGATGGCCCTGGAAGAAGCGTTCGCGGCCCGAAATGCGCGGGGGGAGAGTAAGCTGGACTCGACGGATTTCGCGTATGGGGCTTCAGCGGAAAGCGAGCTGGACGACCAATATATGCTCGGTGATTCCATGCTGGTAGCTCCTCTGTTCGCCGGTGAACGGAGCCGCCAGGTTTATTTGCCGGAAGGGGTATGGTACGATTTCGATACCGGAATCCGTCATGAAGGGGGACGTTATATCGAGGCCTCCCCCGGACTGGACACTATTCCTGTCTATGTGCGGGACGGCTCGATCATTCCGATGATGCCGGAGCTGCCGCATGTCCCGCGACAAGGGGAGCAGGTAGCTATCGAGCTGCATCATTATGGCACGGCCTCGGGCAAGTTCCGCTTGTTCGATGATGACGGAGAAAGCTTCGCTTACGAACAAGGGGAGTATCGGTGGCGGGAAGCCGTGCTTCGGGTGTTGGAAGAGGGCCGCTACGAAACATCGGTCTCCCCGGCCGAACAGGGCTGGTCTTCGGCTTATAGCGGGTTTACTTGGGTATGTCACCATTTAGGCACGAAATAGGAGCAGGCAGAAGAGGGCGGTCACAGGCAGTGGATCGGGATTGGCCTGTTTCTAATTAGGATATAATAGGAATCATTCTGGTTACTCACCGTGTTTAAATAGGAGGGACGACATGAAGGATAAGGATAAACTGGAGAAAATCGTTACGGAGACTCTGCTGGAGGGAGAATTCAATAAGGGTGATCCGGATGATGAAGCGGTCGGACGCCTACCATCCAAATATGAAATCCGGCAGACCGTCCAGTTGGATCCCATCGTTGAGGAGACGAAGCGGTTCCGGACCATGGGTAAAGAAGTGGATGACCGGTATGATGAATATATGAAACGGGCCAACAGGGAAGATCCCGAGGACGGGGATAAGAATTAGAAGCGGCTCTCAAAAAGTTTCATAGAGATGAGGGGGGCTGCCGCCCCAGCCTGCCAAACCTGCCGGGATAATCATGCGGCAGGTTTTCTCTTTCTTACCTGAGAAGGCGGATCGGTTTCTTGTATAAAGGGTACAGCCACTTAACCCCGCTCGGTGTAAAAGTATCTGCCAGCAGGTGAGAAAAATAGCTGATGGCGGACAAAGCGGCGATCCCCTCAATACCGACTTGACGCTCCAATCCCAACCCGATTGCCCACCATAGAAATACAGCCCATAAGGTATGGGTCATCCCTCTGTGCTTTAACCAAGGGGCCCAGGAAATGAACAGGCCGAGTCCGGCCATCCAGATCATTTCATTCTGCCATCCCCAATAAATCAGACCGATCCCGATAAGACTCAGCAGAAAATTGCGGATAACTCCTTGACGCGTAATCAGGCCGAGAAGAAACAGGGCGGTGGCCACCATAGTCCACTCCATATAGAAGAGATGGCGGTAAAAATAGAAGTAAAGAACAGCCCCTACGGATAAAATCCCCAGGCCCAGAATGCTTTCTCGGAGCAGCTTGGACATTTTATCCAATTTGCCGCTCAGAATGCTGTTGCCGTCCAGGTCGGCACTTAAGGAGGAGAAGGCGGCCGCCGCCACACACATAGCCCCTTCTTTAAAATCCATCGAATGGTACAGTCCGGCAAACACGCCAATGGCCGCGCCGATAGCAAGATGAGTAGAGCCTTTCATAATTCCTCCCGAATTAGAAACATATGTTCTGATCTTTTATTATACACTTTGTAACTGCATTTAACAATCGCCGCGACCGCTTATATGGCAATATTTTCGAGAGAGCTTGAGCGGCATGAAAAAAGAACCTCCAATCATCATTATTCAATGAGATTGCCGAGGTTCTTATAAATTATTATTGCATATCGGTTAAGGTAAACGGTGAAACCCTATCGGGCCGGAATTATACGCATTACTCCGGCGAATCGGTGCCATCCAACAGGATGATGGCTTGTGCGGAGCTTTGGGGCGGCAAGCTCATGGTCATGATCGGACCGTAATAAGCTTTGATTTTCGCTCCCTCCCGGATTTCGTCCGCTTTGGCGGGCTCCGCCATCGCTCCTGATCGGATTACCGTATCCTCAGCGATATGAAGAATGACGCCGCTGGTTGGATCGCCTTCTTTCTCGTCCACCTTGATAGTCCATCCATGATCGGTGGATTTGACGGACTGTACGGTACCTTCCACTTGTCCGAGCTCATGAATGATACGGAAGGCTTCAGCGCGGGTTTGCGGCGGGAGGCTGCGGGTCATGGCCAGACTATAAGTCGCTTCTATTTTCATTCCAGGCTTTAATTCAGGTGCTTCTTTAGAATCCTCGGACTCGGGTCCGGTGATGTTTAGGTCTGCAGGGACGATCAGCCGGATCACCGGATACGGAGAATCCGCCCCCAAGGATAGTACGTTGACAATCCGATCTCCACTGTTGGCCGCTGCCTGCACGTCCAGTACTATGGCCTCCATCGTATCGGTGACAGCCTCCTTCGGCCCATTCTGGATATCGATTCTGTACTCCTGCTCGTTCCAGATTACATTCATGCCGAGCGCTTCTCCCAAATCACGGACCGGTAAATAAGCCACTCCGTCCACCATTAGGGGCGTCATGGGGGATTCGGGGGCTTGTCCGTCAATGGCTACTTTCATCTTATGGTTAAATATCGCCTTGACCTCCGTCCAGTCCGCGGTTGAGGCAGCGACTGCGGTAGACCCGATCAATCCTACAGACAAAGCAACGACAGCGACTGATTTTAGCATCTTGTTCATTATGTATCCTCCTGATTGTCAATGGTGGGAATTTCCTTTGCATCTATGTAGACGGGAAGAAGGCCCAGAATGTTGCATGATACATTCAATATTTTATTTTAAATGCAGATGACATCGCTATAAAGCGCTTCCACAGGAAAAGCGTCAGTCTCCTTCCTCTTCCTCGGGCAGATCGGGGAGGACTTCCCAACCCGTGCAGTTGAGGTTGACCTTCCGTCCGATCAAATAATCAGTCGAAACCTGAAAGAGATCGGCCATTTTTTTTAACGTCTCCACATCGGGTCTCCTGCGGTTCTTCTCGTAATGGGAAAGGGAAGCTCGCGATATATTCAGAAATTGTGCCATCTGTTCTTGAGTAAACCCTTTGTTTTCCCGTAATTTCGCAATTCGGCGGCCGTACTTCATGAACCAAACTCCTTTCTCTATGCTAAAGGTGACAAAAGCGGCTATTGACACGTTACATATTGTATACTAAATTAGGTTTATGATGATACATATTGTATCTAATAAATAGTAAGTTGACAACTATAATTTAGAGCTGGCATTTCATTTTGGGCTGGCCGATTTCAGTTGAGATTCAAGGAGGAGTAGTGAAATGAGCAAAGTAAAAAAAGCGATCATCCCAGCGGCGGGTCTAGGCACCCGCTTTTTGCCGGCGACCAAGGCCATCCCGAAAGAGATGCTGCCCATCGTGGATGTTCCAACCATTCAGTACATTGTTGAAGAGGCGGTCCGGTCGGGAATCTATGATCTGATTATCGTTACAGGTCGTAACAAGAACTCCATTGAAAATCACTTTGACTACAATCATGAATTGGAATCCGCTCTGGAAGAAAACAAGAAGGAGGAGCTGCTGCAGATCGTAAAGGACGTATCCAATCTGATAGACATTCACTATGTCCGGCAGAAGGAGCCGCTTGGACTCGGTCATGCCGTTTGGTCAGCACGGAAGTTTATTGGCAACGAGCCTTTTGCCGTCCTGCTTGGGGATATGATTATCGACAGCGATGTCCCCTGCTTAAGGCAGTTGATGGATGTATACGATGCGAAAGAATCCTCCGTCATTGCCCTTCAGCCGGTACCCTGGAGTGAAGTGCACAAATACGGGGTGGCATCGGGAACCTATCTTACGGGCAGGTTGTCGAGCATCGATCAACTGGTTGAGAAGCCTCAAGCGAAGGCGCCGTCCAATCATGCGATTGTGGGAAGATATATCCTCACTCCACGCATATTCGATTTGATCAGGGGATTGGCGCCGGGCAGAGGCGGCGAAATTCAATTAACGGATGCGCTGCAGCAATTGACCCGCTATGAACCGCTGTTCGGCTATTTGTATGAAGGAAGATTGTATGATGTGGGCACCAAGCTGGGCTTTCTGCAGGCCAATGTCGAATTCGCGCTAAAGAGGGAGGATCTGTATTCGGAATGGCGTGATTATTTGCTTACGCTCTCCGGAGAATTGGAAAGAACCGCCAACAAAATTGGAGTAACCGGGTGATCTAGTCCATGGAAGGGATTATAACCAAATCGAGTACAGAAGCACAGTCGTCAGTAGAGCTTTCGAGGCCGTACGGTTTTTACTGCTCCATAATTAAACCGGCTCTAGACTGGACTGCCGGATTGTTATTGCTGCCGGTTGTCGCTCCGCTCCTCCTCCTTCTCTGCCTTCTGATCAAGCTGGAATCGGAGGGTCCGGCTCTGTTTAGACAGAAGAGGGTGGGGAAGGACGGCAAAGTTTTCACGATCTACAAGCTCAGAACGATGTATACGCATGTTCCCAAAGAAGGGAGATCTCCGGAATCGACGGATGATCCGAGAATTACGAAGGTTGGCAAATGGATTCGCAAAACCAGTCTGGATGAGCTTCCCCAGCTTCTCAATATTTTGCGCGGCGAGATGAGCTTCGTGGGTCCCAGGCCGGAGCAGCTTTCAATTGTACAGGATGCTTACGGGGAGAAGGAGAGGCAGAGATTCCTGGTCAAACCGGGAATAACCGGACTTTGGCAAACCAGCGCTGATCGCAAAGCCCCGATTCATCATAATCTACACCACGATTTTACATATATCCAAAATATTTCTTGGCGGATGGATGTATACATTCTGTTAAGAACTGCCTTGGTAATGCTGAAAAGCAATACTTATTAACAACTGAAAAGGGTGGAAGTTTATGGAGAATAAAATTTTGGTTACGGGAGCTGCAGGTTTCCTTGGCTCGCATCTGACCGCGAAGCTGTTGGAACAAGGCCAGGAGGTCATCGGGCTCGATAATCTGTCCTCCGGCAGGAAGAGCAACTTAGAGCCGTACTTGAAGAATCCGCGGTTTACATTCGTTGAGCGCGATGTTTGTGAACGGGAGGTGCTGGCCCTCCCTTATATGGATAAGGTCAAGGCCATCTTTCATCTCGCATCCCCGGCTTCGCCTAAATTTTATCAGGCACAACCTCTCGAAACGATTGCGGTGAATACGCTGGGAACTTACCACATGCTGGAGCTGGCCCGGAGGAACGGGGCGAAGCTGCTTTATACCAGTACCAGTGAAGCCTATGGAGATCCCGAGATCCATCCCCAGGAGGAGGAATATCGGGGAAATGTCAATACATGGGGGCCGCGAGCTTGTTATGACGAGAGCAAAAGGCTGGGCGAAGTTTATTGTTATGAGTACGCCCATCGCTACGGGGTCCGGGTTAAAGTAGCGCGCATCTTTAATACATATTCCGCAGGATTGCGCAATGATGACGGCCGGGTCATCTCCAATTTCGTTACCCAGGCTCTGAGAGGGGAGCCGATTACCGTCTATGGCGACGGTTCGCAAACCCGCTCCTTCTGTTATGTAGATGACAATATTCGCGGTCTTCTGCTAATGATGGAACGCGATGAAGCTAACGGTCAAATTATTAACATAGGAAACACGAAGGAGTATTCCATCCTGCGGGTGGCGGAGCTGGTAAAACAGCTTACGGGATCCGACAGCCGGATAACCTTCCATCCATTGCCTTGTGACGATCCCAAGGTTCGCAGGCCGGTCATACAGAAAGCCAAGCGGCTGCTTGGCTGGGAGCCTCAAATTGATTTATGGGAGGGATTACAAAGAACGATAGCGGCCTATAGGCAGCAAATGGAAGAGCAGGAGGGAGGCTATTACTCGGCGACGAACATGTAGGTTTCTTCCGGCACGAGTCCGGTGATTCGATAGGACGCGACACTTTGTTTGAGTCCGATCGTCTTCCATAGACCACTCCATCTGTAAATGTAGATCTTGGTGGCATAGCTTGGAATGCCGGAAATGGTAAATTCCGTTCCGGGCTGATTGGTCCATCCCTTTCTATTTTGCCATACCCATACTTTCTTGAAGCTGCCCGAGAGAACGTAGGTGCCCGTCACTTTCGGATCCAGGTATTCAAAATACATTCCAGAAGTCAGCTTGGAGACCATTCTCAGTACGTTGGCTCTCGCCGTCAATCCGGTGGACGCATCGGTTTTTCCCGAGAACAATCCATACCAGGGATCTTCTTCCGGGGTAAGCAGAAGCGAGAAGGGCATGGCGAATCGCGTTGCCGGAGAATGCCCGTCATTTTTGACAACTCCGAGAGAATCCCAGATGGCCGTCAGGAAATAGTTGGCCAACTGCTCGGGGGGCAGCGATGATGATGGATTTGTAGGATTACGGTCTTTCACGTTGAACTCGGTCGTGTAGAACGGAATGTCTCTTGTAATTCCCGAACGTGCCTTGACTTGATCGAATGCGTATTGAACAGAGCTTGAATAGGTTCCACTGATCGGGGTATATTGCAGGTCAAAATACGTATGAAGATCGAGCCCGTCCAGTTTTCCGGAATTAATCAGCGGGGCAATGACCGGGCCATACCCCTTTAAGGTCCAGTCCTTAAAGGCATTCTGCGAGCTGAATCCGCCCGGGATGACCTTGAGAGAGCTGTCCACCGAATGAACTCCGTCCGCTAACCCTTCGAGCGCTTGCCGGTAAGCTTGCCGATCGATCGAAGCTTCCACATCCGGTTCGTTGAAGGCTGAGTAAACGGTTATACCCCAGTCACGGACATGGTACATTTGGGCCCAGGTACCTCCCGGTCTGAAGCGTTCGGCGAATTGGCGGCCGATAGAATACCATTTGTCATAATCTCCGATGGGAATTCCTTTGGATTCATAGTTTCCGTAGTATTCGAACAGCAGCATCGGAGTAATGTTGTGTTCGAACATCATCGCTACAATACTGTCAATGGTTTGGGGAGTAGGGGCGCCGTCCTTGTAGTACCAGTTAGGATAGAGGTTGACCCGGGCCCATCCCAGTCTAAGGCTCTGCAGAAATTCCAGGTCTTCCACAACATTGGTATCTCCGTTGGTGAAATTTCCGGAGCCGAGAAGCGAAGGGATATCGAACCCTTTGCGGTCAGGAGATTTGGGTGCATCGGAATAGGACAGCAGTAGAAGAATTAGTAGAGTGACGATCGTTCCTTTGAAAATTTGCGAGCTCATATGTCATCTCCTTTCTAGGAGGGGATACTACAAAATATGAATAAAGACTTATAAATGCTTGGACAGCTGCGGGAAATCATAATTATCCGGCCATTTAATAACCGCTTCACTTCAAGTTAGACTTTCAATTGCCGTTGTGAAAACTCTATGAAACTATTTTCAAAAATAGAAAAATAAATGACTTCAAAAGAGAAAGGGACAGGTTAAAATTTCTATTTTTGTAATTGACGTCCAACTCTTTTTAGTATAAATTAATAACCAAACTGATACAATATGTATCAAAAATAAGAAAAAATCAACAAAAAAAGATCCGTTTGGTATCTGAGGTAATGTCTCCTGAACCTGTATCACTGGAGGCACTCGATCACACTGTGGGTCCTCTCAAGGGCCTTAGACGTTAATCGTCGAGGGTGTGATGTGAGGGAAGGTTAAATGCCTTGTTGCAAATTTTTCGAAAGGGCTCCGTTAGGAGCTTTTTATTTAAGCCATTAATCGGAGGAAGAACATGAAAATTACTTGCATTGGAGCAGGTTATATCGGAAGCGTAACGGGAACGTCTCTGTCAGTTATGGGGCATCATTGCACCATTATCGACATTGACGCTGCCAAAGTCGATGCCATAAACGCAGGAACGAGCCCCATTTACGAGCCGGGACTGCAGGACTTGATACAGCTGCAAGCGGGCACTTTCTTGTTCGCTTCTACCAGCTACCAATCCGTGTACGATGCGGATGTAGTATTTATCGGAGTAGGCACCCCGTCCCTCGAAGATGGAAGTGCAGATTTATCCTATATAAGAGCAGCAGCGGCCAACATTGCGAAGCATTTGAATCCCGACCGGTTTACCGTCATCGTCAACAAATCAACGGTCCCGGTCGGTACCGGGGAAGAAGTAACTTCGATGATAGAACATATTAGCGGTCTGAGGCCGGGAGAGCATTTTGCGGTAGCCAGCAATCCTGAATTTCTGCGCGAGGGTCATGCGCTCGAAGATGTGTTCTTCCCTGACCGAATCGTTGTCGGGGCTTCCGCCGGGCGTGCCAAAGAGAGATTAAAGGAGCTGTATGCCCCCTTTATGCGCCGGGACCTTCTCGTTAAAGCTGCACAGCTTCTTGGAATACAGGAACGGGAAATTGTTCCCCCGGTTTATTTTGAAACGGATTTGCGCAGTGCGGAGATGATCAAATATGCCTCCAATGCCTTCCTGGCCGTCAAAATCAGTTATATCAATGAAGTCGCGAGATTTTGCGAAGCCGTTGGTGCCAATGTTATGGATGTAGCTCAAGGAATGGGGCTAGATTCAAGAATCGGAAACCAGTTTCTGCAGGTTTCTAGCGGCTGGAGCGGGAGCTGCTTTCCTAAAGACACCGCTGAATTGTTGAATGCCAGCCAGAAGCATGGGCAGGAGCTCAGCATCGTTAAAGCGGCCATTGAATCGAACTATCAAATGCATTTATATATTGCGAATAAAGTTCATGACCGGATCGGCTCCCTGCAGAACAGAACGATAGGAATTCTCGGTCTCACGTTTAAACCGAATACGGATGATACCCGTCATACCCAGGCCGCCGTCCTGATCAGGAAATTTAGTGAATGCGGAGCAGTTATCAGGGCGCATGATCCTAAAGGAATGACCGGCTTTCATCAAAGAAATAATGATCTTCCTGTCATCTATTGTTCAACTGGAGAACAGGTTGCTGAAGGGGCGGATGTCCTGGTACTGGTCACGCACTGGCCGGAATATAAGGTGCTCGATTGGAAATGGATGCATGAAGCGATGAGATCCCCCTATATTCTGGATACAAGAAATTTCCTGAATCCCGAGGAAATGCGCGGGCTTGGTTTTATGTACGAAGGACTGGGATTGGGAACGGATAAAGCTGCCGGTCAGAGTGCTTCCCGACCGACATTGTCCCATGTTGTGTAGGCTGCCGTAAACATCTAATGGGGAGGTTCACTATGGAATTAATCGATTATATCCATATGATTCGCAAGCGGATAGGGTGGATCATTTCTTTTGTCATTGTCACGACGGCGACAGCGGTTTGGCTTAGTTATTTTGTCCTTCCCCCAAACTATGAGGCATCGGTGAAGCTGATTGCCGGAAGCTCGGAGAAGCAGGATTACAGTGCAGTGAACGCCGGGCTGCTGTTGATTAATACGTACAAGGAACTGATTAAATCTCCCTCCGTTCTGAGTCAAACAGTCGCCAGCCATCCGGAATGGGGCTTGGATGTAGAGAAGCTGGAGAAGAAGCTTAAGGTGACATCCGCTAAAGATTCTCAAATGATCACCATTAGTATAGAGGATCATTCCTACAGCAAGGCTCAGCAGATTGTGCAGGCCGTTGCCAAATCGTTCGAAACTCAGGCGGCCTGGATTTTGAAGGTGGAGGAAGTAACCATTTTGCCGGACAGCAAGGGGAATCAAGAGGCTAAGCCGACTTCGAAACGGATGGTCAATGTCCTTCTTGCCTTTACCGTATCCGGTATACTTTCGGCTGCCTGGGCCATTGGAAGGGAACTCGCGGATCCTACCATTCGCTCTGCCGGTGTCCTGGAGCAGGAGCTAGGGCTTAAACAGTTAGGTGAGATTTCACGGATTGAGAAGAAGGATTTTAAAAGAGCGGAAAATCAGACCAAATTGAGACAGGTAGGTGAAGCTTCTTATGGCCACCTTGGCTAACCGCACGTTAATCGCACACGTAAATCCGCAATCCAAGGCTGCAGAGGATTTCAAATTTCTTCGCACCCGAATTGACTACTCTTTCGCAGGAGTGAGCAAGCCGGTGCTTCATGTTACATCGGCGAAACAGGGGGAAGGCAAAACCTATGTGGCGGCCAATTTGGCTGTCTCGTTCGCTCAGTCAGGGAAGAAAGTGCTTCTCATCGATGCGAACTTATCCGAGCCGGATCTGCATCAATGGTTCGTCATACCGAATGATATCGGTCTTGCAGATGTATTGGCAGGCAAGTGCGGGGTGTATGAGGGCGTTCATGATACGATGATCGATAACTTGAGCCTGTTCTGCGCGGGAAGGGCGGTCATGTCTTCTTCGGATTTGATAATCACCGGGGAGATAGGAAAACTGCTGGAGCGCTATAAGGAGCAGTACGATGTCATCGTTATCGATTCCCCGGCCGCCGGGGAATCGGCAGACAGCTTGTTTCTGGCCGCCCAGAGCAGCGGAACCCTGCTCGTGGTCAAGAGCGGGGTCGTTACAACGAAGGAAATTCGCCAGCTGATGAAAGATTTCGAGCATGTGAACGGCCAATTGATAGGCTACGTATTCCATTAGATTCTTACAGACGGGAGCAATCCAGTGATTACGAAATTAAAGAAACCTGCAATCCATTGGCCGTCAGCCTGGATCAAGAGGGCAAGAGCGGCCGCTGTCGGGTTAACCGCGGCCGTCCTGATCGGAATGATCTGCTCTTACCTCAATCCGAAAACAGGGGTTCTCTTGGCGATCCTTCTGCTGCTGGTGACGCCGGCGCTGCTGCTAGCCAGATCCGATTCCCGCTGGCTGGTTCCCTATATTATCGCGGTTTGGGCCTTCACCCCTGCCATTCGCCGCATCTACGAATGGGTTTATCTGGAGTATAACTCCGTTTCTCTGCTAAGTATTCTGCCTCTTCTCGTTACGTTGACACTGGTCCTGCCCATGCTGGGCAAACCGCTGGAATTTTCCCCTCTTCTTAAAGGGTTTCTGCTCTGTATGGCGGTTGCGCTCGGATATGGCTTCCTGGTGGGCGGATTGAAGAATGGGGTATCCGGCTTGTTTGATTTGGCGAACTATGCGGTTCCTTTACTAATAATCCCTTATGAAGCCGTTCGCAGAAGCAATATCGAGGAGCGCAAACTGTGGATCGGTTCATTTGTAAATATCGCTATTTTGGCTGCGGCATACGGAATTGTTCAATTTTTTGTAGTACCGGAATGGGATGCCTTTTGGATGAATGAGGTCGATATGTTTTCGAACGGCCAGCCCGTTCCTTATGAAATCAGAGTATTCTCGACTCTAAATTCGCCTGGACCGGCGGCTATTTTTTTGTCCACCGCTCTGCTGGCCATGCTGATGAACAAGTCGTGGAGAGGCTTTGCCGGATGGCTCGGCGTAGGAATCGTCACTTTCGGGTTGATCCTGACCCTGGTAAGAGCCTCTTGGGTAACGATGGTGCTGGCTTTATTTCTGTTCATTCTATTGGAACAAGGAAGAAAAAGATGGTCCCTTATGGGAGCCATCCTGCTGGCCGGAATCTTCATGTACTCTGTGCTGACCGTAGTTCCAGGCGGCGAAAATTTGCTGAACCGGTTCTCGACCTTAGGAAATCTGGAGAGTGATTATTCCTACAACGATCGAATGCAATTTGTATGGAAGATTGTTCCGATGCTGGCGGACCAGCCTTTCGGTACCGGGCTTGGAAGTGTCGGAGTCGGAACGAAATTAGAGAATGACGGGCGGCTGGGGCAGTTTGGAAATTTCGACAACGGGTTTCTGGCCCTCTTCCTGACCTTCGGCATCGTAGGCGGGTTGGCCTTCGCCAGGGCGGTATGGCTGCTTGTCCGGCTGCTGCGTCCGATGCGTCAGGAGAGGGACCCAAGAGAAGCTAAATATACCCTTCTCGCTTTTAGCGTCTTGCTCGCCGCCATCGCCTATTTAATTTTCGAGAACAGGCTGGTTGGCTTGGGAGGATTTGTCGTGTGGCTGTTCGCTGCCATCGGATTGCCGAAGTCGACCCAAAGCTTGAACGGCAAGGGAATGCCATGATGAGCAATTCCAATCTGCTGCATAAATCCGGTACCGTTCGTCTGTGGTCGATTGCCAGAAGTCTGCGGGTCCGCAAGGACAGCACCGCCCAATCTCTTAAAACGGTAGCGGTCAGCATGCTTATCATGATCGTTAACCTGTTAACCGGCATATTGACTGCCCGTTATTTGGGGCCGGCCGGCAAAGGAGAATCTTCCGCTCTATTGCTATGGCCTACTTTTCTGGCGAACCTGTTTCGGCTGGGTCTGCCATCGGCTTTGTTATTCAATATGAGGAGGCATCCGGACGATTCGGCCCCCTTATACACTACCGCTTTGATGATTTGCCTTGGTTTTGGCGGCTTCGCCTTAACGATTGGTGTGTTGGGGGTGCCCCACGCCCTTAGCTCCAGCTCCGAGCAGATGATAGTTTACGCTCAGTGGTTTATGCTATGCGCTCCCATTCTGTTAATGGAAGCTACTAACAATGCAGCGCTGCAGGCACGGGGAGAGTTCCTGCTGTTCAATCGGCTCAGAACGCTTCCTCATCTCGGTGCTCTGATCGGGTTGGCCGTACTGCTGTTAGCAGGGAAACTGACACCCTTGTCCGCCGCCCTGGCTTATTCGTTCACTACAATCCCGGTTACTTTGTGGCTGACATCACGGCTGTTGTCCATCTACCGCTTATCTATTAAACGATTCAAGCATTCGTTCGGGATGATCTTCCGATATGCCCGCAGCTCTTCCGCGGCCGATGTGTTGAGCTCGCTATCCGTTTATATGGACCAGCTCATTGTCGTGGCCCTGCTGAGGCCCGCTGATCTTGGACTTTATCTGGTGGCGCTCAGCTTGTCCAGAGTCATTAATGTGGTCCACAGCTCCCTTGTTATGGTCCTCTTCCCCAAGGCGGCGGGATTGGAGAACAAAGAAGCGATCGAACTGGTCAAGAGAATATTCCGGATCAGCCTCAGCATGACGATGCTCGCAGCGATTCCTATGATGCTGTTGGGGACAGTAGTGCTGAATGTCCTGTATGGCGAGCAGTACACGGCCGCCGTTTCCGTCTATCGAATCTTGGTACTGGAGGCGGTTATCGGAGGGTCCACGCTTATTTTGGCACAGTCGTTCATGTCGTTGGGCAAGCCGGGCTACCAGTCCACGCTGCAAGCCGTCGGGATCGGCGTCGGGATGGTCCTGCTGGTCATTCTGGTCCCCCGATTTGGTCTGATCAGCGCAGGAATAGCATTGCTAACAGGTTCCCTCATCCGGCTCCTGCTGGGACTTGTATTTTATAAAAAAGTGCTGCATACCCCTATCCCACAGTTGTGGATGCGGTGGGAGGATGTGCGTTGGCTGTACAGCCGGTTCGCATCCGTTCCGACGCAACAGCCGGATATTAACGCTAAAGAATAGAGAAGAAATTCACTAGGAGGGTACGATGGCTGAATTAAGTTTTAATATACTGGCTACCGGATTGGATTGGCCGACGGAAAAGCCGGGAGGTCTAAATATTTACTATCGATCCATATGCAAAACTTTGGCTTTGCGGCACTGTATCGAAGCGTTGGTTTGCTGCAGCGAGCCTCCGGGGCAGGAGCCGGAAACCAATCTGACCCTGTCCAACATCTCCAATCCGCTGGTGCCCATGGTACGAAGGCAAACCGCATTCAAAAAGTACGTTCACCGCGCAACGAATGACCGCAGAATCGACATTATTTATTCTCACTTTGCCCCTTATGCCATGGGAGCCGCTCGTATTGCACTGGGCAAAAATATTCCGGTAGTTGTCGGTTTCCATGGCCCGTGGGCCGCAGAAATGAAAGTGGAGCAGGCCGGCCTGAAGGGGAGGATCAGAGCGGCGATCGCCCGGAGAATTGAACTTCAAACTTATCGTCTGGCAGATCGTTTTATAGTGCTCAGCCGCTATTTCAAGAAAATTCTGCAGGAAGACTACGGCATCTCCCCCGACAAAATTCATATTGTTCCGGGTGCCGCGGATATCGAACGATTCCGCCCGGCAGAAGATAAGATGCGGCTAAGAAAGGAGCTGGGCTTACCGACCGATAAGCTGGTCGTCCTGTCCGTCCGAAGACTGGTTCATCGAATGGGGCTGCTTCAACTGGTGGCCGCCTGGAAGGAAGTGGTTCGGCAGCATCCCGATGCGCTTCTGTACATAGGCGGTACAGGACCTCTGCAAGAGGCGTTGGAGACGGAGATTCAGCTCAACGGGCTGGAGCAGAATGTACATATGCTGGGGTTTATTCCGGAGGAACTGCTTCCGGCCTACTACCAGTCGGCCGATTTGTTCGTTGTTCCGACCCAGGCGCTGGAAGGGTTCGGATTAGTGACGGTGGAGGCGCTGGCCAGCGGGGTGCCTGTATTTGCAACCCCGGTGGGCGGAAACGTCGAAATTTTGACCCGGTTTTCTCCAGATTTTCTGAGTGAGGATATTACGGTTGATGCTTTGGCCAAAGGACTGAATCTTGTATTAAAATATCAGGAACGGTGGCCTACCGCCCAGCAGTGCAGGGATTATGTCCTGTCTCATTATACATGGGATCAGGTTTTACAATCGGTAGAAAATATATTTTTCGAAGTACTCGAACAGAAAGGGAGAGGAAAACGATGAAAATAGCTTATTTGGACCATACCGCCCGGTGGAGCGGCGGCGAGGTTGCCCTGTATAACCTGCTAACTCACTTGAAAGGAATCGGGATTCCGATTGACCCGATCGTGATCTTGGCCGAAGATGGCCCGCTTCGGGAGAAGCTTGCCGAGAAAGGGGTCGATGTTCGCGTTCTGCCTCTCGATCCGACCGTCCGTGACCGCAATCGTCATGCGGTGTCCAGCGGATTGTTCAGATCCGCCTTCGAGGTCATGCGTTACAGCAGCAGGCTGGCCAGGCTGCTTAAAGAAGAGAAGGTCGATTGTGTCCATACGAACTCTCTGAAATCTGCAGTATATGGGGCATTTGCGGCCAAACTGGCCCGCTTGCCGCTGGTCTGGCATATCCATGATCAAATTCAGCCCCCTTACTTAAAATCTTATGTGGCTAAGTTCATTCAGAAAATGGCCCGTACTCTTCCAAACGGGATTATTGCCAATTCCAGCTCGACTCTGGCCACCCTGCGCCTGCCGGCACACAAGAGACAGAAGGAGCTTGTATTGTATCCCGCTTATGCAGGAAGATTCGGCAGAGAAGAAGTGATTAGGGAGGATCCGGATCCGATCCCTGAAGAATGGAGACGGAGCGAGGACGAATTTGTCGTTCTGATGGCCGGCAGGATTGATGAATGGAAAGGGCACAGGACGCTGCTTCAGGCCGCCCGTCTATTTAAGGATCAGCCTAACGTCAAGTTCTGGATCGCCGGTGATGCGCTGTTCGGCCAGGACGACTACAAGCAATCGCTTCTGGAATTCATCGAGCAGGAAGGGTTGACGAATGTCAAGATGCTGGGGCATGTATCCAGGATGGAACGGTTGATGCTGGAGGCCGATCTGCTCGTTCATGCTTCCGTCATGCCGGAACCGTTCGGTCAGGTCATCGTGGAAGGCATGGCGATGGGCTTGCCCGTCATTGCTTCCAACCAAGGCGGCCCTAAGGAAATTGTGGAGATAGGGGAAACCGGCCTGTTGATCCCTCCGGGAGATCCTCATGTGCTGGGAGAAGCCATCCAATGGATGATCCAATCTCCCGAACGCCGCAAATCAATGGGAGAGGGAGGGATTAAGCGGGTCCGGGAGCGGTTCGCCATCGGACAATCGATCCGGGCATTGGCACACTTTTATCCTGAACTGCGGCCTAAACGAAAGCCCGCTTTCACAGTGAGTACGGCGGAGGGAAAATACATTGAAAATTGCGATCGTTCATGATCTGTTGACCCAGATGGGCGGGGCCGAGCGTGTAGTAGAGGTCCTTCACGAAATGTATCCGGAGGCGCCGATCTATACACTCGCCCTTAACCGCGAGCGGCTCAGCGATGCGTTGCGGAAGTCGGATATTCGCACAACCTGGATACAGAAAATCCCCGGGGTGGAGGCGAATTTCAAGAAACTCCTGCCCCTGTACCCCATCGCGCTGCGCCAATTGACTCTGGAAGGCTATGATGCGGTCATCAGCTCCAGCTTCGCCTTCGTCAAGGGGGTCCGGGTTCCGCAAGATACCTTCCATTTCTGTTATTGCTACACACCTATGAGGTTCGCTTGGGACTTTGAAAATTATATTGAAAGGGAAGCTTATCCCAAGGCAGTGAAGTCGGTCCTGCGACAATATGTCAAATATTTACGCTATTGGGATGAAAAAACCGCTAATCGCGTTGACAGCTACGTAGCCATATCTTCTGTAGTGAAGAAGAGACTTCAAATGTGTTACCGAAGAGAATCGGAAATCATTTTTCCTCCTGTTCATACATCCAGATTTTCACCTTCCCGTCAGATAGACTCCTATTATTTGCTGGTTTCACGGCTAGTTTCCTATAAGCGAATAGATCTGGCCATAGAGGCTTTTAACCAGTTGGGCCTCCCTCTTTATATAGTCGGAGACGGTCCGGATCGGGGGCGGTTGAAAAGCATGGCTAAGAGCAATATCCAATTTTTGGGCCGGCTGCCCGATGAGGAGGTTGGTTCATTGATGTCGCGCTGCCGGGCTCTTTTGTTTCCGGGGGAAGAGGATTTCGGAATCACCCCTCTGGAGGCCAACGCCGCAGGGCGCCCTGTGGTCGCTTACCGGGCGGGCGGTGCCCTGGACACGATTATCCCTTATAAGAACGGACTGTTCTTCGATGAGCAGAAGCCGGATAGTGTTATAGCTGCCATTCGGCAATTAGAAAACTTCGGCTGGGACGCCGGAGCCATTGTGGCCCATGCAAAAACATTTGATACCGAGGTATTTAAACAAAGATTCCATCAACACTTGTTTGAGGTTTACCGTCATCATCTATCTGGAATCAACAGCCGGCGGGCGATACCATGAGCGGATTACATTAATAGATAACGGGGAGGAAGAAAGAATGAAAAGAGCACTGATTACAGGAGTTACAGGTCAAGATGGAGCGTATTTGGCTCAATTGCTGCTAAATCAAGGATATAAAGTGTATGGGATGACGGCTCGTCGGAGTACCCCTTCATTATGGAGGTTGGAGTTTCTGGGCATCGAGCAGGAGGTGGAGCTAATCGATGGGGATATGGCTGACATGTCCTCACTCGTCCGGGCAGTAAAGGCCTCTAAGCCGCATGAAGTGTATAATCTGGCAGCGCAAAGCTTCGTCGGAACCTCCTGGAAACAACCGGTTACGACTGCACAAATAAGCGGGCTTGGAGTCCTACATATGCTGGAGGCCATTCGCCTTACGGATCCATCTATCCGGTTTTATCAAGCATCAACCAGTGAAATGTTCGGTCTGGTGCAGCAGCCCGTTCAATCTGAGTCCACTCCCCTATACCCGCGAAGCCCGTATGGCGTTGCCAAGCTGTTTGGACATTGGTCGACTGTCAATTATCGGGAAAGCTTCGGATTATACGCTTGCTCTGGCATTCTGTTCAACCACGAATCACCCTTGCGGGGAATAGAATTTGTGACCCGCAAAGTGACGGATGCTGTAGCCAGAATTAAATACGGCCGGCAGCGGGAGCTTCGTCTTGGCAATATTGATGCAAGAAGAGACTGGGGATATGCGGGTGATTATGTGAAAGCCATGTGGCTCATGCTTCAGCAGGAGCATCCCGATGATTATGTCGTTGCGACGGGGACTACAACAACCGTCCGTGAGATGTGCAAGATAGCCTTCGAGTATGCAGGTCTGAATGCCGAAGATTATGTCGTGATCGATCCGGAGCTGTACCGGCCCGCCGAGGTGGATATTCTGCAGGGAGATCCGGCAAAAGCCCGGGAGAAGCTTGGATGGAAGGCGGAAACGCCCTTTAAGGAACTAATTGAGATGATGGTTGAAGCAGATTTGCATAGAGTCAGAATGGGAGAACCCCGAGAGATATTCTCAGTTTAATTGTAAGATTCACTTCAATATAATCGAAGGATGTGTCCATAGCATGAGATTGGTTTTGTTATCGGGTGGTTCCGGTAAAAGGTTATGGCCTCTCTCCAATGATGCCCGGTCCAAGCAATTTCTGAAGGTGCTGCGCGATGAGGAAGGCCGGCTGGAGTCGATGGCTCAACGGGTGTGGAGGCAGATGGCAAAAGCCGGACTGAACCAGAAGGGCTACATCGCCACGAGCCGGGAGCAGGTCGATATGGTCCGCAACCAGCTGGGCAGCGAGATTCCGCTGATCGTTGAACCGGAACGCAGGGATACGTTTCCTGCCATCGCCCTGGCTGCCGTATATATGTATACGGTAGCCGGCGCATCCCTGGATGAGGTGATGGTTATCCTTCCTGTCGATTCCTATGTAGAGACGGATTTCTTCGAGAAAGTGATCCAGCTTGATTCTGTTCTTGAGGAGACAGGGGCCGACCTGGCTTTAATTGGTGTCAAGCCGACCTATCCATCGGAAAAATATGGTTATATCGTTCCCGCAACGGAGGGGTCCACCCGATATGGCACTGCAGGCTGGCCAGTCTCTCATTTTCGGGAGAAGCCTGCCGAACCGGAAGCCGAAGAGCTTATTCTTAATGGGGCATTATGGAACTGCGGAGTATTTGCCTTCAAGCTGAAATATATGATCGATTTGCTATTTAGCAGAGGGCTCCCGCTTCAATATGAAGAGATGCTGCATCAGTATTCGCGATTAACTCCTACCAGCTTTGATTATGAAGTCGTCGAGAAGGCGGAGAAGATCGTTGCCCTGCCTTATGACGGCCCCTGGAAAGATCTTGGGACCTGGAACACCTTGACGGAAGAGATGGAAGAAGGGATTGTCGGGAGTCATATCATGAAGGAAAACTCTCCGGGAACCCATGTCATCAATGAACTGGGAATACCAATCGTTGCTTTGGGACTATCCGACGTAGTAGTCGCCGCCAGCCCGGACGGAATTTTGGTAGCGGACAAGAGCTCCAGTCCCCGCATTAAAACCATCCTGCAGCATATCGATTTTTCCCCTATGTACGAAGAAAAAGCGTGGGGTCACTTTAAAGTATTGGAGTACATGCAGCGATCATCGCAAGGAAGCGATGTACGGATTCAGAAATGCTATATCAAATCAGACAGCGTATTGACCGAACGGCTTCAGGCGGTCCGCAGTGAAGTCTGGGCGGTGCTATCGGGCGAAGGGAAGCTTGAGGTGAACGGCAGCACCCGCTGCTTAAATGTCGGAGACGTAGCCGTTCTGCCCCAGGGGGCGGAATACCATATCCATGCTTACACCGATATGGAAATGGTGGAAATCCAATATGGATTATCCCCAACACAGGGAACGGCTGCGTTGAAACTCGGAACCTGATAAGAGGTGTCCGGTTGGTAAGGTTGTCTAAAGGAACTGGGGGAGTAAGATGAAACGTTGGATGAAATGGGGCGGAGTGATCTTTTTCATTGGATTGGCCACGATGGCGATTTGGGGGTATTCATTAACTCCGGAAGTTCACTTTAACCAGAGGAACCACCCGATTCTAGCTGTCCCTGCAGATTCTCCCCCTGGTTCGGGCTTTATAGATTGGAACGAGTCCTTGCCCTTCTCCTTGGGCAGAGATTTTGTTGGAACGAGCTTGGTTAACTATCTCCGTTGGAAGCAAGGGCCGGATTCTGAATTTCAGGGGATGTCTTCCTTCGACACTATGGATTATGGGTTGTCCGGGTGGTATGCCTTGAGGTCCGGACAGTATGAACCTGTTTTTTTGACCGAAGCCGATGGCTGGATTCCGTACGGGGATAAGGTAGAAGAGTCCTTGGTTAACGGGCAGACCTTCCGGCAAACCGGCAAGGGACGGTCGGGAGGAGCAGAGGACGGCTCTTCCTTCAACGTGCTGATTCTGGGTGTCGATGCCAGAGAAGGCGAGAACTCGCGGTCCGATGTTATACTGCTTGCCCATGTGGATCCGAAGGAAAAGGAAGTCCATATGCTCTCTATCCCCAGGGATACCAGAGTTTATTTGGATGGAATCGGTTATACCAAGATCAATCATGCTCACTTTATAGGAAGCGTACGAAAAGGCAACAGCGGAGGCACTGAGGCGGCGATTCAGGCGGTCAGCAACCTGGTGAAGGTTCCGGTGAACTATTATGTAAAAATTGATTTTGCTGGCTTCGAGAGCTTCATTGATACTATCGGAGGGGTCGAACTGGACTTGCCTCAGGAGGTTTGGTTAACGCAGCCGCTGATTCCGAGGGAACCGCTGCTGCTTCCGGCCGGGCCCCAGACACTGAACGGCGAACTGGCTCTCGATTATGTGAGGGAGCGTTATTCACGGGAAGACGGGGAATTCGGGCGCCAGGCTGCTCAGATGGAGGTCATTAGCTCCGTGGCGGCGAAGCTTACGCAGTTGGACTACCTGCCTAAACTCCCCGGTTTAATCCAGAAGGTGAAAGAGGAAGTGCTGGATACCAACTTTACCGATTCCGATCTGCTCAGTCTAGCTTGGCTGTTCAAAAATTTACGGCAGGATCAGCTAATGTACAGACAAATTTCCGGCCGCAGCGGCAGAGCGTTGGACCCGCTGGTTCGCCAAGAGCTCTACTATTGGCTGCCGGATAAGAATGAGCTGGAAGAACTGGCGGAAACCTATCTTCAATAACTTCCTTATACGGGGACTGTCAGTGAGGATCATGGATTGGACCGTGAACGTGTGGCGGGGGGACCATTAGTTAAGGTCCCCCCGCCACATATTCGTTAGCTGGAAGCCTGCTTGGATAAGGGAATAGGCCGGGAGTACTCCTCGCGATTGCCGGAAGCCTGATAAGCAGGGATTTCTTCGCCCGAACAAGGGACAAGCAACCCTTTAGCTAACAACAAAGACGCTGTTTCGGCCAAATCACTGCCGACCTTGTTCATTTTATCGGCTATGTCTATCAGATCATGGTCACCATCGCTGTAAGCCAGAAGATAGGTGATCATCGACACCCGCTCCCGTTCTTCGCGGGAACGGGTTCCGCCCGTAGAAGGGTACAATCCCCGTTTATCCAGCTTAGGCTCGCAATGAATGTGGGTGCTGCGATAAGTCTCGTTCGCCTCTATCGTCTCAATAATCTTGATATACATATCGACGGTTTCCTGCAGAGCCTCCTCCGAGATTAAGTCGCGGTTGTCGAGCGAGGTATGGTATTCCTTGTAATCGCCGTACATCGTTCTCATTAAGCTGCCGACAGGCAAATTGAAGGCTTGACTGCAATACTGCCGTTCATCGCTGCCGAACGGGGACCATTCAATGATCCGATGGGGCTTGCCGGATTGACGCAAGACATGTATGGCGGCACGGTCTGCAAGGGTCTCCCCTCTTTTGCTTTTTTTGTAGGTGAAGGAAGGGCCATGCCCTACGCAAGTGACTACATAACCGGCGGCAAGCCTCTGCTTCAGCATATCCCCATATTGGCTCAAATATAGAATGGAGCCGATCGTTTCCGGCACATACAGAAACCGGTAGTTGTATTTCAAATTTCCCCGCTTCAATAAATATTGATAAACCATGGTTTGGACGAGAGGTCCAGACAGTTCATTGTTGGCCATAGACGGGTGACAGACATAGGTTGACAGCAAAATTTCCTGTTCTCCTCTTCCCGGCACATAGCCTTCACCGATAGTCAAATATCCGTCCTCCAGTGTCGCGTCGATCACCACTTCATACTCGTCATCAACGAACTCCCGCAGTCTGTTATGCTCGATGCAGAAGCCCCAGTTTTCCTTATAATAAGACGTGACATAGGGAATCGCATCCGGCATTTCGGGCAGCGTATGTATTCTGGCCAGCAGCTCGTCGCGGCTCACGGTTCCCCGGAAAGGAACGCTGTACGAGACCAAATGAAGATTGTGGTCACATAGGTCAACGATCTTCTCTCCCCGCTTATTCTTGATATATGCCTCCCGAACATTCCATTCTTTAGGAATTGTCCAATCAAAGCAGGTCATCCCGGACGGATACTCCTTTTGTTCAATGGGAACTAATTCGTTAAGGATCGTCAGCATTTCCCGAACTCCATCGCCGGTAATGCTCCGCTGAATTGGAAATAAGCGGTCGAATAATTCCATGATCATAGGATCACAACCTTTTCTCGTTAATGTGGAGACGACTAGACGCGTTTAGTGCGACGCCACAGATAAACAAGCTGCATCTACAGTATGCGACGGAAAGGATTCTGCCGATGGTTTCGAATGATGTCTTCCTTCCAATACGTCAAGCAAGGAGATAAATCCATAGGCTAAATGCTCGATATTCCTCTTATCGATGCAAGCAATGTCCTCCATAGGACAGCTCATGATTCCCTGGAAGGAGTTAGCCAGCAAGCGGGCTATGAAGTTTACCCTATCCTCATAGCTTGGGAGAGAGGAACGGGCTGTATGAAGAATCTCCGCTATGCTGTCTGAATAGGGATTGAAATTTCCTCTGACCAAGAGGGGATTGAAAAATAGGTTGGCCACAGAGATGGCCGGTATTCCGAATAAACCGGCTTCATAAGCAATCGTACCCGAGACCGTTACTACAAGGTCCGCCCGTTTCAACAGGGAATGGCTGTCCGAATAGGGGGAGATGAGTCTTACGCCGGGTATGGAAAGCAGCTGCTTATAAAGCTTCATGGAATTGTTGCCGATATTGTTGGAATGCTCCTTAACATATAAATCATGTGTAGATGGGATGCTCCTGGTCAGCGCTCGAATAAGCTCCAGTTGATTGGAGATGGAGCCGCCCAATACATCGATGGATGCTTCCGGCTGCCTGTGCAGTGCGTACAGAACATAGGGCTTGGAGGGCCCGCGGCCGGCGAACGGCTCCTCAAAAGGCTTGCCCAGCCTGGAGGACCATGAATTGAACAATGCGGTAAACCGGTCATGGATAAACTGAGACGTTGTAGGCTGGGCCACATCATAACGATAACAATACCGTCTTTGCCGGACAATTCTTTTCGCCAATGTAACAGGCCAGCGGGCTTTAATTCTGGGGACTTTATTGTTTAAATGAAAATACCTCGGCTTCGGACCGGAGTTCATAAAAAAATCTAAAAATTGCTCTGCCTGCTGTAAATCCTCGCTTCCCGGCTCGCGAATCGGTTCCATGAACGCTTCCGAATAGCCGCCAAAGAAAGCGAATCTTCCATCCGGAATACGTATCACTTGAGGGTTATAGTTGGCAATATTCAACTCCTCGCATAATTGCACGGTCATCAGTTCCGTAGCCCAGGTACGCTCCGAGAATACACACTCGATTTCATGCCTAATCAGAAATTGTTTGATCTTCTGTCCGCACACGGTCAGAAATGCCCTGGCATAGGCAGGAGGCTTCTTGGACAGCATTCGGTCCATCAAGATCATGTTGGAAAGGTATAATCCTTGGCTTTCAACTGAAGCAATAAAGTCCCGTTCTTCCTCGGATGGCGCCCGCTTGCTTCCGGCCATCCAATCTTCGCCGAAATCCGTTAAGTCCAGAAGGAACCGCCGCTCGGCACCGTTTCTCATAAGCCATTCCGCCCATTCACGGCTAGGAGAAATCCAGTAAATCTCGTGGCCTGCATCGACGAGTATTTCTGCTATTTTCCAAAAGACTATCGTCTTGTAGTGGTTGGCCCAAAACAATACTTTCAAGTCCATCCCCCCTCTGCTCGCTCAAATTCGGTCTATTGGTATGTCACCCTGGATTGACGCCGGTTAGTCTGCTTGCCTGCTCCCCAACATATCCCAGCTTAAGGGAGTGCCGGCCTCGACTTTTCTGGATACGGGTTTCCCGATAAATAGATCGTAATATTTGGGAGAGAGCCCATAACCCGGTCGGATGCTTCGCAAGTTGCTTTCATCGAATGTATCTCCGGGAAGCATATCCCGGCTGACATATAACGAACGCTTGAAGACGAGAGAGGAGCTCTCCCGTTCATCGCTGCCGTAGTGCACCCGGCCCAGCGCCCGCCACGCTCTTTCGCTTTCCTCGACAA
Organism: Paenibacillus sp. SAFN-117; assembly: GCF_051966115.1. Classification (NCBI taxonomy): domain Bacteria; kingdom Bacillati; phylum Bacillota; class Bacilli; order Caryophanales; family Paenibacillaceae; genus Paenibacillus; species Paenibacillus sp. SAFN-117. The sequence goes on from NZ_JBQCLK010000008.1 coordinate 105,095, forward strand.
GCGCCTTCATCTCCTGCGGCTCCAAGGAGAAGGCGGCATCGACCCCGCCGTCGGAACGGGAGAGGGTGAAATGCTTTTCGATGACGGTAGCCCCCAAAGCAACACTGGCGATCGCTGCCCCGATTCCCTGGGTATGATCTGATAGCCCGGCTTCGCACTCGAACAATTCCTTCATATGCGGTATGGTCAGCAGGTGGCTCTGCTCAGGGGAAGCGGGATAGGTGCTGGTGCATTTCAACAGAATCAGCTCTTGACAGCCCGCCTCTCTCAGCCACTCCACCGTCTCTGCCAGCCCGGCCAACGTAGAGATTCCGGTGGATAGAATGACAGGCTTACCGGTGGCGGCCACCTTCTGAATCAACCTCTTGTCATTGTTCTCGAAAGAAGCGATTTTGTAGAAGGGAACGTCCAATTGTTCAAGGAAATCGACGGCCAGCGGATGAAACGGTGTGCTGAACGGAATGATTCCGCGCTTCCGGCAGCGCTCGAAAATAGGCTCGTGCCATTCCCATGGAGTATAAGCTTCCTGATACAGCTGATACAGGGTCCGGTTCTTCCATAGACTGTCTGAACTGCGAATGAGGAAATCCTCCTTCTCCAGATCCAAGGTCATCAGGTCGGCCGTATAGGTCTGGAGCTTGAGAGCATGTGCGCCGCTTTCTGCGGCCGCATCGACCAAGGATAAAGCCCGGTCCAACGATTGATTATGGTTGGCCGACATTTCCGCGATAATAAACGGGGGATGGTTAGCACCTACCCAATGATGGCCTAGCCGAATGTCTTTCATCCTGAACCACCTCCTGGCTGCTTGCAGATTTCTTGGTAATAGAGAGGACATATAGATGCCCGTCTATTTCGAAAAAACAGGGATACCTCTTGTTATCCGCCACCCGCATCAGGTTGAATTGCTCGCGGATTGTCCGATCAGGGTCCAGCCGGCTGTCCTGGGCGGTTCTTCGCGGATAATAGGTGGCTTCCCCTTCCTGTTTCTTCGCTTCTCCAATAATGTCCGGATATCGTTTGATAAAACAGAGGCAAAGCTTGATCGTGACCTTCGCCAAGGCATGGCGCAATTCATCTATCAATTCGAAGCCGGTATATTCAATAGTCTCGCTTAAATAAATATCTCCGCTATCCACTTTATCCGCCGCTTCGAACAGAACGACAGGCACCGTATTCATTCCTTCGACGATTTTCCAGGTAAGCGGAGACCAGCCTCTGCCACGCGGCAAATCACTGGCATGAACGACCAGATTATGGCGGTTACGCTGCCGGAGTGAGGACGATATGATTTGTTCACAGCCTAAATAAAAGGCAAGATCGCCGCTGGGCAGCTCCCCGATGTCGTGAATCCAGCCTGCGCGATGTCCTAGCTGCTTGATCCGGTCGATCAATCGGGGAATATATAGATTCATCCAGCTGTTGGCACCGGAAACGATAGTAATGGATAATGACACGGCAAACGACTCCTTATCGTAAGTCATTAAAGGATTTTTCCTTGTATAGTTACAGTTCTGACAGGCCTGATACGAACGGGGGAGGTTACCGGGCGGGTAGTTACCAGCCCCTTCTGCTTAAGCTGGTCTACCAGCGAGCGGACGAAGCGGTAATCGATCTCCAACTCCTCGGCAATTTCCAGGCAAGAGCGCTGTCCATTCATAAGGATTTGCGCTGCTTGCAGGCTACGGTAGCCCTTGGGATCGTGAAGCGGATCGATATATAGATGATATCTGCTTAATTGAAGCGGCCCCCGGTAGGTGCGTGTTGGAATGCAGTCCGACTCCAGCACGTCAATGATCTGTTCCAGGAGAGCAAGAGTCTCTTCTAATTTATTGAAATCACAGTTTTGCAAATTATCCTGATTGGTATGATAATGCTCGTAATCGCGGCGGCAGATTCCGACTGTAGGGATCTCGAAATCGGGGCCGTCATAGAACATTTCATCGTTGCCATATAAGCCGCGGTAGTCCGCTTCCACATATCCCGGTTCGGAGAATTTCAGCACGTTGCGGGTGATCCGGTCTATATAGCTGTTGCCACGGAAAGAGCGGGAGAAGCTAAGCGGCTGAGAATGGCCGGGCATATCCAGAAAGATAGCATACCGGATCTCCTCGATTCCTGGTCCGTAATGCAGCAGACCGGCTGCGGCATAATATTCGGGACCAAGGACCAGACGATAAGTATAGAGACGGCGGGTTCTCCGCTGCAGAGCACGAAACAGCTCGATAAGAACGGCAATACAAGCAAGCCCGTCGTTCACCTGACCGGGATGACAGGTATGCGCGGCTAGCAATATCGTATCGGCTGCATCGCCGGGCAGTTTCCAGTCAACGATATCCAACGTGCCTTGGCTGAATTCCACATCGATATGAACCCGGTATTGATCTTCCGTCAAGCGGTTGACCTCTTCTTGGGTCAGAGTGAAGCCCCAATCCGTTTTGGATCCGGGACGGAACTGCCATCGGCTCTCGTAAACCAGCTTATCCTTGTACAGGGGATGGACAGAGATATGCTTCAGCAGCTGATCGCGGGAAACAACTCCGGAGAAGGGGGCGGAATACGACTGGAGGCGTATCGGGTGCGAGTGGAAGTCGGCGATTCGATGCCCATCCAGAGTTTCGATATAAGCTTCATGAACCGTCCATTGGTCCGGAATGATCCAGGTCAGACATTCGGTCCCGGAAGGGATCATGTGCAGCCTCGCACCTAATTGCTCAGCCAATTCCCGGGCAAACAAGCTAGTGTCCTTGCCGACAGGAACCCGGTTCCATTGGCAATAGCGTTCCATCCACCGCTTCATTCGGTGCTGCCTTGGGTTCGTTTCCACAATATAGACCTCCATGCACTGGGCAATTTAGTTATGACCTGTTACATGGCCGGGGCTTGTTCTATGTGCGCGTTGATCTCCGCCCACTCGGGATGCGTTCGGAGCAGTTCCAGAACCGTTTCCAAAGAAAAATGCGGATCGGTCGGATATAATACCTCGATTATCCGCTGAATAAGCTGAAAATCCTCAGGTGTATCCACTGTCAACCGATAGCGGCTTTCATCGGCAGAATAGGTGACGCCCGCCGTTCGAAAAAGGTGCGGCTGATTATATAGATAAGGAGTGACATGCTCCCTGTCATAGGGCCGTTCCGCTGCGATATGAGCTTGCTTCAACGCCCGGGCGGAGAAAATTTCCGTATCCATCCCTCTGGGAAAGGTTCTCTTCAGAATGTTGGATACATAATCCACTTCCGGCGCGAGACTCTTGTAGGCGTGGACAACCTGATCGACTATTCTCGGATCCAGAATAGGACAGTCCGCGGTCAGGCGAACGATCGCGTCAGCCCCGAATAGATCGGCAGCCTTGGCATATCGGGCCAGAACATCATACTCCGGCCCGCGAAAGCAAGGCAGAGCTTGCCTCCCGGCCCATTCGGCAACGGCATCGTCTTTCGGTCCAACGGTCGTTGCAATGACGATTTCGTCTAACAGGGAAGCTCTCCGCAATCGGTCCACCTGATATTCGAGCAGAGGCTTGTCTAACACTTTCATCAGTATTTTGCCGGGAAGCCTGGAAGAATTCATTCTGGCCTGAATGATGGCAACAACTTTCAAATCGAGTCCTCCTGTTCGGCTTCTGTTATGGAATAATGCTGAATGACCTTGTGGACACTCTGAATGACATCCTCCACATCCTGGTCCGTCATGGCCGGAAACAGAGGCAGGGTAAGTATCCGTTCATACAATCGCTCGGCTCTCGGACAGATCCGTCCGGAATATCCCAAGCCGCGATAGTAAGGATGATAATAGACGGGGATGTAGTGGACATTGACCCCGATATTTTCCTGGATAAGAGCCTCATAGATAACGTCTCTGCCAGCCGATAGTTGCTCAAGGTTCAATTGGATGATGTACAGATGCCAGCTCGAAACCCCTGCCTGATCCTGATAAGGAATTTGCAGCTGCGGACAGCTTGAGAAAGCTTCGTTATATTGAGCGGCAATAGTGCGCCGCCGTTCAACGAACCGATCCAGCTTATCCAACTGGCTGCAGGCGAGAGCGGCCTGCAGATCGGACAGCCGGTAGTTATAGCCTAGAAATTGCATTTCATAGTACCAGCGGCTTCCTTCGTTCTCCCAAGAGGAGGGGTTCCTTGTAATGCCGTGGCTACGGAATTGCTTCAGAAGCTCGTAGTACTTCGGGCTATTGGTCGTTATCACCCCGCCTTCCCCGCTAGTAATATGCTTGACCGGGTGCAGGCTGAACATGGTCATATCGCTAATTTGACCGACTTTACGGCCTTTGTACTCGGCGCCGAGAGCATGTGCGGCGTCTTCAATAACGACGATTCCTCTCCGCTGCGCTAACTCAGTAATCGCGTCCAGATCGGCCGGTTGGCCCGTGAAATCAACCGGAATAATCGCTTTTGTATCGTCCGTAAGCAGGCGTTCCACCGCCATCGGGTCCAGGTTGTAGGTTTGCTCGTCAATATCGGCGAATACCGGAATTCCGCCTTGGTACAAAACGCAGTTTGCACTCGCCGCGAAGGTCATCGGGGTCGTAATGACCCGATCCCCGGGCCCAATACCGGCTGCATAACATGCGGCGTGAAGAGCGGCGGTACCGTTGGCGAACGACACGGCGTAGGCGGCTCCGACATATTCGGCTATTTTGCGCTCCAATTGTTCTACAGCCGGACCGGAAGTCAGGTAATCGCTCCGCAACACCTGAACAACGGCATCAACATCGTCCTCATCGATCCATTGTCTGGCATAGGGCAGCATTTGTTCCCGCACGGGATGCAGAAGATTAGACGCTCGCATGGACAGCCTCCGCTCCGAGTCCCAGCTCCGCTCTGATGTCCATAACGGACAGCCAGGCCGAGTTCGTGTGGCTCATGTAGCTGAACGATTCAGGCAGCGGGGATCCCTGCTCCGTCTGTTCGCTTTCATTCTGCCACCAGGGGAATTCGGGCTGAATCACATAATAAGAGTCGAATTCAAGGGTACGGCGGGAATCATCTTCCGTGATCATCGCTTCGTGAAGCTTCTCTCCCGGACGGATCCCGATATATTCCAGCCGACATTCCGGAGCAATCGCTTCAGCCAGATCGACAATACGAACGCTTGGAATTTTCGGAACGAAAATCTCTCCCCCGCGCATACGGGTCAAGCTGTCCAGAACGAACTGGGTACCCTGCTCAAGCGTAATCCAGAACCTCGTCATTCGTTCGTCGGTAATCGGCAGAATTCCGGTCGGTTTCATTTTCAGAAAATGGGGGATAACGCTGCCGCGGCTGCCGACTACATTGCCATACCGGACGACGGCGAACCGTGTTTCCTTCCCTCCGGTATAGGAGTTGCCTGCTACGAACAGCTTGTCGGATGCCAACTTGGTGGCTCCGTATAAATTTACGGGACTGGCTGCCTTATCTGTGCTCAGAGCGATAACGCGGCTCACATTGCGGTCTATCGCCGCTTCGATAATGTTCTGTGCCCCGATAATATTCGTCTTGACCGCTTCGAACGGATTATATTCGCAGGCCCCTACTTGTTTAAGCGCTGCCGCATGAATAACGATATCTACCCCGTCAAATGCCTGACGGAGTCTTTCCTTATCGCGCACATCCCCGATAAAAAACCTCACTCTGGAATCATCGAATTCCTGCATCATCTCAAATTGCTTAAGTTCGTCCCGGCTGAATACAATCACTTTTTTGATCCCGTATCCGAGGATCTTGCGCGTGAAGGTTTTGCCGAAGGACCCGGTTCCGCCCGTAATCAGCACCGTCTTATTCTGAAGATTCATTGATATAGCTTTCCTCCCCTCAATTATGAACCCAAAAGGCGCAACGTTACGAATTGTTTCCGAATGGATACGATATGTATCAATCCCAATCTATAACATTCTTTTTCTTTCGTCAATTGTTATTTTTTGAAAAAATGACGTCCTTTTGGAAGTGGAAGGTGTGATAGGAGGATTCATTAGTTAGAGGGGAGTACGCTAATTTGTAAAGCTTATTATAGGGTATAAGAAATTTTGTTCAGCATTAGAAAGGAAAGTATGCTACAATATCCCATACCCGCAATATATACATTTGTATACATAAAGTTATATCGTGTGTTGAATTTACTACGGCAAGCGATGAACATTTCAGATCAATATTCTGAAATAAATGTTAAAAAATGTTCATGAACATAAAGTAGAATAAAGATGTTGGGAAATTTAAGGCGAATTCGAAGGAATACGACACAGTAATACAAAAAAAGCGTTTGACAAGATACGAAATGTATCATACAGTTTAGTTATTGTTCCATAAATGTAAAAAATTGATTTATTCGCGGGGAGTTGCTTATCATTGAGCCAAAATTCTGGAAAGTCAAAGGGTAAAATCGAGCTGGATGTCTATAGGGTGATGGAACAACTGAGCATCAACCCAGGTAAATTTGCAATCCTGGTGAATGAAGATAAAGGCGACACGGTTACGGGGATGACGGATTCGGGGGAATCGAATTTCAATAGAGGAACGGAGACGGATCAAACCCGCTAAGCTTCCTCTAAGCAGAAGCAGGAAACCAGCGGGAATGACGGTTTACATAGATCTCTCCGCACGGACGAAGGCGACAAAGCGCTTGGCCTCTTCCGGGCTCAATTCAACGCCGTCTACTGTCAATTTAAACTTCGCAATGATCTCTTCATCGGATAGCTCCAACTGATCCACAAACTCTCTAACCTCATTGTCCAGGACAGTTTGCGGGTTGTTCGTTCTCCCGATAATATAATCGACGGAGACGTCAAAATAGTTGGCAATTCTGCTCAGCATGGAAGAATCAGGCTCTCGGCGGTTCTGTTCGTAATGGGCGAGAGAAGCCCGTGAAATTTTCAAATGTTGGGCGAGCTGCTCCTGAGTCAAGCCCCTGGAGGTGCGAAGAGCGTAAATTCGGCTTCCGTATTCCATTTGGTTCACCACCTATGGCAGCAGTTATTTGTGTAAGCTTCAGAACTGTAAACGAAATGTATCATTTTGAATCATATATCGAAAAAAATAAAAAAAATAAATATCCGATACAAATTGTATCGAGGTTTTGAAAGCAAAAAAAAGATTTGCGATACTGAGTGTATCAGAAAATGGTTGAAAAAGCAATTGGAAACCATGGTACAGCTGCCTTTCTTTGGTAGTACAATCTCGTTTTTGCAGGGGAAATACTGATTTTTATAGGCCGGCTGTCCTATAAAATAAAACCGGACCTCCTTTAGTGAAAAAGGACGGGTCCGGTCTTTGGTTTAAAACGACGTGACATTATGAACAGGTTGACGGTCAACTGTGCCCGTCCTGGCTAGCTTTTGCAAAATAACATTGAAATAAAATTTTATAAAAAGCGTCTCATATGTTTTTTTCCGTCATAGGAAAATAGCACTGATTTATCTTCTACAACGGTTTCCAGATGGACCGCCTTCCCCCATAACTGCTGAACGTAAGGGAGAGTCTTCTCCACATACTTTAAATCCAGCTCGATTCCTTCGAATTGGTGTTTTAAATACAGCTCCCCGTTCTTTAAATGGTTTCCGTTCTCTACAACGAGATAGGGAAATCCTCCGTTCACGCGAGAATAAACAAGCTGTTCGCGAATGGATTCCCACGTTTTGTCCGTAATTTTCCACTCATTTCCTTTTTTCTCGAACAGATAAAGATCCAGATCCTCGACCAGTTCTTTGGTTAAATAGCTGCGAATGAAGGAGGTGTCGGAATCGAATTCGCGTACCTCGAACAGCTTCCTGCGTCCTTCTCCGGGGGCTCGCCCATACTTTTCGATTTCCTCCGCGGTCGGTTTATCCCAGCGCTTCTCGATATCTTCGAAAATTTTGAGGCCCAGGTAGTACGGATTCAGGCTGTGCCGGGACGGCTGAACGACCGCGGAATTCAGCTTGGCGAATTCAATGGTCTCCTCCGGGGTCAAATCCATTTCCCGCAAAATTCGGATATGCCAGTAGGAGGCCCAGCCTTCGTTCATGATCTTGGTCTCCAGCTGCGGCCAGAAATAAAGCATTTCGTCCCGCATAATGGTTATAATATCACGCTGCCACTCCTCCAGCTCGGGCGCATACTGTTGAATAAACCAGAGCAGATCCTTCTCCGGGGACGGCGGGAATTTCTTCGGAGTGTCCGCCTCTTCCTTTCTATCCTGCATATCATCCAGCGACCACAGATCATCATAGGGGGTAGAGACGCTCGGAAGCTTTTCCTTCTCGCCTTCCTTGTCTTCGCGTTCCCTGGCATCCTGTTTGTAACGGTAAACAAGGCTCGGGTCGATATGCTCTTGAATAGCCAGCACCGCATCGAGGAAGGCTTCGACCTTCTTGCTGCCGTATTCAATTTCATAGAGACGGATTCTTTCGGCCGAGGCCGACATACTCTCCACCATATTGCGATTCGTACGCGAGAAGCGCACATTATTTTTGAAGAAGTCGCAGTGGGCCAATACATGCGCCACAATCAGCTTGTTCTGGATAAGGGAGTTTCCGTCCAGCAAGAAGGCATAGCACGGGTTCGAATTGATCACCAGCTCATAAATTTTGCTTAATCCGAAATCGTACTGCATCTTCATCTTGTGAAAAGTTTTGCCGAAGCTCCAATGGCTGAAGCGGGTCGGCATTCCGTATGCGCCGAACGTGTAAATAATATCGGCCGGACATATTTCATAGCGCATGGGATAAAAGTCAAGTCCGAAGCCTTGCGCAATCTCCGTTATTTCCGCGATGCTCCGCTCCAATTGCTTGATTTCGTCGGAGGTCAAGACGATCACCCCGTTTCTTTTTTCGCGAAAAACGTTTTGAGAGCTTTGTACACTTCGCCTTTTTCGCGAATGATGCAGAATTGGAACTTATCGTTCTGAAGCTGCCGGTAAGCGGCCATCAGCGTACTGCTGCGGTTGTACTGATTCACCTCTCCGTATCCGAACATATTGGCCCGCTGTATGATTTTGCCGATCAAATCCAGACATTTGGCATTATCGGAGGTAAGATTGTCGCCATCGGAAAAATGAAACGGATACAAGTTGTAGTACGCCTCCGGATAACGGCTGTCTATGATTTCCAGGCATTTCTGATAAGCGGAGGAGCAGATCGTTCCGCCGCTCTCCCCTTTGGTGAAAAATTCTTCTTCGGTTACTTCCTTGGCTTCCGTATGATGAGCGATGAAGACGATCTCCACCTTCTCATATTTGGAACGCAGAAACCGGGTCATCCAGAAGAAGAAGCTGCGGGCCACATACTTTTCAAAGCTTCCCATCGAACCGCTAGTGTCCATCATCGCAATGATGACGGCATTCGAATGGGGCTTCTCAATTTCCTCCCAGGTTTTAAAGCGCAAATCATCCGGGGAAATTCCGAAGATTCCGGGCTTTCCGGCATTGGCATTGCGCCTTAAATTTTCAAGAATCGTCCGCTTTTTATCAATGTTGGACATGATACCCTTCTTGCGGACATCGTGGAAGACGATATCGGAAGCCTTCATCAGATCCTTCTGCTTCTCCTGCAGATCAGGCAGCTCCAGTTCCTCGAACAGAAGCGTCTCCAGTTCCTCCATCGTCACGTCGGCTTCATAATAATCTTCGCCGGCCTGATCTCCGGCCCCCTGGCCTTGGCCCGGCCGGCCGGATGAGGGATCCGTTCCCAGCACGTCTCCTACCTGGCTGTCTCCGTCGCCTTGACCGACATGCTTGGATTTATTGTAATTGTACCGAAAACGGTATTCATCCAGACTGCGGATCGGAACCTTTACGATTTGCTTGCCGTCCGACATAATGATGCTCTCCTCTGTGACGAGGTCAGGAAGATTTTGCTTGATCGCTTCCTTAACCTTCTGCTGATGGCGGGTCTGATCCTGGTAGCCCTTGCGGTGCAAGGACCAGTCTTCCCTGGAAACGATAAATAAAGGCTCGGACATGCAGGCACCTCCTCGAGAATTCTCTCGGATTATTAGCGGATGGATCGGCATGAGCCTGTGCAATTACAGAATAAGGGATGAATGGCATTCGTCTCATGATCTTCGTTATAAACACTGTTCAACTCAATAGAATGCCGCAATCCGCTAATGTTTAGCGATGAATAAGAATGAAGCATTATTCCGGTTGTTATTCAAATATATTCAAGTTTCGCAAAACCATGAATGGAATCCGCCTATTTGGGCCAGGAATTCTATTAAAAATCAGGGGCGGAACCCGGCAGATTGTGAGAATGGCCCTTGTCCTACAGCGTACCTCTCCCGGCGCTCGTTGAGAATCTTTTAGTTGGTGAAAAAGAAACCGCCGTTTGTATAGTAAAAAGAATTACCTTGAAAAAGAAAAAGAGGCCTTCCGCCTGGCTGGCGAAAGGCCTCTCGGTGCGGGCTTCTCCTAAACTCCCATCCCCATCGAAAAGAGGAAGAAAAGCAGTGGAATCCCGACCAGCAAGCCGCTTAATACGGTTCCAATAACCGCAAACACCTTCTTCCGGTTTTGCTGCAGCAATCCAATGATGCCAAGGATTAGCCCGATTAAAGCGAAAACGAAAGAACCGAGCATTCCAAGCCCGATGAAAAGAAGAGAGGCGACGAGCTCCGGCGTTTGCTGAAGCTGTTCGAGGTTCTCCAGATCGAGATTAGGCATGAGTCCTGCCAATTGGGTGCTCAGGACAGCAACTCCGCCGACAAACAGCACGATGTATCCGATTCCGGCTAGAAGCGACATTACGAATGAAGCGATTCCCGGTCCCGAATGCTTCTCGGCGGTTATGAAATGATTTCGAAAGCCCTCCTCCTTATTTTTAAACGATTCCTGTTCTTGCTCATTGAAATGATCCATTCAGCTTTCCCTCCGTTATTAAAGCGATAAATAATGTGTTGATACGGCAATTAAGATAAGATTTCATTCCGTCCTCAATAAGTGCCTTAAGGCTTCAATTAAGAGGCCCCAGATGGCGAAAGCAGTCTACGTCTGCCCAAGGAAATATAAATCTTCATCGCCAAAAATAATATCATTATTTTACCACATCGCAAAGTTTCTATGTTCATTATAGCGTTAAAGCCTCCTGAAAAGCGGTTGGCATCAAGTTATGTTGACAGCCTCTTCCAACTGTTATCCCCTTGATTCAGGTTTCTCATTTTTCGGACTAGCGGTTCTTTATTTAGACATATGGGCTGTTATCCCAATCGCTCAGCGGCTTCATCCGGACTTGTTGGTGAGCTCCATGATATGACTGTTATCCCCCTCGCTCAGGTCCTTCATATCACGGACTAGTGTATGATCTCGTCAAACGACTGCTGCTTCTTTCACCCGTTTCTTCCGTCGGTTCTTTTAACCCAGTGTTTTACCAAGAGGAACTCGGCTTTAGGCGGATATGAAAATAAAACAACAATAAACGCAATCTGCAGATGGCCCCCCGGTCGCCGATCCATTCTGAGGGAAGGGGATAGCAGTCCAAAGTCTCGGCTAGAGGATTCAAAGAGGTAGGAAGATCAAGTGAATGGCGAAAGGAAGGGAAGGCTGATTGCAGACCAAAACTCCAGAGTCCATATTGAAAGTTCCCGAAAAGATGGATGGAAAAATGTCCATTGAAAGTGAAGTTTTCAACAGTTGTTCACAGAATGAAAAAAGAGTTTCGAATCGTCGCGGTTGGCATAGCCCATGAACAAGCAATCGAGAAAAAAATATGATATGATGCTGGCAAAGGTTCTCTGCAGGAGGTTGGAATATGCAAAAATTATTTACCATTTTAGGCAGCATTAATGCTCTACTGGCCGTTGCCCTGGGGGCGTTCGGAGCGCACGGGCTCGCTTCCGTTCTTGATGAGAGACTGCTGAACGTATTCGAGACCGGAGTCAGGTATCATATGTACCATGCTCTGGGGCTGCTCGCCATTGCCGCTCTAAGCGCGAAGATGCCGAATTCGCGTTCGCTGCTGTGGGCCGGCAGACTTCTATTTGTAGGGATCATTTTGTTCTCGGGCAGCTTGTATGTTCTGGCTCTGAGCGGAATCAACAAGCTGGGAATGATTACTCCTTTCGGCGGGGTTATGTTCATCGTAGGATGGGCGCTTGTCGCGGTATCCGCTGTTAAATGGAAGTAAGGGCAAACGGGTACGTTTCTTTCCAGTGCAGTCCGAGAAAGAAGCGGCCCGTTTTTTGGCTCGGTAAGTAATCAACGGTTTGTAGAATCGGTCTTGGTTACATTCAGATTCATTGGAGGCTATCTTTCTTGAGAGACCGGTGTTGATGGTGCAAGTATACTGAGAAAATCTCCATGCTTCAGTCACCTTAGAAAAACGGAGATAGAAGGTTTTCGTCAGGTTAGGAGGGGAATGATGGAACAGGAATCGTTATCGGTTTTTCATCCGGTGCTCGCGGGCTGGTTTCACCGGTCCTTCGGCGAGCCGACCGAGGTTCAGCGTAAAGCTTGGAAGGAAATTCTGTCCGGGCGCCATACGCTGATTGCTTCGCCGACCGGGTCGGGCAAGACTTTGGCCGCACTGCTTCCATGTCTGAATGCGCTTGTACGGAATAAAGAGAAGCGGACGAATGCCGCCCCGGGAGTAAGAGTACTGTATGTCACGCCGCTCAAGGCTCTCAATAACGACATTCATCATCATTTGTTTCGCTTTGCTGAGGAAATGAAGCAGTATTCGCAGGAAATCGGCGGGAACTGGCAGGAGCTGAAAATCGGCATCCGTACCGGGGACACGCTGCAGAGCACCCGGGCTTCCATGCTCAGGAACCCTCCGGATTTGCTCGTGACGACGCCGGAATCCCTGTATATCATGATGACCTCTCCGAAAGCAAGGGAGATCCTGAAAACGGTGGAGCAGGTCATCGTCGATGAAATCCACAGCCTGGCCGCGGACAAGCGCGGAGCCCATCTGTCGCTTACGCTGGAAAGGCTGGTGGAGTGGAGCGGCCGGTCGTTCCAGCGAATCGGCGTCTCTGCGACGCAGAAGCCGCTGGAAAGAGTGGCCCGCTTCCTGGGCGGCTGGGAGGCGCCTGCTGCCGCTGAGAGCGGCGGAGCGATGACGTCGGACGGTGGAGGGAAGGGCCCCGCCGATCAGGAAAGCGCAGCAAGCGGCGGCAAAGCGGACGTAACCGGCGCGAAGGGAGGAGCGGACGCCGAGGCGAACGGCGAAGGCGAGCCGGGAGCGGAACGCGAAGACGCAGCGGAAGGGGGAGGCGGCCGGGAGAGAGCGAGAAGCGTGGCGATTGTGCACAGCGAAATGGAGAAGCGCTACGAGCTGCTCGTCACTATGCCGGAGCGCCCGGCGCCGTCGAAGGAGAAGGAGCTGTTCTGGATTTCCATCGTGGAACGAATCGTTCAACTGATGGAGAACAGCAGAACGGCGCTGATCTTCGTCAACAACCGGCGGCTGTGCGAGCGGCTGACGCTCCGGCTGAACGAGCACTTCGGCTTCGAAGCGGCGCGCTCGCACCACGGCAGCGTCTCCCGCGAGAAGCGGCTCGAGGTCGAGCGGCTGCTGAAGGAAGGCGCCCTGCGCTGCCTCGTCGCGACATCGTCGCTGGAGCTCGGCATCGACGTTGGGCATGTCGAGCTGGTGATCCAGATCGACAGCCCCAAGCAGGCCGCTGCCGGCATCCAGCGCATCGGGCGCGCCGGGCACGCTGTGGGCGACGCCAGCTGCGGCGTCATCCTCGCGCGCAGCCGCGGCGAGCTGCCGGAAGCCGCTGTGCTGGCGCGGCTCATCGCTGCCCGGGACATTGAGGAAATCCGCATTCCGCGGCATTCCCTCGATGTCCTCTCCCAGCAGGTGACGGCGATGGTCGCCGTCGATGACTGGGAGGAGGGGCAGCTCTATCGCGTGCTCACGCGCAGCGACTGCTTCCGCGGCTTCCCGCGCGGCCGGTTCCGCAGTATGCTCGAGGTGCTGGCGGGGCTGTATCCGTTCGCCCGCCCGCTACTCGACTGGGACCGCGACACCGGACTGCTCCGCCGCCGCACGCATACGCCCATGGCCGCCGTCATGGGCGCAGGCACTATTCCCCAAAGCAGCGGCTACCCGGTGTACCATATGGACACCCGGCAGCATCTTGGGGAATTGGACGAGGAGTTCGTCTTCGAGAGCCGGCCCGGCGACGTCTTCCAGTTGGGGACGAACTCCTGGTCGATCCGCTCGATCAAGCACGACCGGGTTTACGTGACGGAAGCGGAGAACCGCTTCAGTGAAATACCTTTCTGGCGGGCGGAAGCGCTCGGCCGCAGTTACGGGCTGGGAGTCCGGATCGGACGGTTCATGGACGAGTTTGGGGGGCGGATCGAGGAAGATCCCGACCAAGCCCGGCAATGGCTTATGGAGGAATACCGGATGGATGCCGGGGCTTCGGAGCAGTTGATCTCGTGGGTCCGCAGTCAGCAAGCCGCTTGCCCGCTGCCAACCGATCGGCGCATCGTCGTCGAACAGTTCTTGGATGATACGAACCAGCATCATGTCGTTATTCATTCGCTGTTCGGACGACGCTTGAATTTGGCCTGGCAGTTGGCTATTCAGGCCCGGTTGAACGAAGTGGTCCACCGGACATACTTTGCCAACGCGAGGGATAACGGCATCGAGTTTATTTTCCCGGAATGGGACCCGGCCTGGTTAGCCGCTCTGCGCCAGGTGGATGCGGCTTCCCTGGATCGGCTTCTGCTGGAATCGCTGCCGGGGACCCCAATGCTCGGAATCGCTTTTCGCCGCATTGCGGAGACCTCTCTGCTGCTGTCCAAAGGCTTCAGCCGAATGCCGGCCTGGAAGAAACGTCTGCGCAGCGAAGGATTGCTGGAAGAAGCGCTTCCTTATGCGGAGAGATTCCCGTTCCTGCATCAAGCCATGAAGGAATGCATGGAGGATACACTGGATACGGGCGGTCTGAAGGAAGTGTTGACCCGCATCGGTAACGGGGAGATCGAATGGCAGGTGGCAAGAACCCGGTTCCCGTCGCCCTTTGCCGCCCAATTTTTGCTGGATTACGTGGGAGTGTCGCTGTATGAGTCCGATGCGTTGAAGCCGGACCTCCAGATCCAGTTGGCCAGCATAAGCAGAGACTTGGCCGCTCAGTATTTCGGCGAGGAGAGCCTTCAGGGGATGATTAGCCCGGAGGTGCTGGATCGGGAGCAGAAGCGGCTGGAGCAGGGAGAAGGCCTTGAATGGCGCGGACCGGATGATCTGTACCGGCTCCTTAAGGAACGTGGCGACCATACCAAGGAGGAATTATTCCGATTGGCCGGCAAGCAGGCGGGGGAATGGCTGGACAGCCTCGCGGCTGAAGGACGGGTGGCGGAATGGACCGAATCGGGAGAGGCCCGCTGGATTTGCCGGGATGAACGGCATTTGTACGAGACGATCGGGAGCGATCCGCTTGCGGCAGCCTTCATCTGCAGGCGGTATATCGATCACCGGTTGTCCTTCACTCCGGAGGAATTGCAGCGGAGATACGGTCTTTCGGCACAGCGGACGGAAGAGCTGCTGGCCGAATGGCGGGAGGATAAGGTGATGGAGCCTGCCCCTTTTGCCGACCGGGAGAAGGAGCAGCTATTCACAAGCACCAAGGTAACCCGCCGGATGATCCGGATATCGATTCGGGATTTCCGCAGATCGGTGGAGCGGGTGCCATCCGCCCGATTGTGCCGTTACCTGGCCGAACGTCATCGCATCGCTGCCGGCCAGCGTCCGTCCGGGGCGGAGGGGTTGAATGATGTGCTGGAGGAGCTGCAGGGGGTCTACCTCCCCTTGGAGCAGTGGGAGAAGCAAGTCTTCCCCGCGCGGCTGTCCGCTTATCGCAAGGAAGAGCTTGACCTGCTGTTGGCGTCCGGCGAATGGATCTGGATGGGCGCGAAGGAAGAGCAGGACAAGGACGGCAGGATCGCCTTCTTCCGAGCCGATTCCAGACCGTTGTATGCCCCTTTTCTGAAGAGCCGGGAAGAACAGAGCGTTCATGCGCCGCTGCTTGATCTCCTCCGGTCCCAAGGAGCAAGCTTCCTGACCGCCTTGAGCCGGGAGGCGGGAGAAGTCCCTTCGGTGATGCTGGACAAGCTGATGGATTTGGTCTGGGAAGGGCGCGTGTCCAACGATCAGCTTGGTCCGATCAGGACCTATCGGCAGAGCAAAGCTTCCCGGACCGGCAAGTTTCAGTCCGGTCTCGGCCGCTGGTATGCGTTGGAGCCGTCTTCTCAAGCGGCCGAAGGTTCTCCGGAAAGGGCCGAAACTTCGGCCGTGCAGTGGGCGCATCTGCTGCTTAAGCGATATGGGATCGTGACCAAGGAAACGGCCAAAGAAGCTCCTTTTTCCTGGGATACGATGATCGGCGTCTTCAAACGGCTGGAAGAATGGGGGATCGTTGCCCGCGGAATGTTCATCCAGGGGGTTAGCGCTATGCAGTTTGCCCTGAAGGAGACTGCGGAGTCGTTAAATACGATCCGCTATTCCGATTCCGAGCTCATCCTGCTGCCAGCCTCCGATCCGGCGAATCCATACGGGATAACGGTTCCGTGGCCGGCGAGGAAGGAAGCGTCCTACGCCCGCAAGCCGGGCAATTACCTGGTTATGCGGGGGGAGCAGTGGCTGCTGTGGCTGGAGCATTATGGCAGAAGAATCATAACGATGGAGGAGGACAAGGCGGGCAGCTCGCGGAGCGGGGAAGGCCCGGATTGGAAAGAGCTGCTGCCGGAGCTGCTCATGCAGACCCTCCGCCAGAGCGGCCAGAGGAAAATCGCCGTCGAGCAGTGGAACGGCCTCCCGGTCGGAGAGACGGAGGCGGCGGACTGGCTGCTGCACAGAGGAGCCGAGCGCGATCGCCATAAAATCGTTATATGGCCCAGCTCATTCCGTTAGCTGCCTATACCCGCATGTACCTGTCCCTCATATGCTACAGTACGGGTTCGTTAAGGCACAGGAACTTCTTGGGAAGTTCCTGACAGGGGACCATCTTGGGAAAGGGGATGCTTAACCATGATGCAGGTCATTCCGATGGATATAGGCGGTCGTACCGCACTGGGGATCGAAGTAAAGCTGCCGAAAACCACCTTGCTCGCCGTCACTACCGACAAGGGATATATTATGTGCGGCGCCTTGGATGTGAAGCTTCTTAACGACAAGCTCAAGGATCGCAAAATCATCGCCGGCCGGGCCGTTGGAGTCCGAACGTTGGAGGAGCTTCTGGAGGCTCCATTGGAATCCGTTACTCTGGAAGCGGAGGCACTGGGCATTCACACGGGGATGAAGGGAATAGAGGCAATTGCTCGGATGATGTGAGCCTTGGTTGATCCCATAGCAGCACAGCCCGTCACTGTCGGTCCGCATCCGGAGGAGCGGACCTCTTTTTTCTTGACCGGAACATTCTGTGGAATAAGTGGAATAAACGCAATCCGTTTAGCTCTGTCGGTCGTCGATTAACGGCGTATAACTGAGATCATGCGAAAAGCCTGCACGGTATGAAAATAAAGTGGAGTAGGCTCAAAAACTGTAGCATTGAGGATTCTATTTGTTTGTTATAAACCAAGATCGAACGAAACCCTGAGCGCCCGGAATATAACGGACCCCAGAGACCTTAATCGGTCTAGAAGAGCCTTTCAGTAATTTTAATGGACTCGGATGACCTTATTCCCAAGCAATGCATGTGAAAGTAGGAGAATTCCGATCAATAAGCGCAGCTGTGTCCGTCTAAAAAAAACCGCCTATTTTGACGAAATAGGGTCTCCCGGGTCCGTTACAGACTATTGATCCTGTACAAACCATTCGGCCTTACCGATAGAACTATCAACCTATTCTTATGTACTGCTTAAACGATAGATAGTCGTTCTTTATTCCCGAGTACCTTTAACGGGGGATATGATAAAATATAGAAGGCTATTCACGGAGTTGGTCCAAGATACGCTCTTGGCTGCCGGTCTGTAGCGGTGCAGGAAATGGAGGGATGGCATGATCATTTGGATAAACGGGGCGTTTGGTTCCGGCAAGACGCAGACTTCTTGGAATTGCGCCGGAGGTTGGCCTCATCCTTTATCTTTGATCCGGAGAACGCCGGGTATTACATCCGCAAGAATCTCCCCAGAGAAGCTTCCCGGGATGATTTTCAGGATTATTCCATGTGGCGGGAGTTCAATTACTCGATGTTAAAATACATATCCGGACAGTACCCGGGGATTATTATCGTGCCTATGACCGTGGTTCAGCCGCTGTATTTTGAAGAAGTGGTCGGCCGCTTAAGAAACGATGGAATTACGGTTCATCATTTTACGCTGTGTGCCTCCAAGGAAACGCTGCTTAGAAGGCTTCGCTCCAGGGGGAACGGTCCCAATAGCTGGGCCGCGCAGCAGATAGATCGTTGTGTGGACGGGTTGTCCAACGACATTTTCCGGCACCATCTCGATACGGAGAGCCTTAACATAGGGGCGGTGGCGGATAAGATTGCCTCCATGCTGAACCTCACGCTTCAACCGGATACCCGCGGGAAGCTTAGAAGAGCATTGGACCGATGGCTTACGCTAGGAAAATGAGCTGAGAGGGCGAGGGCCATCTTTTAAGGGCTGTATCCGGCCTTTAGCAGCTTCAACTGCGATTCGCTAACAGGCCTGTCTCTGTTATAATAAAGTTTAATCCGTGCGGCGAGATTACATTGCCGACATTAATAAGACCGCGATACGAAGCAAAGGTTGTATCGTGAGCCGTTGTAGATGAGGTGCTTTATGAGAAGTTATTTGGATCTGTTACAAGATGTGCTGGGTAACGGTGTGCAAAAGGAGGACCGGACGGGAACCGGAACGATTTCGGTGTTCGGCCGTCAGCTTAGATTTGACTTGTCGGAGGGTTTTCCGCTCGTTACGACCAAGAAATTGCATCTCCGCTCCATCATTCATGAGCTGCTGTGGTTTCTGAGCGGGGATACCAATATTCGTTATCTTCAGGAAAACGGTGTGACGATCTGGGACGAATGGGCCGACGAGAACGGGGACCTGGGGCAGGTTTACGGATCACAATGGCGTACCTGGCCTGCTCCGGACGGCAGACGAATCGATCAGATCAGTCAGGTGATCGAACAAATCAAGAGCAATCCGGATTCCCGGCGGCATTTGGTGAGTGCCTGGAATGTGGCGGAGATTGAGGAGATGGCGCTGCCGCCCTGCCATTATGCCTTCCAATTTTATGTGGCCGACGGCAAGCTTTCCTGTATGTTTACGATGCGGAGCGTCGACACTTTCCTCGGGCTTCCCTTCAATATCGCCAGCTACGCATTGCTGACGCATATGGTGGCGGAGCAGTGCGGGCTGAAGCCCGGGGAATTGATCTGGTCCGGAGGAGATGTGCATATCTACTCCAATCATATTGAGCAGGTGAAGCTTCAGTTGACCCGCGAGCCCTATCCGCTCCCTCAATTGATTATTAAGCGGAAGCCGGACTCGATCTTCGATTATCGCTATGAAGACTTTGAAATTGTCAATTACCAGTGCCATCCGCGGATCAAGGCGCCTATTGCGGTTTAGAGTCTGTCCGAAGGAACACAGGAATCAAAATAAGGGACTGTTTGATAGCAGCGATCTGCTGTGACGGCATCCTGATATGGTGGAAGCAAGTCACGGAGAAGAACATTTGGAACTGGTGAAGAGTTAGCGTTCGCCTTGTTATCCTTGGATTTCTAGAATTCCGAGGATAACCGTGATCGGAAGTCCAAACAGTCCCGGAGTGCAGTAAGCTCGCAAATACATCGTCTGAACAAAGACCTGCGTAATGCAGGTCTTTGGACAAATTTTCGTTAAAAGGGTCCAAAGACATGAAGATGCGCAGGTAAATTTGGCCATTTTGGCTAATTTTTGCGATTTTGGCGTCCAAAGACCTGCGGTTTTGCTCATCTTTGCGGGATTTTACCGGATTCGTGCTAATAGACCTGCACTTTTACCGTCTAGACCGGAATTCGATAATGAAAGGGAAATGAAATAAATGATGACGAAGATAGAGAAGCAGAATACGAACGGAGCGATTTCCATGGTCGCGGCGATGGCCAGCAACCGGATTATCGGCAGCGGGAACCGAATTCCGTGGAGGCTTCCCGCGGATATGGCCCATTTTCGCCGGACGACGATGGGACATTCGATTCTGATGGGAAGGAAGACGTTCGAATCGATCGGCAAAGCTTTGGACGGGCGCCGCAACATCGTGCTGACGTCGAATCGGCAGTACAAGGCGGAAGGCTGTGACATTGTCCATTCCGTAGAGGAAGCGCTCGAACGGTACGGGAACGAAGAGCTGTATGTGATCGGCGGTGCGGAAATTTACCGGTTATTTATGCCCTATGCGGACAAGCTGTTCATGACGGAGATCGATCAAGATTTCGAAGGGGATGCAAGCTTTCCGGAAATCGATTTGGAGGAGTGGGCGGTTACCGATTGCCGCGAGGGAGAAATGGGCGAGAAAAACAAATACCCCCACCGGTTCGTTGTCTATGAAAGAAGAAGGTAAGCGGCCGCTTACCGCTGCAATGACGAACAGAACAGGAGAGTGAACATGCCGCGTAATGCGGCTTTCTTTTTACCACATTAGGAAGTTATAAGCTTAAAGCATCGTTGCGGAAAGGAAGGCCTTTCTACCGGCTTTTTGCACGAGGGAGGAAGCTTGAAGGTAGAATTGAACCATCGATGGATACAGGAAGCCCTCATGATAAAAATGACAGCGCCTTCTTTAAAGACAAAGCTTCTATTGCTCATCCTTCTCTTATTGAGCAATCATGGCCAGCTCATTGTAGACGCCATGGCTATCGCAAATAATGAAGGTCGGATTAACGACGGACTTGATATTCCTGCAATGCCGACCCTACAGACAAGGCGGGAACTGGCTTATGACGGATTATGGATGCAATTCGCGGCTAAAGTGATAACGGAGGAAGAGTCCATTGACGGATTCGATCAATTTGTAGAAGACTGGAAAAAACGCGGCGGCAACGAATGGATTAAGGAAGCCACGCAGTGGTATAACGAAACATATCGGAAATAATCTATACAAGTCCCCGGGCACACGGTTTGGGGACTTTTATTTGTCTAAAATTACGGTATAACGCGCTGCTTGCAATCGAAGGCTCGAAAGCAGTGTTTATATCAGTACCGTGATAAATTTCCGGGTAATATTTCTCGCAATTCTTTATTAAAGCATTGTCAGGGTATGGGATTTCGCCCATAATAGAGGTAGTCAACAGGCTTTGGCAGCAACGGCAAGGGTTAAAGCTGCTGACATTCCGATTATGATCAAGGAGGACAACCTGATATGAGTTCAACGATTCAACCGGTTCTGACCGAGACGTGCGAGCGGTTGCAGGTTCGCGTATACAGGAACCGTCAGGAACTGGGGCAAAGTGCCGGACTGGCCGCGGCCAGCAAGGTGAAGGAGCTTCTGGGGAAGCAGGAGAGGGTTCGCATGATTTTTGCCGCGGCTCCTTCCCAGAACGAATTTTTGGAAACACTGGCGAAGGACCCGGATATTGACTGGTCCCGTATAACCGCTTTTCATATGGATGAATATATCGGTTTGAAGCGGGATGCTCCGCAGCGGTTCAGTCAATTTTTGCAGGACCGAATTTTTGATATTGTCAAGCCTGGCGAAGTTCATCTGATTGACAGCTCCAATTCGATAGAAGAAGAATGTAAGCGCTATTCGGATCTGCTTAAGGAGGCTCCGATCGACATCGTTTGTCTGGGGATTGGCGAGAATGGCCATATAGCTTTTAATGATCCGCCGGTAGCCGATTTCGAAGATCCGGTGCTGATGAAGCCCGTCGAACTGGATGACGCCTGCCGCCAGCAGCAGGTGAACGATGGCTGCTTCCCGACCTTTGACGCGGTTCCGACTCATGCGCTTACTCTCACTATTCCGGCGATTATGTCAGGAAGTCATCTATTCTGTATGGTTCCGGGACCGACTAAGCGCAACGCGGTTATGCACACGTTAAACGGGCCGCTGACAACGGAATGCCCGGCTTCCATTCTTCGTACTCATCCGGATTGTACCCTGTATGTCGATACCGAATCCTATGAGGTGAAAGCATGAGTGGGGAGCAGCTAACGGTTCTGGAAGGATTGGACTACAAGTCCGGCAATCCTGTCCGGGTAACGATAAGCGAAGGGAAGATTCGGGAAGTGGCGCCTGTGCAGGAGGAAGCCGACGGTTCCCTTCCATGGATTGCTCCCGGACTCGTTGATCTGCAGATTAACGGATACTTCGGGATTGATTTCAATACGCTTCCGTTGACAACGGAGGCGGTCCAAGAGGTGACCCGCCGGATTGCGAAATTGGGTGTTACTTCGTACTATCCTACGGTGATAACGAACAGCCCCGAGGATATTGAGCGGCTTGTCGGAATTATTGCAGAGGCTTGCGATTCCGATCCGTTGACCGGGCAGTGCATAGCGGGCATTCATGTGGAAGGTCCGTTTATTTCACCTGAGGACGGAGCCCGCGGGGCTCACAGTAAGGAATACGTGACCGCTCCCGATTGGGAGCTCTTCCAGAGGTGGCAGCGCGCGGCCGGTGGCCGGATCCGCATTCTTACGCTATCTCCGGAATGGGACAACGCCCCGGAGTTCATTGCGAAGTGCAGCGCGGAGGGAGTCACCGTGTCCATCGGGCATACTTCGGCGACACCGGAGCAGATTCGGGCGGCAGTGGCCGCGGGGGCCAGGATGTCGACACATCTGGGCAATG
Source organism: Paenibacillus sp. SAFN-117 (assembly GCF_051966115.1). Lineage (NCBI taxonomy): Bacteria > Bacillati > Bacillota > Bacilli > Caryophanales > Paenibacillaceae > Paenibacillus > Paenibacillus sp. SAFN-117. The sequence goes on from NZ_JBQCLK010000008.1 coordinate 127,784, forward strand.
GAGCGCAATTGATGCTCCCGCGTCACCCCAATTATATTTGGGAGCAGCTGGCCAGCGACGAGCTGAGCCCTTGTGCGATAGCGGACGGGTTCCATCTGCCGGAATCCGTGCTCAAGGTATTCCTCAAGGCGAAGGCCGAGCAGCTCATGATAGTCAGTGATGCGGTGTTCCTGAGCGGACTGGCTCCAGGCGAGTATGATACCCATATTGGCGGCAAGGTGGTGCTGACCCCGGAAGGTAGGCTCCATACGGCCCATAATCCGAACATACTCGCCGGATCGGCACAGATGCTTCCTTTCAATATCGAGCATCTCGTCCGCTCCAAGCTGTGTACTGCGGCCCAGGCGTGGGAGATGGCATCGACCCGTCCGGCGGCCTTCATGGGACTGCCTGCTGCCCAAGGTTTGAATGAGGGCGCCCCGGCGGATCTCGTCCTGTATAACTGGGAGGAAGACAAGCTCATGGTCAGAGAGGTTTACAAGAACGGCAGCTTGATATAGTAGCGATAGAGAGACAAGCGACAATTCAATACATTTTTGAAAAGGGGGACCATAGGGTCCTCTTTTTTTTATCGATGTGTATGGATTCTGCAGCGGAATCTACGAAAAGGCTTCAATAGATAAGTTGGGAGGTGGCCGCAAAGGACTCGAAATACGTTTCGCGGCAAAAATTCCTGAGATAATGCAGGACTTTTAACAAATCTAAGAAAGTATAAGTTTCACCTTATACCGGTGTTATATTTTTTGCGTATTTTCAGGCTCAAATCTTAAATGTATACTATTGACCATTAAAAAAGATCATGTACAACAAGTGGGGGATTATCCATAATTAATATTGCTTTCCGGAATTTTCTAAAAGGCTCAAGTATACTCAAACTCTGCGGCATTAACCGATTTTAACATCAAGCGGAATAGGGGCGATATGGATGATGAGAACAAGAACGCTGAAGCCATGGAAAGGAAACGGACCCAAAAGCGTGTTTATTACTTTATTGACATCCTACATCATCATTCTTCTTATTCCTGTCATTATTGGAAGCGCTTTATACAAAAACGTGGAGAAGCTGATGGTGGATAATGCAAACCGGGCCCATCTGGGCATGCTGGAGCAAGTGAAACAGGTTATGGACAACCGTCTGGGCGAAATTGACTCCATGACCGTTCAGTTGGCGCTGAATCCGAAGCTTCTCTGGCTGCTGAGCAATGTGGGGGGCGACACGGTTAACGACCAAATCAAGTTTCTGGAATTTATGAAAGAAGTGAAGAACTTTCGAAATATCAGCACCTTTATAGAAGATTTTTTCATTTACTTTAAAAATACCGAAACGATCCTTACCCCGCTTATGAAGACGAACCCTGAAGTGTATTTCAACAAGATTCGTTCATACGAGGACAAAGGCTACGATTGGGTGATGAACGAGCTGCTCTCCGGACATCGTTACAAAACTTATATACCGGCGTCTCCCATTACCGACAGAATTGCTTCCACTACGACCAATTACATTACCTATGTTCAGTCGCTGCCGCTCGCCAACTTTTCGGACCCGGAAGGATACCTCGTCATTCATATCGATGAACAGGAAATCAATCAACTGCTCAAGCAGGTGGAATGGGTTCATAATGGGGCGATCTATATTTTGGATGAGAATTATCAGGTGATGATGACGAATTCGCAGGAGGGGCTTGACCCCAAGCTTTATACCCAGCTCACGGAGCCAAGCGATTACTATAATATTGTGCAGAACGGCGAGGAAAAAATGTTGTCGTATACGACCAGCGCCAAGAACGGCTGGAAATACGTCTCGGTCGTACCGACCTCGATCGTTATGGAACAAGTCAACAGAGTGAAGGACGGGGCGCTGGCGATGCTGGTCATCTGCCTGGCGGCCGGAGCCGTCGCTTCTTATGTGATGGCTTACCGCAACTATAGCCCGATTCGCGAAATGATCCAGGAAATCATCAAAGGGAGAGGCCTTAAGAGAGGCCATTTTACCAACGAGTACGATTTTATTAAAAAAATGATCGTGCTTTCTCTGAATGAAGAGAAGCATTTGCGCAAAACGCTGGAGGAGCAGGCACCGGTGCTGCAGGCGAACTTTCTGACCCGGTTGATCAAGGGGCATGCGGAAATAGACGCGGCCCAAGACCGCTCTCTCGAATTTATGGGAGTTCATTTCGAGCATGACTTTTTCTGCACCATGATTATAGAGATAGATGACTGCTCGAGCTTTATCAAAGGGGATACCGAAAGGGAATGGGCGCTGGTCCGCTTTATTCTTACCAACGTATGCAGCGAATTAATGCAGGATAAGGGCTATATTGTGGAAATGGACCGGGACCGGCTGGCTGTGCTGACCAGCATTCCTGAAGCGGATGACGAGGCCAAGATGCGGCGGAACGATTTTATCCGTCAATTGAAGCAGGTCATTGAAGAGAGATTTCGCATTCAAACGACCGTGGCGGTCAGCATGATCCATCAAGGGATGGAGGAGATTGGGAGATGCTACCGGGAAGCGCTGATGGCGATGGATTACCGAGTCATTTACGGGGCGAATGAAGTTATCTTCTATGAAGATCTCGAGGATTTGGAGCAGCATTATTATCACTACCCGATGGAAGCCGAGGTTCAATTAATGAATTACGCGAAGAGCGGAGATTACGTTCATGCCGAGAAGCTGCTGGAGCAAATTTACGAGGTCAACTTCACGGACCATAAAATTACTCCCGAAATGGGCAAATGCCTCTTCTTCGATATGCTGAGTACTGTCCTGAAGGTGTCCAACGGAATGAATATCGATGACAAGAAGCTGTTCGCAGGCTCGTCCGATCCGGCGAAATCGATCTCCGATTGCTCGACTGCCGAAGAAATGCTGGGCAAAATCAAAGAGCTTTATATGCAAATATGCACCCATTCCCGGGAAGAGAAGACGGATCACAGCGAGCGGCTGTATGCCAGAATTTGCAGTTATATTGAACAGAACGGAGTCGATTGCAACATCAGCTTGACGATGATGGCGGATCATTTTCAAATTACACCGCAGTACCTGTCGTCGTTCTTCAAGAAGCACAGCGGACAGAACATTACCGATTACATCGCGGCCGTGCGAATTCGGGAATCGAAAGCTCTGCTTGCCGATCAGACGTTGACCGTTTCGCAAATTGCGCAGAAGGTCGGTTATTCCAATGACGTCGGATTTATTCGTTTTTTCAAAAAATACGAAGGCGTAACACCGGGAAAATATCGGGAAATGCTGCGTCGCTGAAGAAAAGCTTTAATCTGTATAGTCTCCCTTAAGAAAAGATAGTGATCATTGTTTAAGCCGTATAATTCATTGAAAATCGTATTGTATCCAGAGGGCAGGCCTTTCGTTATAGTTTGAATATGTCGCCAGACGAAAGCGTTTCAATTTCTGAAAAGGGAGGCCCTATGATCATGAATAAAAGAAGACAAAGAACGGCAGCGGCTCTGATGTCCGTTACTCTGGCAGCCGGATTAATCGCTGGATGCAGCAAGGGGGAGGCACCTCCGGCAGTTCAACCGTCGGATTCCGGCGGGGCGCCGAAGGAAGTGAACTATCCGGAGAAGCTCACATATTGGGCAGGGATGGGGAATGCCGGTTCCGTCCTGAAAAGCTTCAATGAAATGGGCGCTTATAAAGAGATGGAGAAAATTACCGGAACGAAGGTGGAATTCCAGCATCCCCCGTCCGGACAAGAAGCCGACCAATTCAACCTGATGCTCGCGTCAGGCAAGCTGCCCGACATCATTGAATATAACTGGGCTTCGGTGGCCAAGGGTCCGGATAACGCGATCAAGGAAAAGCGAATTATCCGATTGAATGAGCTGATTGAGGAGCATGCTCCCAATCTGACCAAAATCTTGAATGAGCACCCGGAGTGGAAGAAATTGATTACGACGGATGAAGGCAATATTTATGTATTTCCGTTCATTCGCGGGCATGAGGAGCTGCTGACCTTCCATGGTCCGGTCATCCGCAAAGATTGGCTCGACAAGGTCAATCTGCCGGTGCCCAAGACGATAGACGATTGGGAGAAAGCGCTGACTGCCTTCCGGGATCAGGATCCTAACGGTAACGGCCAGAAGGATGAGATTCCGTTCCTTCTAACGATGGGAGATATTAATGTCGGCCATGCCTTTATCGGCGCCTGGGGGATTACGACCGAATTTTATCAGGATAACGGGACGGTCAAGTACGGACCCATTCAACCGGAGTACAAGGAATTCCTAACCCTGATGAACCGGTGGTATAAGGAAGGACTGATTGACAAGGATTACGCCACGACAGACTCCAAGCTGAAGGATGCCAAGATGACCGGAGATCAATTGGGCTCCATCGTAACCTATAACGGAAGCGGTATCGGACGGTATACCAGTCTGATGAAGGATTCCAAGCCCGATTTCACACTGATAGGTACGACCTATCCGGTTCTTAAAGAAGGAGATAAAGCACTCGGTCAAATGGATTTTCCCTTCAGGGGAGATGGAGGCGCCATTTCCGCAACAGCCAAAAATCCGGAGGAGCTGGTCAAATGGATGGACTTCCGGTATGGAGAGCAGGGGCATATGCTGTTTAACTTCGGGGTCGAGGGAGAGAGCTATGTCATGGAGAACGGATACCCGAAGTATACGGATTTGATTATGAATAACCCGGACAAATTGCCCATTACCCAAGCGATGGCCAAATATTTTGTAGCAAGCTGGTCCGGACCGATCATTCAGGATGTTCGCTATCAGGAGCAATACCTGTCGCTGGATGTCCAGAAGGAAGCGATCAAAAACTGGATGGACGCCGATCATTCCAAGCTGCTGCCCCCGATTACAAGGACAGCGGACGAAAGCTCCAGATATTCGTCCATCATGAACGATATTAATACCTACAAGACCGAAATGATTGACAAATTCATTATGGGTGCGGAGCCCCTCGATCGTTTTGATGACTTTGTCAATACTCTCAAGGGAATGGGGATTGAGGAAGCCATTAAAATTCAACAGGCGGCCCTGGAACGCTTCAATCAGAGATAAGGATTGCTGCTGTTTGTGTCCGTGTCGGGGCTGCCCCGTCACGGACCCTTTCCCGGAAGACCGGATCATTTCACCTACATCCTGATTACAGCAATAAGGGAGGCTGAGTATGGCTGAAGTAGTTAGAGGAAAACCAGCCGGAACAGCGAAGGATAAGACGCGTTTTCGTTATCGGGTCGTCCGTGACTTCAAGATGAACAAGTACGTCTACTTGATGCTGCTTCCTGTCGTTCTATACTATGCTGTCTTTCACTATGGCCCTATGTACGGAGTGCAAATCGCCTTTAAAGACTACTCTCCGACGCTGGGATTCTGGGGCAGCCCCTGGGTCGGCTTTAAATATTTTCAAGATTTTTTCAACAGCTTTTATTTTTGGAGACTGATCCGCAATACGATATTGCTGAGTGTTTATGAGCTGATTTTCGCCTTTCCGGCGCCGATCATTCTCGCCCTTCTGTTGAACGAGGTTCGCAACCGGCTGTTTAAGCGTGCGGTTCAGACGATCACCTATATCCCGCATTTCATCTCGATTGTCGTCATAGCGGGGATGATGGTAGACTTCCTGGCGCGTGACGGGCTGATCAACAACCTGCTGGCCTGGTTTGGAATGGAAGCGATTCCGTATCTGCGGCAGCCGGAATGGTTCCGGACGATTTACATCAGTTCGGGAATCTGGCAGGGAGTAGGCTGGGGGACCATTATTTATTTGGCGGCCATCTCCAATATCGATCCTTCCCTGTACGAAGCCGCACGAGTGGATGGAGCCAACCGGTGGAGGCAGACGATTCATATTACGATTCCCGGCATGCTGCCCACGATTATTATTTTGCTGATTCTGCAGATGGGGAATCTGATGACCGTCGGGACGGAGAAAATACTGCTGCTGTACAATTCCGCCACGTATGAGACCGCCGATGTCATCGGCACCTTCGTTTACCGCAAGGGGCTTCTGGAGTCGAACTACAGCTACAGTGCGGCGATCGGTCTGTTCAACTCGGTCATAAACTTTACTTTACTGGTGCTTGCGAATACGATCAGCAAACGTACGACGGAGACCAAATTGTGGTAGGAGGGGTGCTTGATGAATAGACCGACGATAGGGGAGCGGATCTTTGATTTTTTCAACTCGTTATTTATGATCTTGCTGTGCCTCGCTACCTTGTATCCGTTCCTGTACGTGCTGATCGCTTCGTTAAGCGACCCGGCATGGGCAGTACAGCAGCGGGGACTGATCTGGTTTCCCCATGGATTCAACCTGGATGCGTATAAGCTGGTTTTCGACAATCCGATGATCAAGACCGGTTATATGAATACTCTGTTTATCGTTGTCGTCGGAACGGCTATTAACGTTTTTATGACGGCGTTGGGAGCCTATGGACTCTCCCGGCAAAATGTGATGTGGAAAAACCCGATTATGTTTTTTATCGTTTTTACAATGTTTTTCTCCGGCGGGCTGATTCCTACCTACCTGCTGGTGACTAATCTGGGGATGCTAGATACTTTATGGGCGCTCATTATTCCCGGTGCGGTCAGCGCCTTCAATCTGATCATTATGAGAACATCGTTCCAGGGAATACCGATCAGCCTGGAGGAGTCGGCTAAGCTGGACGGCGCCAACGATTTTACGGTGCTTTTTCGAATCATTCTACCGCTCTCCATGCCGGTTGTGGCCGTCATGATTTTGTTCTATGGGGTAGGGCATTGGAATTCCTGGTTCAGCGCGATGATTTATTTGAGAAACCGTGAATTATTTCCGCTTCAGCTTGTCTTGAGAGAGATTCTGATTACGAACAGCACGGACAGTATGATGACCAGTGTCGGCGCCGCCGATAAAATGCCGATTGGCGAAACGATCAAGTACGCGACCATCATTGTCGCTACGATTCCGATTCTCCTGCTCTATCCGTTCCTGCAGAAGTATTTTGTCAAAGGGGTTATGATTGGGGCTATTAAGGAGTAATCCGATTTGATAGAATGATTAATGAAAATAACAGAATAAGGTGTGATAAAGGCATGTGGAAGCAAGCCATTGAGGATGCCGTTCAGAAGATTAGGAAAAATATCGAAGGCCACCCCGGACTCTTTCCTCATATTACAGAAGGAAACCGCTATCAATGGGGGGAGAACAACGATTGGATCGAAGGCTTCTATACCGGGATGATCTGGCTTTCCTATCAATATACAGGGGATGAATTTTTTAAAAAAGCGGCGGAAGAGCAGGTGCAGAATTTCCGCGAACGGCTGGATAACAATGTGGCGCTTGATCACCATGACATCGGATTTTTGTATTCGCTGTCATCGAAGGCCGGGTGGATTATTGCGAAGGACGAGGAAGCCCGCCAATTGACACTGAGAGCGGCCGATAAATTAATGCAGAGATGGCGCCCCGCCGGCCAATATATACAGGCATGGGGCCCGGAAGGAGATCCTAAGAACGGCGGACGGATCATCATTGACTGTATGCTGAACCTGCCCCTTCTTTATTGGGCTTACGAGCAGACGGGGGACCCGAAGTACCGGGATATCGCTATAATTCATGCGGAGAAGAGCAGGCGCTATCTTGTGCGCGGGGACGATTCTTCCTATCATACGTTCTATTTTAACCAGGAGGATGGAACACCTATCGGCGGGGGCACCCATCAGGGATACCATGACGGTTCGACCTGGACGCGAGGCCAGGCCTGGGGAATATATGGCTTCGCGCTATCGTACCGCTATACCCGTAATCCGCTGTTCCTGGATACGTCCCGAAGGCTCGCCCGCTATTTCGACAAGCATCTGCCGGAAGATCAGGTAGCCTATTGGGATTTCGACGCTCCGATCGAGGAAGGGACTCCGCGTGACAGCTCCGCATCGGCTATCGCTGCAGCGGGTGTGCTGGAGCTGGCCGAGCATCTGGATGACAAGGACCCGGACAAAGCGTTCTTCCAGGATGCGGCAGTAAGATGGATGGCTTCGCTGGTGCGAAATTATTCTACGATGAGCATGCCAGAAGCGGAAGGCTTGCTCCTGCATGGCTCTTATCATGTTCGAGGGGACCGGGGGCCCGATGATTTCATGATCTGGGGCGATTACTACTATTTGGAAGCCTTGATGCGCATGGAAAGAGGATTGAAAGGATACTGGTACGAGTAAAGCTCGTGGCCCGGAGGCAGGGATGGAAACCCGCTTCCGGGCTATGTTTGTTAAGTACCGCGACTTCCCGCAAAAGTTATGCCGTAGGGCCGCCATGCTCCTGAAATTTGACTTTGTAAACGACCATGAAGTTTTCCGAATGCAGCTCTTCTCCGGCGATTTTGTAATCAATGCTGTAAACCGTATCTTCGGACAAGGTTCTGAGGAAATTGTTCAGCTCTTCTTTATCGTCGAAAGTTTTAACCTGAAGGACCATGTGAATTCCACCTTATGTTGATATTTATTGAAAAAGATCTCCTGTTACATTTTATCCAACAATGGGTCCACTTATCCGATAGTGATGTCACGACAACCTTTCGTAATTAAATGATACCGCTTACCGAGCGGTTATGGCATAATGAATTTAGATTATTGCCTATTCTACTAACATAAAGGGGAAATGCAGTATGCTGATTTCGCAGAATGAGGTTGTGTTGTTCCAGGGCGACAGCATTACGGATACGTCGCGCAACCGGGATAACCCGAATGATCTGGGCAAAGGCTACGCCATGATGGCCGCCGGATTGTTTAATTCTATGTTTCCGGAGATGGGGATTACTTTCCTCAATCGCGGAATAAGCGGTAACCGGGTCAAGGATCTTCAAGGCCGCTGGCAGGAGGATTGTCTGGATCTGAAGCCCACTTTGGTTTCCATATACATAGGAATAAATAACACATGGAGAAAATTTGACCGGAACGATCCAACGAGTGCGGAAGATTTTGAAGCCGGGCTAAGGGATTTGCTTGTACAGACGAGAGACAAGCTTGGAGCCAAGCTGATGCTCATTGAGCCGTTCGTGCTCCCCGTGCCTGAAGACCGGAAGAGCTGGCGGACGGACCTAGATCCGAAGATTCATATCGTGAGGGAGCTGGCCCGTGAATTCAAGGCTGTGCTCGTTCCGCTGGACGGATTATTCGCACAGGCATCAACCCGCGCGAATGCAGCCTTCTGGGCTCCGGACGGCGTTCATCCTTCGCCCGCAGGTCATGCTCTTATCGCCAGAGCTTGGCTGCAAGCGGCCGGTGTCCAGTTCCCATAAATAACCCGTCAAATGGACGTGCAGCCTTTGAAGCTATTCCGTCCGCACTCCAGCGGAATCGGTGGTCTAAACCTTCCGCTAAACGCGGCCGCTTTTCTTTGCGGGGGGCCTTTAAAAACCTGCAAAGTGACGTATGACCTTGGAAGCTAATTCACTTAACCTGCAAAGTGGCGTACAGCCTTCGAAACTTAATCACTTTGCAAGGAACCCTTTTAAATTCCCGATTTCCGCAAAGTGGCGCAGCCTTCGAGGTGTATTGGTGCGTGACGCCCCGAAATTCCCGTAAAAAAATAAAGGAGGAGCGCTATGCTCCTCCGTTTCTATATGATTATCCGAACAGCTTGGGGAGATTCTCCTGGTAGGAAGGACGAATGATGCCTTTTTCAGTAATGATCGCCGTAACATATTCGTTCGGCGTTACATCGAAGGCCGGGTTGAATACTTTGATCCCTTGCGGAGCGGTTCTTCTGCCGAAGCCTTCCGTAACTTCCCTCTCATGACGTTCCTCGATAGGGATGAGGTCTCCCGTCGGGGTATTCATGTCAATCGTTGATAGTGGACATGCGACGTAGAAAGGAATATTATGCGCCTTGGCCAGTACAGCGAGCCCGTAGGTGCCGATCTTATTCGCCACGTCGCCATTGGCCGCTACCCGGTCCGTGCCGACTATAACGGCCTGTACCCAGCCCTTGGACATGACCATCGCCGCCATATTATCGCATATCAGGGTCACATCGATTCCGGCCTGCTGCAGCTCGAAGGCGGTTAGGCGCGCCCCTTGCAACACCGGACGGGTCTCGTCGGCGAACACCTTCAGGTTCCAGCCCTGGGCCTTGGCCAGGTAGAATGGAGCGAGCGCCGTTCCATATCTTGCGGTTGCCAGACCTCCTGCATTGCAGTGGGTAAGCACGCCCATTCCATCCTCGAAGAGGGAGAGCGCATGCTCTCCGATCAGCCGGCAGGTCGTCTCGTCCTCCGCTTGAATGTCATGCGCTTCCTTGAGAACAAGCTGCTTGAGCTGCTCTACACGGTCGCCGTCTTCCGTTGAAGCGGAAGACGCTGCGGTCCACTCCACCGTCCTACTGCGGATCCGGTCCAATGCCCAGAACAGATTAACGGCTGTCGGTCTAGAGGTAGCCAGCCGGTCGGCTACTTCGTTAATCTTCAACTCGAGATTGTGCAGCCGCTCCCGCTCACTATCGCCCGCCGGCTCATAGCCCCGAATACCGAGGTAAACGCCATAGGCGGCCGCGATACCGATTGCCGGAGCCCCTCTCACCTTCATGGAGAAGATAGCTTCCCAAACCTCCTCCGCTTCGTTCAGGGAGAGGAAAACAATTTGCTCCGGAAGCAATCTCTGGTCCAGCATCTCCAGATGCTCTCCGGTCCAGCGCAGGGAAGCCAGTTCACGCGGCTCTTGCCCCGCGGCATCCGATAAATTCGTTCTATTCATGCCTATAACCTTCTTTCACGATCATTGGTGATAACGAGTAACTATTATAGCAATTATTTGGCGTATTGTTCAGCGATGGCAATAACTTCTTCAATAGATTCGGCCTTGCGGTTAAGCTTGATCAGCGCTTTACCGATGTTCAGGGCGATCGTCTCCGCATGGGCCCGCACCTGCGGATCCGCTATCGTGTCTATATCGGCTACATGCGCCAGCCCGACGATGCGGCGGACCATCTTACATCCGGCGAAGCCGATCGTGTCTCTCAGAATTTTCTTCATATAGAGGTCCCGATATCCTGGGGTGCGCGCCATTCGGTCGACATTGTCCCGCTCCCACAGCTGCACAAAATTACGGGAGAAGTGGCCCCACACATCACGGACGGTGTCCAGCAAGTATTGGCGGAATTCGGAGCGTTGGCCCGCATCCTTTATCCAGCCTTCCTGACCGGCGTAATTAAGCAGCAGATTGGCCACTACCGCGCCGATGTCGAAGCCCATAGGGCCATAATAGGCAAATTCCGGATCGATCATCTTGGTGGATTCCGGAGTAATAAAGATGCTTCCCGTATGCAAATCTCCATGCAGAAGGGCTTCGGCGTGGGTGAGGAAGGACTCTCTCAGCAATGCTACCTCCAAATGCAGCTCTTCATCCCGCCACAGCTTCTCCACCTCTTCACGAATAAGAGGATTGTAATTATTATTGCTGGAGTCGGTATACGGATCATCGAAAATGAGATCCTCCGTAATTTTGCACAGTTCCGGGTTAACGAATCTCTTGACCTGCTGCTTCTTAGCCTGCTGATTCATTCCGAGATCGGAAGTGTAGAACAGGGTATGCGCCATAAATTTACCCACATGCTCGGCAAAAAGCGGGTACCGGTTGCCTTCAATTAAGCCTTTGCGCATGATGATATGATCACTAAGGTCCTCCATGACGGTCAGAGCCAGCTCTTGATCGAAGGCATAGACGTGCGGGACAAGCCCGGGGCAGAGAGACTCCTGAAGCTGAAGAGCCTCGCTCTCGATCCGCGCCCGGTCCAGCGTGAGCGGCCACGATTCTCCGACAACCTTGGCGTAAGGCAGGGCCTGTTTCATAATAACGCTTGCTCCGCTCCTCGAATCTTTTATATGAAAGACAAGATTCAAATTGCCGTCGCCGATTTCGCGTACTTGCAAGTCTGCGTTCTCGGGAAATATGCCCGGCAAATTAGCAGCGTACCGGATTGCTTCTTCCAGCGATAGGGAATGATAGGACATCGGGATTCCTCCTTGTATAAATAAAGTTTGATTCGAATGCCGGTCAACGGACAATTCCAAATCTTTTGTCTATAGTATATGACAGAATGGCCCGTTAGGGGAGATTTAATTTTCAAGAGAACAGGTAGGAATACAATGAATTTGTAATTGAATCAATAGCTTGCGATGTTTAGGCGCCTTCCATTTGCTTTATTCCGACCTATAACCCTATAATGAGGTATGCATGGAAATTGCAGGGGGCAGATCTTTGTCGGGCATCGTGCAGAAGCTTCAGAAAGGGAAGTTCGTTCAAGTCATCCGGCTTGCTTTAATTTAATGTTGTTAAAATAAACGGTACACACTTTATTGATTTGTGGAAGTAAGCTATAATATAAGTTACAATGAGAATCACTGATTATCATTTAGAATAATTATCATCAAAAAATCAATATAACTGTGGAGGTAATGGTTACATGTCAAACGCAGTCAAATTTACTATAGACGGATTGAAGGCAACCGTCGAGGGGAAAGAAATTCTCAAGGGAGTTAATCTGGAAATCAAGGGTGGAGAAGTCCATGCGGTTATGGGACCGAATGGTACGGGGAAGAGTACGCTCGCTTCCACTTTGATGGGCCATCCCAAATATGAAGTTACCGGCGGAAGTGTTACTTTAGACGGTCAGGATGTATTGGAAATGGAAGTGGACGAAAGAGCAAGAGCCGGAATGTTCCTGGCCATGCAGTATCCAAGCGAAATTTCCGGTGTGACCAATTCCGATTTCTTGCGCAGCGCAATCAATGCCCGTCGTGAGGAAGGCGATGAAATTTCTCTCATCAAATTCATTCGCCAAATGGAAGGCAAGATGAAAGAACTGGAGATGAATCCGGAGTTTGCTCACCGGTATCTGAATGAAGGGTTTTCCGGCGGAGAGAAGAAGAGAAACGAAATTTTACAGATGATGATGCTCGATCCTCGTCTCGTCATTCTGGACGAGGTGGATTCCGGCCTCGATATCGACGCACTCCGCATTGTAGCGAACGGAGTCAACTCGATGCGCAGCGAAGAACGCGGCTTCCTCATCATTACCCACTATCAGCGTTTGCTGTCTTATATCAAACCGGATTATGTCCATGTCATGATGCAAGGTCGCATTGTCAAGTCCGGAGGACCTGAGCTTGCCGAACGCCTGGAGAAAGACGGCTACGATTGGGTTAAGGAAGAGCTTGGTATTGTAGACGAAACGGTTGGTCAGGAAGCCTAAGCTACTGACTGTTCGAATTAAGTCGGCCGCAGGCCGCCATGAACCCGGTTCACTGATTTTTCTTCAATAACACGATTCGTAACAAGATCGGATAAAGCAAAGAAGAAGCTTGCAGTCGGCAAGCTGGCAGGAGGAATATAGATGAGTACGCAGACCATTCTTCCAATCGACCGCAATTCCGTTATCGAGCATTCCAGGGTCAATAACGAACCCGAATGGATGACGAACCTTCGTTTGCAGGCGCTGGAATTGGCAGGACAATTGGAATACCCTAAATTAGAGAAGACGAGAATCGACCGCTGGAATTTAGAATCGCTGCATTCCCATGCCCAAGCGGGCAAGAGTCAGGTGATTCAGGAGATTCCCGAAGCGGCTAAGTCCTTGATGGACGAACAGACCGGCCCGCTTGTTTTTCTTAACAGCTCGGGGGAAGTATTCAGCCGGCTTCCCGAAGAACTGGCTTCGCAAGGCGTCATTTTCACAGACCTGAATACGGCCATCCAGAAGCATGCCGATTTGGTACAACCGTATTTTATGAAGGCAGTTACGATTGAAGAGCATAAATTTGCGGCTTTGCACGCGGCTTCCTGGAGCGGAGGAGTCTTCCTCTACGTTCCTAAGAATGTAACGGCCGAAATCCCGTTCCAATCCTTCTTCTTGGCGGACAGCGTGAATGCGGCTTACTCTTCGCACATTTTAATTGTGGCGGAAGACAACAGCTCTGTCATCTTTACGGACAGCCTGGTATCCCGCGAGCAGGAAGGAGAGCAGGTCTCCAACGTCGTCGTGGAAGTGTTTGTGAAGCAGGGGGCGAAGGTTCATTTCTCCTCAGTACATCAGATGGGAGAACGGACGGTTGACATTGCTTACCGCAGGGCGGTAGTGGAGAAGGACGGCTCTATCGAGTGGGTTGTCGGAGAGATGAATAACGGCAACGGAATATCGGACACCACTTCGCTTCTTAAAGGGGAAGGCTCCTTCTCCGATGCCAAAGTGATTTGTGTCGGGGTGAAAGCACAATCGTTGAATTTGACCACCCGTGCCGTTCATATCGGCAAGCGCACGACCAGCGAGATGAGCACTCGCGCAGTCATGCGTGATGAAGCGACAGCGATCATCAACGGGGTTACGAAAATCGAGAAAGGCGCAACCGGTGCTAACGGGGAGCAAGCGGAGCAGATTCTGATGCTCAGCCCGCAAGCCCGCGGGGATGCCAATCCGATATTGTTAATCGATGAAGATGAGGTTATGGCGGGCCACGCGGCCAGCGTTGGCCAGGTCAATCCGGAGCATATCCATTATTTGATGACGCGTGGAATCAGCAGGCAAGACGCAGAGAGATTGATTATCTACGGATTCCTCGCTCCTATCGTCTCTCAGATTCCGTTGGAGAAGCTGGAGCAGCGCCTGCGTCAAGTCGTTGAAAGGAAGCTGCGATAATGAGTCTCTTACAGGTTCGCGAGCTGTTCCCCATTCTGAATCAGGAAGTGAATGGTCACCCCTTGGTTTATTTGGACAGCGCCGCCAGTTCACAGAAGCCGACTCCGGTCATAGAAGCGCTCAAACGCTATTACGAAATGGACAATGCTAACGTGCACCGGGGAGTGCATACTCTCGGTTCCAGGGCTACCGATGCCTATGAAGGGGCGCGTGACAAGGTAAGACAATTTATCAATGCGAAATCCAGCGAGGAAATTATTTTTACACGCGGGACAACTACGGCCATTAACCTGGTGGCCAGCAGCTATGCCCGCAGTGTTTGCGGAGAAGGCGATGAAATTGTCCTTACTCCGATGGAGCATCACAGCAATCTCATTCCGTGGCAGCAGGTGGCCAAAGCGACCGGAGCTACACTGAAATATATTCCGATGGAACCGGACGGAACGATCCGTCTGGAGAATGTGGAGAACACCATCACCGACAATACCCGCATCGTTGCCATAACTTATGTGTCCAACGTGCTAGGGGTGATTAATCCGATTGAGGACATTGCGAGAATAGCTCACCGTCATGGGGCCAAAGTGCTGGTGGACGGGGCCCAGAGCACGCCTCATATGAAGGTCGATGTCCAGCAATTGGATTGTGACTTCTATGCATTTTCCGGCCATAAAATGTGTGGGCCTACCGGAATTGGGGCACTGTATGGGAAGAAGGAATTGCTCGAGCAGATGGAGCCGATCGAATTCGGCGGCGAAATGATCGACCATGTGGACTTGTACGAGTCCACATGGAAGGAGCTTCCCTGGAAGTTCGAAGGAGGAACTCCCATTATTGCCGGCGCCGTCGGAATGGCCGCCGCGATCGACTTCCTGAGCGATATCGGAATGGAGAATATCGAGAAGCATGAGAAATCGCTCGCCGCGGCGGCATGGGATCGGATGTCCGAAGTGGAGGATCTGGTCATTTACGGCCCTTCTTCCGATCGGGCTGGGCTGATTACCTTTAACCTGGGAGATATCCACCCGCATGATGTCGCAACGGTTCTGGATTCCCAAGGGGTGGCGATTCGCGCCGGGCATCACTGCTGCCAGCCTCTTATGCGGCAGTTGAACGTTTCGGCAACGGCCCGGGCCAGCTTCTATCTCTACAATACGGAAGAAGATATCGATCGCTTGGTTAAAGCTTTAATAAAAACAAAGGAGTACTTTGATCATGCAATTGGATGATTTATACCGCAGAGTGATTATGGACCATTATAAAAACCCGCGAAACCGCGGAAGCTTCGAAGATGGCGGTATAACGATTGATCTGAATAACCCCAGCTGCGGCGACCGGATCTCCCTGCAATTGAAGCTTGAGGATGGAATCGTTAAAGGCGCGCGTTTTCTGGGGGAAGGATGTTCAATCAGCTTATCCTCGGCGTCTATGATGACCGATGCGATCAAAGGAAAGAGCTTCGAAGAAGCGCTGGCTATGGCGGAGAACTTCTCCAATCTGATGAAGGGGGAGGACGTCGAATTTGAATACGAGGATATTGAGGCACTCTCGGGTGTCAACAAGTTCCCGGCACGGATCAAATGTGCGACTCTCGCCTGGAATGCCCTGCGCAAAGGAATTGACAAGGCCAATCAATAACCGTTTATAAATATTACCCAATATGGGAGGGAATCGAAGATGGCTAAGAAAATGCCTGAACTGGAAGAGTATAAATATGGTTTCCGCGACGAGCATAAGGCCGTTTTCCAAACTGGAAAAGGGTTGTCCAAGGAAATCGTAACCGAAATCTCCCGCATGAAGAATGAGCCGGAATGGATGCTGGAATTCCGTCTTAAATCTTTGGAGCAGTTTCTCAAGATGCCTATGCCGAGATGGGGCGGGAATCTGGATGAACTCGATTTCGATGATATCCAATACTATGTCAAGCCTTCCGAGAAGCAAGGGAAGACTTGGGAAGAGGTTCCGGCGGAAATTAAGGAAACCTTCGACAAGCTCGGAATTCCGGAAGCGGAGCAGAAGTTTCTGGCGGGAGTTTCCGCTCAGTACGAGTCCGAGGTTGTATACCACAATATGCAAAAGGATTTGGAAGACCAAGGCGTTATCTTCATGGATACCGACTCCGCTCTCAAAGAGCACCCGGAATTGTTCCGCAAATATTTCGGTACGGTCGTTCCTCCGTCCGATAACAAGTTTGCAGCTTTGAACAGCGCTGTATGGTCCGGGGGAAGCTTTATCTATGTACCTAAGGGCGTCAAATGCGAAATTCCGCTGCAAGCCTACTTCCGGATCAACTCCGAAAATATGGGTCAGTTCGAGAGAACGCTCATTATCGCGGATGAGGACAGCTTCGTCCATTACGTAGAAGGATGTACCGCGCCGATTTACAGCACGAACTCCTTGCACAGCGCAGTGGTTGAAATTCTCTGCCTCAAGAACTCCCGTGTCCGCTATACGACGATTCAGAACTGGGCTCCGAACATTTATAACCTGGTGACGAAGCGTGCCGTTGCGGAAGAGAACGCCAATATGGAGTGGGTAGACGGCAACATCGGGTCGAAACTGACGATGAAATACCCGGCAGTCATCTTGAAGGGACGCGGAGCGAAAGGTTCGGTTCTGTCCATTGCCGTAGCCGGCCGCGGACAGCATCAGGATGCCGGGGCGAAGATGCATCATCTGGCTCCGGAAACGACTTCGACGATCGTATCCAAGTCCATCAGCAAGCACGGAGGAAAAGTATCCTATCGCGGTCTGACTTCCTTCGGACGGAATTCCCAAGGGTCCAAAGCGAATATCGAATGCGATACGCTGATTATGGATAAGGAGTCTACCTCCGATACGATTCCTTATAACGAAATCAAGAACGATAATGTTACTCTGGAGCATGAGGCGAGAGTATCCAAAGTTTCCGAGGAGCAGCTCTTCTACTTGATGAGCCGCGGCCTGTCGGAAGAGGAAGCTACACAAATGATCGTAATGGGCTTCATCGAGCCGTTTACGAAGGAGCTTCCAATGGAATACGCCGTAGAGATGAACCGTTTGATTAAATTCGAAATGGAAGGCTCTATCGGGTAACATCTTACAAACCTATCGGCCGGAATCGTTTGTGCCGCTCGTATAATGAAGGAGGCGAACTTTAAAGTTCGCCTCCTTTTAATTTTCTTTAATGATCGGTGATTGGAATTCAAGTGAGGGACGAAGGTTATTTTTACAATAGGATTTGGACGAAGATACCAACAACACCTATACTAAAACACACTATCCCGCCAAAGCGTGTATTCCATAGATAGAGGTCTGATGGTTCGGTAGCATCCCTAGATGTCCACTTTTCAGTAAGATTCCAGAGCAGCTTAGTCTTGAAAAGCATTAATAATCCTGCAAGGATAAGAAAAATGCTCATGAAAATCATAGAAATCAAGCCCCCCTAGCTTATAACGGATTAATAATAATTACGGATCGGCGAAAAATAGGTTCCTTTAGAAAATTAAATAACAATATTCCAAAGACTTCGGAATATTGCAAAAATCAATTGATGAAATTCCCCGCGTATCCTCGAAGGAACCCTAAAGGGGTATTTTCCTAAAGATCTATAAGATTAACAGGGGATCAAAATAGATCGTAAAACACTTCCATTGCGTATGCGTCCCATAAATTTCCTGATAGCGCTTTAGGCTGTCCTCGAGGAAGCTTTCCGTAACCTCCAGGTATTCGGCAAGCTCATATCGGTTATGAATCCCTTGCTTATGAGCCTGTACGAAGGAGGAAAGAGGGATTAGTTTTCTGTAGGCCCAGGTCCGTGCCCTTTGTTCCTGCTTGCGGTTAGGAATGGAGCTTTGGTCCAGTATATTGCCGATGGATGTGTGATAATGCCCGTTCTCTTCGGCAAGAATACATGCTTTTTCGGTGCTTGTCGGTATGCTCTTATTGATCCAAATTACGTTATCTGCGTACAGTCCCTTAATGGTGGAAGGCATGTCCACTTCGAAAACTCTCGCTTCGGTCTCCTTAAGAAGCTTGTCATACAGCATGCAATCACCCCTGTGGCTTGCGTTGAGATTTTACAAACTCCTTAAACTTGCGGATCGTCTCCAATTCTTCTGCGGTCCAATCTTCTCCGTCATGATGAGCGGCGATCGTTTGGATGCTGCCGTTGTCATTAGCCGCCATCTCCTCCAAATCCTCAATGGTAATCCCTAGCGCCCGGCACACTTTGATTACGTTATTAACAGATGCTCCCCCCACACCCCGCATTAATATGGACCTTAGCGTTGTATAGGGTATACCTGCTTTTTCAGCAAAAGCCTTAGTATTTAAACCGGTTTGATCGATCAATTTTTTCAATACTTCCGCTCTTTTCACCATTGAATCCCCTTTTCAATCAATATCGGAATTCCGTACTTGTATCCTAATTATACTTGTTTGTAACTGAAAAAGAAATGTTCAATTGCGTAATTTTATTTATTTTTTATGTTGACTTAATACGAAATTGAGTATATCATGAACTTGTGATACGAAATTGAATACCGAAAGGAGTGAGAATGTTTCTAACTTAAAATCGGAAGGGGTGAAAAGCGCAATACGAGGGAGAAATCTCTAAGAATTAGCGCATCAAAGAGCCCGGAAGGTCAGTTATGCAGCATCGTCGGATTTTTCCGAGCTAGCTTAGGAGGTCAGAATTGAAGGCCTTGATGGCCACAATGAGGACAAATTGTTAAAGTAAATTACTTGAAAATTTTGGAAAGGGTGATTTCTAATGTCAAAATTATTTTCGGCAGCGGATGCCCAGGATCTATATCTGTTTGATTTGGAGCTGGCCAATGTTACGGTCAACCAAGGTTTGGCCATTGACGAGGTGGCGGGAGAGATTTACGCTACTCAAGTGTACAACGGTTTCGGCGGGAATTATGAGAGCTTTGTGGTGACTCGCACTTCATTGGGCGGGAAATACTTGGACAGCATGATTTTTAAAAACGGAGGTCATGGAACCTCCATCGGTATTGAAAGGGATGGGGGCCAAATCTACATCTGGACCAACATGATGGATGTCGATGCCAATGACACTTTGGTAACACAGTGGCTGTGCAGAGTGCCTTATTTGCCGGATACGACGATTTCGATTAACGATTCCCGGGTCCGGAAGCTGAAGGAATTTCCTAATCCAAGCAGATATCAAAGCGCTTTTACCGACCCTAAAAACAATTTGCTCGCTATGAGAATTACAGATACAACAAGCGGATCTACGGTAAGCCAGCTTGAAGTTTATAAAATCAGCGATGCTAAAAACGGGAATTTCAACACCAAGGTTCATTCCTATTTATTCACTTCCGATATGAATAGTCAAATCTTACAAGGTCTTGCCTTAGATGGAGCCGACTTTTATGTGACCTTTGGCCAACATGCTGAGGACTTTCATTTGTACCGGGTAAATCTCACAACGGGAAAGATCAGCGAGGAGATAAACAGACCTGTCGGTTATTCACCGAGCGGCGGTTATGTCGAAGGCTTTGGGGAGCCGGAAGGTTTATTCTTGTATACCGATCCCAATACAGGATACAAAACGCTGCTGACCGTTATCGTGGGAGATTTGGCAGGAAGACGCAGACAGAGACTTTTCGCCCTATCCAACAATATCGGGGTTCAGAAATTTCTCGGCTTGGCCGGAGAAAGGGTTCAACCGGTGCCCCTTACCAGGCATGACAATAGAGCAAAGAGGATCAATATGAGCAAAGTCCAATCCATAGCCCAAATTAAAGAGCCCGGCTATTACTATATGACGACGGCTGAAGGGAACTTAATGGCCGATCATCCCATGAAGAACGTGGCCGGCTGGTGGCTGTATGTTTCCGGCGGTGATGCAGGAAGCGGAGTGAATTACGGGGTTCATCAAATTTTGGCGAGGAATTCCAGCGTTCATGCCACAACTTTTGTAAGATCCGTCTCGGCTGCGGGAACCGCATCTCCATGGTTTGAGTTGAATATGACGAAAGTCTAACTTCGCCCCCATGAAGGTTTAATCTGTTATAGGAAGGAAAATAAAAGTATCCTCTGCTGTAAAAACTCGGCGGGGGATACTTTCATGATAAGGTCAAACGGGCATTCTCACCCCAGTCTCGGTTATTGCTGGATAATCCGAGTTGAAAATTGTACGATTTCGAGGGCAATGGGAGTCCCGGCATAAATAGTATCTCGTGTTGCCGAAATAGTTAGACCTGTGGAACTGATATTATACAAGCTGCTCTCCTGAATCATTCCGTTGATGAAGAGATTGCTGTAATTAGCCAATCCCATCTTAGGGAACTCAGAGGCTGCAGCTCCGTTATCATCCGTAAATTGGGCGGACGGGATCGTTACAGAGGAAGTAAGAACTATATCCGAGCCGGGGACATAAAAAAATCTGGCCGCCTCCGGAACAATAATAACATCCTGAATTCCCGGCCCCGGGACTCCCTGCGGTCCTGTGGCCCCCTGTGGTCCTTGTGGTCCTTGAGGCCCCGGGGGTCCCTGAGGTCCTGTTGCCCCTTGTGGTCCTTCTGGTCCTTGTGGCCCCGGGGGTCCCTGCAGGCCGTCCGCCCCTGGCGGTCCTCCAGGTCCTATCCCTCCCGCCAGCCCTTGGGCTCCAGGATCGCCCTGGTAACCCTGCTGTCCTCCAGGTCCTATCCCTCCCGCCAGCCCTTGGGCTCCAGGATCGCCCTGGTAACCCTGCTGTCCTGCAGTCCATTGCGGCCACCGCGGATTCCGAACGATGCGGTGGCGTCTGAAGCCGCTTTTGCGTTTCTTTGGGGGACAAAGACGCAGAGCGGTTTTTTTGGAGCGGACAAGGGTTCCTCTCTTTTTAAGACCTGATTTCCTGCGCTTTCTGCGAAGCATATGAACATCTCCCTAAAGTAATTTTGTTTATTGTATGGCTGATATTTGGCTTAAGCCTGAACATCTATCCGTAGGAAGAGTAGGCAGGGGGCTAAATTTATGAAAATAGGCTCGAATCTTCGTGAACCCCGTAAGCGGCCAGGGAAAATTGTGGTGTAATTTATTGCCGCAATTCCATTATAATAAAAAAGATAATGGGTTATTTCGGCCGAAAGGGGGAAGTAACATGCCAGGAGAACGGCGTAAACTGATTGTTTTGTATACGAATGATATCCACAGCCATTTCGAACAAATGCCCAAAATCGCAACGGCTATCCGTCAACTCAAGCAGAGTCATCCGCTTGATCCTGTCATTACGGTAGATATAGGAGATCATATGGACCGGATGCGGGTGGAGACGGATGGAACGGAAGGGCAGGCCAATGTGGAAGTAATGAACGCCACCGGCTATAATCTGGCTGTCCCCGGCAATAACGAAGGGCTGACCTTCACGATGCAGCAGCTCGAGGCAGCTTATTCGTCCAAGGCCAAGTTCGATGTGCTGGCAAGCAATATGGGTATGATGCCGTCGGGCCGGCTTCCCTACTGGCTTAAGCCATATCAGATTCGGGACTGGTTCGGTGTGAAAGTGGCTTTCCTTGGAGTAACGGCCTACTACCCGGATTTCTATCAGCTTCTTGACTGGAAGCTGGACGACCCGCTGCCGAACGTTGCCCGATGGGTGGAGCGGCTTAAGGAGGAAGCGGATAGCATTATCGTTCTCTCTCATCTGGGGTTGACGAATGACCGTCGGATGGCCGAGCAAATCCCCGGGATAGATTTAATTCTCGGCGCACATACGCATCATCTGTTGGAAGAGCCTCTCCTGGTGGAGAATACTTATATCGGTGCCGCAGGCAAGTTCGGACAGTACGTAGGCGAAATGGAGTTGACATACGATACGTCCCTCAAGAAGCTGGAACGGGTAGAAGGACGCGTCATTGAGGTTGATTCGTATGAGGAAGCCGGGGATGTGGTCGAAATTATTGAGCGATGCCGGGAACAAGGCAAGGCTTATTTGAGCACAACCATTACCTCTCTGGATCGGCCGCTGACCATAGCTTGGCGGCAGGAATCCGGCTTGGGCAATCTTCTGGCCTCCGGAGTCCGCCGTTGGGTGGACGCCGAGGTGGGGATTATTAATGCCGGCCAACTGCTGGGCGGGCTGGAGGAAGGGCCGGTGACCAAGCTTCGGCTTCTTCAGGTCTGCCCTTCACCGATCAATCCCTGCAAATTTTGGCTGCGGGGGGATCATTTGGCGCTTGCCCTGGAGCAGTCTCTGCTGGATGAGTTTATAGACAAGGAGATCCGCGGCTTCGGCTTTCGCGGCAAGGTGCTCGGCATGCTTTGTCTCGATGGGATCGATGTGGATTACGATGCGGCTGCGCCTTCTTACCATAAGATCCGGCAGATATACATCAATGGTCTCCCGCTTGAGCCCGAAAGGCATTATCTGGTCGGCTCTCTGGATATGTTCACCTTTGGAGTAGGATATCTTTCCTTAAGCAAGGGCACCGGCACCGAATATTATTTACCCGAATTTCTGCGGGAAGTATTGGAGCACCAGTTAAGCATCGGCATAGATTGGGATAGCTTCTCCGCCTCCCATTGGAGGGAAATCGGCAAGAAAGATTGAAGCTCTTTACATGGAATAAGCATGGGGCCTGTCAGATTGGAATACAATAGTTGAACGAGGGACAGTGGGAGGGGAGAAGAAGAAATGCTGGAATTATGGAAAGCGATCATTATTGGAATAGTGGAGGGACTAACTGAATTTCTGCCCGTATCCTCCACCGGACATATGATTCTGGTCGGCCATATGATTGATTTTACCGGGGAAAAAGCGGATACGTTCGAAATAGCGATTCAGCTCGGAGCTATTCTGTCAGTGGTTGTCCTATATTGGAAAAGAGTGCTGCGGTTATTCGGCATCCAGACGGCTAACGAACGGCTTAACCCGGGACCTAAGCTAAATTTGCTTCATATCCTGATCGGTATCGTTCCGGCTATGGCTCTTGGCTTCCTCGGGCATAAATACATCAAGCTTCTGTTTATGCCGGAAACTGTCGTGATAGGGCTCATTATCGGCGGGATTTTTATGATCATCGCCGAGAAGCAAAGCCCTGCAATAGAGGCCAGGACAATGGATGATATTACCTATAAACAAGCTTTGTTTATCGGTGCCGCCCAATGCCTATCGCTATGGCCGGGCTTCTCCCGCTCGGGGGCGACGATTGCCGGCGGAATGCTGGCCGGAACGACCCGGGGAGCAGCAGCGGATTTTACTTTCTTGATGGCGATCCCGATTATGGCCGCAGCGACCGGATACGACCTGCTGAAAAGCTACAGCCTGTTTACGGCGGATGATCTTCCGTTCTTTGCCGTAGGGTTCATCGTTTCATTCATCGTCGCTTTGTTGGCCGTGGCAACGTTTATCAAATTGGTCTCCAGGCTCAAACTTACATATTTTTCCTTTTACCGTTTCGTACTGGCTGCGCTGGTACTCATTTATATGGCTATCGGAGGATTTGGCTCTTGATCGTAATGAAGGCATACAACCGAATCCGTCGATTTCCTTTAAAAAGCCCCGGCCGGGGCTTTTTTCGTTCCGGCCTTCTACGAAACAAATGTAATGGTTATAATTGGGTCATTACGTTTTTTTGCCGGTTTGCCTGACAGGATAAAAAATGGGAAAATGTTGTTAATTACTCAACTTTCGCAGCTTAGATTGGCAAACAAACCCTTGATATAACTGGGTAAGGTGCTCATCCATTGCTGGACTTGACTCAAAACAGAAGACTTATCTCGCTTGCTCTTGGTTTTGGACATCTCCATGAAGAAAGCAATCAATTGTTGTAGGGCAGTTTTCAGGTCTAAATCCCGAATTTCATCGGAGAGCAGGAAAAACAGGCCGCCTAGAGAACGAGGGTCGTTTTCATTTCGTCGCTCCCATTCCATGACCAGATAACGTGAAA
>NZ_JBQCLK010000009.1:0-151949 GCF_051966115.1 Paenibacillus sp. SAFN-117
TAAGCATGCCTGCAGAGGCTCCATGTCAAGTCGGCACCTTAGAATCGGTAGAATACGCAAACTTACGAAAAACCTCCAAAAAGAGAGGAATTGTATACATGGTTATTTTTTTATGGTGCGGACTCCGGAATTAGGGGGCCTAGCCGGTGGTGCAGGTCTTTTTTGGAAAAGCGGCGCGATGCCTAATTCTAGAGCGATAGTGCAGGTCTTTTTTGGAAAAAGTCGCGAAATGCCTAATTCTAGAGCGATAGTGCAGGTCTTTGGAGCGATTTTTGCGAAATGGCCACATTTAGTCAAAAAGAACTGCACATTTGAGCGTCTTTGGCCCTCTTTTTAGAAAATGGCAGGATTTTAATGCACTTTTGCTCGTCTTTACGACGATCTTACCGACCGGGAGGTAGCGTGTAGCTTTCCCTTGCTCATCATTTGCTCCAATAGGCTAAAGTTTGGGGATTGCCGAAAAATGTCTAGAACGGGCTTCGATTTCTTGTAATCCGAAGATGCCATTTTCATTGACATTGATGGTTGTTCGGTATATAGTTGTTTAGACAACTAATATAAGGGAGCGGCAAAAACATGACTGTGCAAGAAATTGCCCTGGATCATTCCATAGGCTTTATTATGGGCATTACACATCGGAAACTCGCGCTCGTATTGCAGAATCGGCTGAAGAATTTCGATATCACCCCCGAACAATGGTCGGTTCTATACTTGATTAGCCGGGTAGACGGCCTGATTCAGAAAGAGATTGCTCAGCGCTCGGGCAAGGATAAGCCTACCACTACCCGCATTCTCGATCATCTGGAGACGAAGGGTCTGATTTATAAAAAGACGGGCACGGAAGACCGCCGCTCGTTTGTGGTCCACATTACCGATAAAGGAAGAAGCCTGATTCAGGAGACGGAACCGATTGAGAGGCAACTTGTTAATGACATTAAAGAATGTATGTCCGAAGAGGAGTATGAAATTCTTATGAAGCTTATTCTCCGTATACTCAGCTATGCGAATAATGAACTAACCTCCAAAGATCAGGAGAGAGATGGACAATGAATACTGACCAACCTACGAAGCTATGGACGAAATCATTTATATCATTAACTATTTGTTCGTTTCTTGTATTTTTAAACTTGCAAATGCTGCTTTCCTCATTCCCGGCTTATGCAAAGAATGAGTTTCAAGCGGGGGATTTGGCTGTCAGTCTGGTTACCAGTCTGTTTGCCGCTTCGGCGATAGCCACCCGGTTTATGACAGCGGCTCTTATGCGAGTCGTACCCCGCAATGTGATCCTGTATGTCGGGCTGGCTGTAGCCGCCATCACCACCGGAATATACGTCCTGGCCGACTCCATAGGCTCGCTGCTTGTAATGAGGATGGCCTACGGAATCGGATTCGGGATGGCGAGTACAATTATTCCGACGCTGGTTTCGCAAATTATCCCCATCCAAAGAATGGGGGAAGGGATTGGTTATTTCGGACTGTCCACCAGTCTGGCGATGTCTGTTGGGCCGATGATCGGCTTGAACATAATGAATTATTTGGGATTCCCTGCGCTGGCAATGGCCGGTACGGCTGCTGTGCTCCTGATTTTTCCGCTCCTGCTAATTACCCGTTCTCTGCCGCCGGACAAGAAACAGCCTGCCCCCAAATCCGCAGGCAAGAAAGCGGGGAACAAACCGGCCTTCAACCGCAAATTATTGTTTCCGGCAATGCTCAATATCATCCTGGCAGTGACCTATAGCGGGCTGCTAAGCTTTATCGCTTTATATGGGGAATCGGTGCATCTCGAACAGGTCGGGCTGTTTTTTTTGTTTAACGCGATTACCATCATTATTATTCGGCCGGTATCCGGAAGAGTGTTCGATACGAAAGGGCATGCCGCCGTTTTGATCCCAGCGGCATTATGTGTCGTTGCAAGCTTGACGGTTCTGTCCTTTGCCGCATCCTTGCCTCTCTTGATCGTATCCGCGCTGCTGTATGGGCTCGGTTTCGGAGCTATCCAACCGACCATCCAAGCCTGGATGATTCGGGTGTCTCCCCAGGAGCAGCATGGCATGGCCAACAGCATGTTCTATAATGCGACCGATCTGGGGGTGGCCGCGGGAGCATTGATTCTGGGAGCCATTTCGTCAGTGACCGGGTATGCCATGATGTATCGATATTCGGCGGGCTTCATGATTCTGTTCCTTATCGTTTATGTATGGGTTCAAGCAGTGGAAGCGAGGAAGAAGAACCGGGCGCAAGCGGATATTTCCATACCGGGCTGATCCTGACAAGATAGCATTGTCTAAACCGTTCGAGATAAAATAAAGACGGGATATAATCCTGTAACTATAGCGGGCCATGGTTTGATATAATTCAACGTATAACCATTGCTTTCGGCAGGGAAATAGCAGCGCTGCTGCCGTAAAAACCGAAACTCGGCAAGGAAGAAGGGAGGGCGCTTATGGGGCAATGGTGGATAGGCTTGGCCGGAAGTCTGCTCATCGCCGGGGCGGCATATTGGAAAAAATCGTTGTCCGCTTCCGGACTGATTGCCGCGGTCTTGCTCGGCACGGCTCTATATTCTGTCGGCAGCTTGCCCTGGTACGGCGCCTTGATCGCTTTCTTCGTCTCCTCCTCACTATTGTCCAAGTGGAAGAGCCGCAGGAAAGAAAACGCTGAAAGCGGATATGCAAAGACGGGGAGAAGAGATGCCGGTCAGGTGATCGCCAACGGAGGGCTCGGCTTGCTGCTTTGCGTCGCTCACGCGATATGGCCCCACCCGGCTTGGTGGGGAGTATACATAGGAGTTATCGCTTCTGTAACCGCCGATACGTGGGCGACGGAGGTAGGAGGATTAAGCAGGAGCCGGCCCCGTTGCATCGTGAATGGGCGCAGGGTTGAGGCAGGGACTTCCGGCGGCGTGACCTTGCTGGGACTCGGAGCTTCGGCAGCCGGCGGTTTGTTCATCGGCGGGATCGCCTGGCTGCTGTTTCAAGTTCAGCCGGCGGCGGGCGGCGTTTTCTTGGCAGATCCATATGGGCTGTATTCGCTGCTTATAGGTTTACTGGGAGGTTTGGCCGGTTCCCTGGCCGATTCCTGGCTGGGAGCCATCGTACAGGTCATGTACCGCTGCCGTATATGCGGCAAGGAGTTGGAGAAGAGCGAGCATTGTCAAGCTGCGGCAGAGCCAATCCGGGGATGGACATTCATGACGAACGATGCGGTCAATGCTCTTAGCTCGGCCATAGGCGGGCTTGTCGGCTTTCTGCTTGTTTGGTTTATTTTCTGAAAAACCGGTAGAGAAGGGGCGAGCGGAAGTGGATGAAAGAAAACAATTTAGCTTTATCCGTCTGGGCCAGTGCACCTTTGAACAAGCATTAAGGCTGCGAAATCGCGGTTTTGAAGGGTATTATTTTGATGTAACCGTAACGATGGATCAATTGCTCCGCTCGTTTGCGGTTAACGGTATACGCCCGGAGCTTTCTCTGGTCGCATGCGCGGACGGCCATCCGGTCGGTTTTGTCTTCCTGGCGGTTAAAATGTTAAATGGGCTGAAAGCCGCCTGGAACGGCGGAACGGGAGTGATTCCCGAGTATCGCGGATACGGGCTTTCTACAGCTTTGATGCAGGAAGTCAAAACTCTTCTCACGGAGCAGGAAGTCGATCGCGCCTATTTGGAAGTGCTCGTTCAGAATTCCCGCGCCCTCTCGGCTTATGAAAAGGGAGGATTCCATATAGCGGACCGGCTGATCGGATTGACCAGGGACGGAGCTTTGGAGCCTGAGGCCTTCAAGGCCGGCGAATGTTCCGGCTTCAAGCTGCAATATGGGGCTCCCCGTACCGTGAAAGATATTCCCTATTACCGGGAAATAGCAGCATGGGAATGCCAGTGGCAGAATATGGCGGAAGGGGAGTCGCTGATCATCAGAGCCGCCGATGGAGAACCTGCGGCCTATGCCCTGTTCAAAAGAAATTACAGCGATGAGGGCATGATCAAGTCGATCGTTCTCTATCAATGTGAGGCCGCCCCCGGCCGCGTGGATCGCACGGAGCTTTTTCGCATGGCGCTAAAGGCGGTGTTTGGACCGAAGGAGCTTGACTGCAGCCGGACCACGGCCAATTTGTCGGGTTCTAATCCGGATTTAATCGATATGCTCAAGGAGGCCGGATTTAAGGAACGGTACCAACAGCATTTAATGGTCATGGACTTGTGAAGGCTTACATGACTTGCTTGCGGACATCATCTCCGTTTCCGGGGTGGCGCAGCAAATATCTGCTTTCGTCCAGGACAAAGCGAGTTCGGTAAGCATCATTGACAGAACAAATGATGGCAAATATGGCTTGTGTTCAGTAAGTACTTAATTAAAAGAAGTGGCCGCAATAAAGGAGAGACAAAGGAGAGACAAAGGAGAGACCTATGGAAACACGCACTAACCGGCAGCAGAAGTCGCTGGAGACGAAGAATAAATTGATCGATGCCGCCCTTCGGACATTTTCCCGCAAAGGATTCAAGGAGAGCACAACGAAGGACATAGCGAAAGAAGCGGGAGTGACCGACGGATTGATCTATCATTATTTTCAATCCAAGGAAGATTTGCTGTGGGCTATTTTTGAAAAATATACGCTTCTTGATTCCCTGGAGGAAACCGTCAGCCGATTGGATTCAAACCAGCCCTTACAGCATAATCTGACGATTTACTTCCAATCGCTGTTTCGCAGTCTCGACGAATCGCAGGATTTGATTGTCATGTGCTTCGGGGAGGCACAACGGAATGACGATATCCGCCGGAAGATACAGGAGATTATCGGCAGAGGGGCGGAGCTGCTTGTAACGTTTCTGGAGCCGAAGGTTCGGATCGGGCGCCGGGAGCTGTCGATCGCTGTCCGCAATCTGCAAACAGCGATGGTTTTTCATTTTCTTACGGTAGACCGATTTATGGAAGGCGGGAAGGCCAGACAAGAGTATATAGAAATCTCCGTCCGGCAGCTTCTGAAGATCATTGCTGAATGAACATATTCAACCGCTTGATTTCAAGCGCGGACATAGAGCTTACATCCCCTGATTTGCCAAACGAAGGGCACTCAGCACATTAATGCTTCGCCCGCTGCGGTCGTCATAGAGGGAGTTTCCTTCTACATGGTCAATGAACAGCACTCCGTCCAGATGATCTGTCTCGTGCTGAATGCATCGGGCAAGATAGCCTTCTCCTTCGAGTACGAACCATTCTCCCTGCCTGTTCTGGCTTCTCACCTTTACATAATTTGCCCTTTTGACGATGCCGGTATAACCCGGATAGGACAAGCAGGCTTCCGGGCCTGTTTGCTCTCCCTCGGCTGCAATAATTTCCGGATTGATCAACTCGATCAAACCGTCCCCGCAATCCATGACGACCACTCTTCTCAAAATGCCGATTTGCGGAGCCGCCAATCCGGCCCGGCCTTCGGCGCCATACAGCGTATCCACCATATCATCCAGCAGTTTGAATAATTTATCGTTGAACTCGGTTACCGGCTTGGCCTTTTTCCTTAATATTTCCTCTCCGAAGGGAAGAATCGTCTTGACAGCCATCGGTTCTTACCATCCTTTCTTAGGCATTAAGCTCCTTTAATAATTGAAGGGGTATGAACCCACAATTCGCCGGGGGTGCAATCCAAGGCGGTGCACAGAGCGTCCAGCGTATCGGCTTTCATTTGTTTAGGCTGGCCGTTCAGCAAGGCGCTTATGGATGGGGGAGATAAACGGTATCCCGACTTATCCTCCAGCAGCCGGGCCAGTGCCGCTCCGGTCCAAACTCCTCTTGCGGCCATCACTTCTCTTAACATCCACACCAGCATGGCAGAGCTCCTCTCCAAGTAAATTTAGGCAACACCTAATTTATTTAAGTATGACCTAATATATCATGAGATCCATTTATTTGGCAACTAATTTTGCCCCTCAGCCGCCAGATAACGGTTACCCGACAAAAAAAGAAGAATTTCGACAGAATTATGAATTATTTTTTACAATCAGCTTAACAATGGCTCTGTAGTATGGTAAAGTATAGATGTCGAATGAAAACAGGGGTAAAACTGCCCGCTGGTGATTGTCTTGGGCCGGTATGGGACAAGCCGTCGAGCTTGTCGATTATTGTCTTGGACCCAGTGCTTTTCAGACTGGTTTGTTTAACCGGCAATAAGCCGTGGGGGACTGTGGATACCGGATGACGCTATACCGCGAAGGTATGTACTCCTCGATAACCTGTTCTCGTATGACGTTAATTTTTCATCTAGGAAAGAAATTTTCCCTTGGCAAATGACGATTGAAGAACTAGATCTTTCTGTTCGTTCTATTAAAAGTATGCCATATAGAGATCGGTCATTATTTTTTTCATCCGGTCTTTTTTGGTATGTCCGAGGGAGAACAGCGGCTCCGCTCAATTATTATTTAAGGATCGCCGATTATTTCTGATTAGGAATAGGGAGGTCGAATCCATCTCAAATTGAGAACGATATAATCCTTAATCAATATTTAATATTTTTGTGAACAAGGTTTATAGTAGTAGGTAGGACTTATGTTACATCTTAGATTATATGACAGCCTTAAACAGGGAATATTACTTAACTACAGGGGAAAAAGGAAGACAGATTTCCCCATAATCAGTCAGAGGCCTCGAAGAGGCAGCGCGTTAACGAACAAATAACTTACCTATGGCCATCATGAACATGCAAGGGGAGGTTACCTTCAATGTCGATTGGGGAAATGACCAAGCTAAATCCTTGGCAAACTTATTACGGCCCTAACCTGGGCTACATCAATGAACAGTATGAGAAATACATCGCCGATCCCGAATCCGTGGAACCGACGTTCAGAGAACTGTTTGCCATCTGGGGCG
This sequence comes from Paenibacillus sp. SAFN-117, assembly GCF_051966115.1. Lineage (NCBI taxonomy): Bacteria > Bacillati > Bacillota > Bacilli > Caryophanales > Paenibacillaceae > Paenibacillus > Paenibacillus sp. SAFN-117. Next base: position 6,855 of record NZ_JBQCLK010000009.1, read on the forward strand.
CTCCTCCGGCTTCGTGGAATGCCGGAACGGAAAATGTGCAGGCCCCGGTTCCTAATGTTGAAATTAATGAAAATATGTTGAAAAAAGTCGTCGCTGCTGAAAAATTGGTATGGAATATCCGAACATATGGGCATCTGGCCGCGGATCTGGATCCGCTTGGGTTAGGGTTCACTGCGGATACCCGGCTTCTTGAGCCGGAAACATATCAATTAAGCAAAGACGACTTGTTGGCGTTTCCCGCTTCTTTAATCTGGGAGAACGCTCCGGGGAATGCCGTCACCGGATGGGATGCCATCAAGCAGCTCCAACAAATTTATACCAAGACTACCGCTTACGAATTCAGCCATGTTCACGAGCAGCGGGAAAGGGATTGGCTCAACAAGCGTGTCGAAACCGAAGCATTGTCGGGAACGCCTCTTTCGATAGAAGAGCGGAAGGAATTGCTAAACCGTCTCACCCAAGTGGAGCAGTTCGAAGCGTTCCTGCACCGGACGTTCGTCGGTCAGAAGCGCTTTTCCGTGGAAGGCAATGATGTTCTGATCCCGATGCTTGATGAAGTTGTCCGCATGGTGGCCCGGGAAGGATGTCAGCACATTCTGATGGGGATGGCTCACCGGGGGCGCTTGAACGTTCTGGCCCACGTATTGGGTAAACCTTACAGCAAGATCTTCTCGGAGTTCCATCATTCTCCTAACAAGGACATGATTCCTTCGGAAGGATCGATGGGAATTAACTTCGGTTGGTCCGGCGATGTTAAATATCATTTGGGTGCCGACCGTTCTGTAGTGGAGGGCGAACTGCCGCCAATCCGCCTAACCTTGGCCAATAACCCAAGCCACTTGGAATTTGTCAATCCGGTAGTGGAGGGCTTCACCCGCGCCGCCCAGGATGACCGCGGAGAAGCCGGTTATCCGAAGCAGGATGAAAGCAAGGCTGCCGCAGTGCTGATGCACGGGGACGCCGCTTTTGCCGGGGAAGGAATCGTGGCGGAAACGCTGAACTTCAATAAGCTTCAAGGCTACCGCAACGGTGGAACTATTCATATTATCGTTAATAACCGTCTTGGATTTACAACGGAAAGCTCTGATTCCCGTTCGACCCATTATGCAAGTGATTTAGCCAAGGGATATGAGATCCCGATCGTGCACGTTAACGCCGATGACCCGGAGGCATGTATCAGAGCGGTGCGCCTGGCTTGCGAATACCGTAATTTGTTTAAGAAGGATTTCTTGATTGATTTGATCGGTTACCGCCGATACGGGCATAACGAATCGGATGATCCGGAAATGACCCAGCCGCTTACCTACCATAAGGTACGGAACCATCCAACCTGCAGCAAGCTGTACGGAGACAAGCTTGTGGAAGAGGGGATCATCCCCAAGGAGCTTCCGGAGCAGATGAGGCAGGAAGCTGCGGCACGGCTGAAGGAAGCTTATGATGAAATGAAGGAAAACAACGGACGGGCTTCCAGCAATCCGCCCAACGGGCTGATTGTTCATACGGATAAACCGGAAATCAATACGGCCGTTCCCATGGATCAGCTGAAGGAAATCAATAGAGACCTGCTCAAATGGCCTGAAAACTTTAACGTTTATCCCAAGCTTAAACGGATTTTGGAAAGACGGGCGAATGCTTTGGAAGAAGGGGAGAAGGTTGACTGGGCTCTTGCCGAAACTTTGGCCTTTGCAACGATTCTAGCCGAAGGAAAGCCAATCCGTATTAGCGGACAGGATTCGGAGCGGGGAACTTTCGCCCATCGCCATCTCGTGCTGCACGATACCGAGACCGGTCAGAAATTCTCGCCTTTGCACCGCCTGCCGCAGGCCAAAGCTTCGTTCGCCATCTATAACAGCCCGCTGTCCGAAGCATCTGTGCTCGGCTTCGAGTATGGCTATAATGTGTTCGCTCCGGAGACGTTCGTGCTTTGGGAGGCGCAATTTGGCGATTTCGCCAACGCCGCTCAAGTCATTATCGACCAGTTTATCGCTGCCGGACGCGAGAAGTGGCTCCAAAGATCGAGCCTGGCGATGCTGCTGCCTCATGGCTACGAAGGACAGGGACCGGAGCATTCGAGCGCGCGTCTGGAACGTTTCCTGCAGCTTGCCGGTGATGAGAACTGGACGGTCGCTTATTTGTCCAGCGCGGCTCAATATTTCCACCTTCTGCGCAAGCAGGCGGCAATAGCCGGAACGGATGCGGCAAGACCGCTGGTTCTGATGGCGCCGAAGAGTCTGATCCGGAATCCTCGGGTAGCTTCTTCCGGTACGGAGTTCAGCGAAGGAGCCTTCCGTCCGATCTTGGAGCAGCCTGGTTTGGGCGCCCAGTCCAAGAAGGTGGAGCGCTTGATTCTGTGCACCGGTAAAGTCGCCATCGACCTGGAAGAGGCATTGGATGCGGAGAAGGAAAATCAAGACTTCGACTGGCTGCATATCGTTCGTGTGGAACAGCTTTATCCGTTTGCCGGGGAAGAAATCGAGGCCGTGATCCAGCGCTTCCCCAAACTGAAGGAAATTGTCTGGGTTCAAGAGGAACCGCGGAATATGGGGGCATGGAGCTACATGGATCCCCGCATCAGAGATGTGGCACCCGATAAAGTAAAGGTTCGTTATATCGGCCGTCCGGATCGCTCCAGTCCTGCGAGCGGTTATCAGGACGTTCATAATATGGAACAGCAGCGGCTGATCTCGAATGCATTGAATCGCAGCTTCTTTGAAAACTAATAAAGCAGGGAGGATACGGCTGTGAGTGAAATCATAGTACCAGAAATTGGAGAATCCATATCTGAAGGAACGATTGCGAAGTGGATCAAGAAAGAGGGAGAAACGGTCAGCCAGGGAGATTTGCTGCTTGAACTGGAAACCGATAAAGTCAATCTGGAAATTACGGCTGAGCAAGACGGAGTGCTTACGGAGATTCGCAGACAAGAAGGGGATACCGTTCAGGTAGGTGAAGTGATCGGAATTATCGGAGCGGCATCTGCTGCAGCCGGTGCCCAGCAGAAGGCACCTGAAGAAGCAGCACCTGCGGCGCCCGCCAAGGAAAGTGCACCGGCCCAAGCGGCCGCTCCGGCTCCTGCGGCAGCTATTAAAGCCGATGCGGACGATGCCGGTTCCTCGGTTACCGCTACTCCGGCAGCTAGAAAGCTGGCCAGAGAGCGCGGTATCGACTTGCGCCAAGTGCAGTCGGCAGACCCGAGCGGAAGAATCTATCCTGGCGATGTGCAATCCCATGTGGCCGGAGCCCCTTCCGCTCCTGCACAGGCTGCAGCCAATCGTCCGCAAGCGGCTCAGCCTGCGGCGCCTATTGACGTGAATCCGGCCAAGCCCGTTGAACGAATTCGGATGTCCCGCCGCCGCGTAACCATCGCTAACCGTCTCGTGGAAGCTCAGAGAACGGCCGCGATGCTGACCACCTTCAACGAAGTGGATATGACGGCAATTCTTGACGTGCGTAAGCGCCGTAAAGATAAGTTCAAGGAGAAGCATGATGTTGGTCTTGGCTTCATGTCCTTCTTCACTAAAGCAGTCGTAGGGGCGCTCAAAGCCTTCCCGCTGTTGAACGCAGAAATTGTCGGCGAAGAAATTTTGGCCAAGAAGTATTATGATATCGGAATTGCCGTAGCCGCCAAGGAAGGTCTGGTCGTTCCGGTAGTGCGGGATGCAGATCGTCTAAGCTTCGCTGAAATAGAGAGAGAGATTGCTGATTTGGCAAGTAAGGCCCGCAACAATGCATTGTCGCTGTCCGATCTGTCGGGCGGAACGTTCACGATAACGAATGGCGGAGTTTTCGGTTCCCTCTTGTCAACACCTATTCTGAATACGCCGCAGGTAGGGATTCTCGGAATGCATAAAATCCAATGGCGTCCGGTTGCCATTGACGAAGAGCGGATGGAAAACCGTCCGATGATGTACATTGCCTTGTCCTACGATCACCGGATTGTAGACGGCAGCGAAGCTGTCCGCTTCCTGGTAACCGTCAAGGAGCTTCTGGAAGATCCGGAATCTCTGCTGCTGGAAGGATAATCTCAACGGCAAAAAATCCTCCGAAGAAAACTTCGGAGGATTTTTCTTTTTCCTCATTGCCTCTTGGCCGCTGTACTTAGTTGCTTAGCTGCTGTTTGTACCCGTTCCCCAGTCATTGTGAAGATGAAGAAGAACGCCAGGCCCGCTGTAATCAGGGCCCACATGAAGGTTTGAGCGATGGAGGAGGACAGCAGCTCCGTTATTTTGTCCAGCAGCTCTGGCGGGATTAGCGCACGCTTATCCGGGGATAGCATATCGCGCGGATCGCCGATGTCGATCGGAGGCGCCCCTCCGGCACCGGCAAATTCCTTGCCAAGCCCGTTGGTAAACAGGTTCCGCTGAATAATGCCGAAAATAGTGATGCCGAGCGTCATCCCGAGAGAACGCATGAAGGTAAGAGTCGAAGTAGCTGAACCCCGCTGCCGCATATCAAAGTTGTGAATGGCTGCCATGCTTAATACCGAGAAGTTAAATCCTACCCCAAACCCCGTAATAATCATATACACCGTTAGAGTAGACCGGGCCACCTCGGTTGATAAAGTAGACAGCAGGAAAATTCCGAGGAGGAAGCAAATTCCCGAGAAAATCATAATGTTCCGGTAGCTGGTTCGCGTCGTTAGAAACCCTCCGATTTGGCTGCCGAAAACCGATCCGATCATCATCGGCATCAGAATGAGCCCGGAATGGGTCGCCGATCCGCCGAAGACGCCCTGTACGAAGATCGGGATATAGATGGTGGCCACGATAAAAGTAGCCCCATAGAATAGCGCTACCGCGTTACTTGCGGCGAACAGCCTTTTACGAAACATGCTGAACGAAAGGATCGGCTCCGCGGCTTTCGTCTCAACATATAGAAAAACGGCAAACAGGATGGCAAAGGCGGAAAAAAGACCGATGATGACGGCGGAATTCCATGCATAGTGCTGACCGCCCAGCTCGAGCGCGAACATTAGGCTGACAACGGCTGTCACTAGTGTAGCAGCGCCCCACCAGTCAATTTTTTGTTTCGATTTTGCCAAGGACTCATGATAAAAGAAGGAAATAAAAGCAAGTGCCACAACGCCTATAGGCAGGTTGATATAGAAAATCCAGTGCCAGTTTATGTATTCAGTGATGTATGCTCCCAACAGAGGGCCGAATATACTGGATATTCCGAATACGGCGCCGAACAGGCCGCTGATTTTCCCTCTTTTTTCCGGAGGAAAAATATCAAATACGACGGTAAAGGCGATGGGCATCAGCGCTCCTCCGCCGATTCCTTGAATGGCACGGTAAATGCTGAGCTGCTCGATCGTTTGCGCTGTCCCGCATAGTACGGAACCGAGCAGAAAAACGAGCATACCGAACATGAAGAAGCGTTTGCGGCCATACATGTCGGACAACTTTCCGAAGATGGGGGTGCCCGCCATCATCGCTACCATATAAGAGGAAGTCACCCAGACGATTTTATCGAATCCGCCTAGATCGGAGACAATGGTCCCCATGGCAGCGGCCACAATGGTATTATCCATCGCCGCCATCAGAATACCGAGCAGAAGCCCGGCCACTACAAAGCCAATTTTACTATTCTTAGCAATCATGAAAGTGCTCCTTTGTCATAAGCTGGTCTTGCCCTGTCGATCTGTCTCCGCGCAGAGCGAAGCTGATCTATATTGGGTCCTTCTTGATGAGCAAAGATTTATGTCCCACCACTCCTTCCTCATATCGTTCCCCGCTAATTTATTATAATAAATCATTATTTCAGCCTGCGCTTTATTTTTGTAATCTTAAATTTCTTTACAGCGTGAATAGGGGGCAAAGAAAGAATCTAACGGACATAAAACCTTACTTTAATACATAGGTATTCATCTGCGAAAATAATCCTCAGGAGCTTTTAATAAAAACGGGACAACCGAGGTGGAAAAAGGAGGATTTCAGCGATATACTGGGGGGTGTGGCAGCATTACTTTACTATTGTCCGGTTCGAATGAAAAGTATGGACATATTCTCTGCTGATTTATAGAAATACAAGATATCAATAGTTCTGACATTCAGTTAACATAACATTTATTATGTAAACCAAAGGATCGAAATCGTTTGATTCCATATAAGGAGCACCAAATGCGAATTGAAGAAATGATAATTAAACAGGCTGCACTTACGCCGGATCGTTGGGCAGTGGCCGATTCGAAGCAGCGGTTTACTTACAAGGAATTTATGGAACAGGTACTGTATAGAGTGGACGAGCTGAAGGCAATGGGGGCGGGGACCGGGGAAACGGAAATATTTGCGCTGCAGATGCCCAACAGCATCGCTTGGCTGACAGACGTGCTGGCTGTCATGATGCTTGGCGGTATCGTGCTGCCGCTTCATCCGGAGACGACTGTGGAGGAGCGGACCAGGCTGTTCGACAAGATCGGGCCGCAGTGGCTGTTGGGGATGGACGAGGAGCTTCGTTGGCCGGGGAACAAGCCAAGCCCCCGTCTGCCCCTGCGGCAGGCCGCTTCTGTCAGAGACCTGTTCCTCATCGGGTACACATCAGGTTCTACCGGTGAGCCCAAAGGCTATGTGAAAAGCCATCGTTCCTGGACCTGCAGTCTGGAAGGCTGGACAGAAGCGTTCGGATTGACCGGCAGCGAGCGGATTGCCGTGCCTCTCCCGATGTCTTATTCCGCACAGCTGTATCCGGCCATTCATGGGCTGGCAACCGGCGCGGAGGTCATCCTGATGGAGAGCTATTCGCCCGGAGGGCTTCTAGCTCATAATGCGACCTGCGTAACCATTATCCCGGCGTTACTCGATTCACTAATCCGCTATGCGGATAGCCGGATACCGGAATCGCTGTCGGGGAGGATGCCGAGAACGGTCATATCCGTAGGAACCAAGCTCTCCGCTGCCCAGAGAGCAAGCTTCCGGCGGTGCTTTGGCGAGAGCTCTTTGTACGAATATTACGGTTCATCCGAAATGGGGTATGTGACCTATCTCCGTCCGGAAGAGGCGGAGCGGGCTCCTGATTCGGTAGGGGCTCCCTTCCCGGGGGTGGAGATCGCCTTTATGGACGCCGGCGGTCACCGCATCGAGGCTGAGGAAGGCCGGCCGGGCAAGCTCTATGTCCGCACTGACCAAGCGTTCGAAGGCTATGCCGGGGAAGAAGCTTTGACAGAAGATTGCTGGATAGGGGAATGGGTAACTTCCCATGATCTCGGGTATTGCCGGAAGGATGGAAATATCGTGTTGACCGGACGGGAGCGGGATGTGATCAAAACCGGGGGAAGCCTGGTCTATGCCGCGGAGGTAGAAGCCGCTCTAATGGATATAGAAGGGGTGGCGGAGGCGGCTGTTATACCGGAAGAAGACGGGCAGAGAGGCGAAATCATCCACGCTGTGATCGTACTGCGGCCGGAAGGTGACCTCGCGCTTGTCAGGCGGCACTGCGCTTCCAAGCTCGCACCATACAAACGCCCAAGAAAGTGGAGCGTTGTAGACAAGCTGCCGAGGAACCGGAACGGGAAAGTGGTCAAGAGCCGGATTTTTGTGTCCGATTGAATGTCATAGGATAGTTTTTTCAAGGCAATTTCTGCTATAGTAGTGAAGAAAGCGTTTTTATTCTATATTGTGCCAAGCAGGGGGAGCAAGATTATGAGCTTACCAACCGGGAACAGACAGGAGGACCGGAGCCTCTGGCTGGAATGGATGAGAAGGATTGCCGATCCGGTCCTTACCTCCTTGGCCGCGCGCCGGCTGAGAGCGGACATGCCTGTGGAGAGCAGGGGGACGGATCGGGCGGACTATACTTATCTGGAAGCATTCGGGAGACTGCTGGTCGGCATGGCTCCATGGCTGGAGAGCGGACCGGATGACGATAGTCCGGAAGCGCGATGGCGAGAGCAATATGGTGAACTGGCAAGGCTTGGGATCGATGCCGGCACGGATCCCGAGTCTCCGGACTGCTTTAACTTTACCCAAGGATATCAACCGATCGTGGACGCCGCTTTCCTGGCTCATGCTCTACTGCGTGCGCCGACGGAGCTTTATGGCCGGTTAAGCGGACAGGTTCAGCGCCGGCTTGTTAAGTCGCTGCAGGCGACGCGGTCTCGCAAACCCCATTTTAACAATTGGCTGCTGTTTGCGGCGATGATTGAAGCCGCTTTATACAGGATGGACGAATGCTGGGACCCGATGAGGATCGATTACGCCCTCAAGCAGCACGAGCAATGGTATAAAGGCGACGGAATTTATGGGGATGGCCCGGACTTCCATTGGGATTATTACAACAGCTTCGTCATTCAGCCGATGCTCATCGATATCGTCGGAACGGTCGCACAGGAATCGGACGATTGGAAACGCCTGCAGGAAAAAGTGGAGGCCAGGGCGGTCCGCTATGCCGCCATTCAGGAAAGAAGCATCTCTCCCGAAGGCACTTTCCCGGTCGTCGGCCGGTCCCTGGCCTATCGTTGCGGGGCGTTCCAGCATCTTGCGCAGATGGCGCTGCAGCATAAGCTGCCTCCGGACCTTCATCCGGCTCAAGTGAGGTGCGCCTTGACGGCAGTGATACGGCGGACATTGACGGTGCCGGGAACATTCGACGACAAAGGCTGGCTGCAAATCGGACTATGCGGCCATCAGCCGGAATTGGGCGAATCGTATATTTCTACCGGAAGTCTGTATCTTTGTTCAACGGTCTTCCTTCCGCTGGGCCTGCCGCCTTCCGATCCTTTCTGGCAAGGAGAGGCGGACTGGACGGCGAAGAAAGCCTGGTCCGGGCAGAGTGTGCCTATAGATCAGGCTTTAAGCCGGTAACTGCGCAAGCTCTAGAAGTAGTTTGGGTATGAACAGACGAAGGATTTAGAGGAGGAGAAATCGAATGAAAACAGGCAGTTATAAGCTTGAAACCCGTTGTCTAAGCTCGTTGGTGAAAGTATTTCCGGATGAGGAACTGAACGCCCGGGCCTATACCAAGGGATCCGCTCTATCTAACGAGATGTATTCTTTTCAGATCGCTTATCGCTCCGATTTGTTATTGAAGTGGCTCGAAGTCAAGGTGGAGTCGGAGCTGAACGAGGTGTTGTCGGTCCGCTCCGTAGGGCTCGTACCGGCCGAGATGGTTGCCTATCACGATCATGACGAGCACATTCTTCGTTCGACTCCGGGATTATATCCCGACCCTCTGTATAACATTGCGGAGGAGGGCCTGGCAGGCCTGCCCGGCAATTGGCGCTCCCTATGGGTCGAGGCGGATCTTCAGGGCAAGGTGAAGCCGGGCCATTACCCGATTCGCGTTTTGTTCATGCACGCAGGGGAATGTCTGGCCGAAGAGACCTTCGAGCTGGAGGTCATTGGAGCCGAACTGCCGGAGCAGCAGTTGAAATATACGAACTGGTTCCATACGGACTGTCTGGCGACTTACTACTCCTATGAGATTTTCAGCGAAGAGCATTGGCGGGCGATAGACAATTTTGTACAAACTGCGGTTAAGCACGGCATGAATATGATTCTGACGCCTCTGTTCACCCCTCCGTTGGATACCCGGGTGGGCGGGGAGCGACCGACGGTCCAACTGGTCGATGTGGAGAAATCCGGAGATACCTACCGCTTCGGCTTCGACAAGCTGAAAAGATGGGTGGAGCTCTGCTCGAGGAACGGGATCCGGTATTTTGAATTTTCTCATCTATTTACCCAGTGGGGAGTCAAGCATGCGCCGAAAATTATGGCTGTCGAGAATGGAACCGAGAAGCGCATTTTTGGCTGGGAGACCGATGCGACCGGGGACGATTATCGGGGATTTCTATCGCAGTTTTTGCCCGAGCTTGTCCGCTTTATTCAGACTAACGGCCTGGAGGAGCGAAGCTTCTTCCACGTTTCTGACGAGCCTCACAAGGAGCATTTGGAAAACTACCAGAAAGCGAGCGATTTGTTGAAGCAATATTTGGCTGATTTTCCGATGATCGATGCTCTGTCGGACTACGAATTTTATGATAAAGGCTATGTCAAGAACCCGATTCCTGCTACTAATCATATTGAGCCGTTCCTGGAGAATAAGGTTCCGAACCTGTGGACTTATTATTGCTGCTCGCAATACAAGGAAGTGTCGAACCGGTTCCTGAATATGCCGTCCGCACGCAACCGGATTCTGGGCTATCAACTGTATAAATTTGATATTGCCGGGTTCCTGCATTGGGGCTATAACTTCTGGTATGCCCAATATTCGATCCGGCCGATCGATCCATACACCAACACGGATTCCAACTACGGGTTTCCGGCCGGCGACGCCTTCGTGGTCTATCCGGGTCCGGATGGACAGGCCATAGAATCGCTGCGGCTTAAGGTGTTCTATGATGCGTTCCAGGATTTGCGGGCGTTGAAGCTGCTCGAAAGCCTGATAGGCAGGGAGCAGGTGCTTGAGCTGATCGAGGAAGAGCTGGAGGAAGGGATTACGTTCAGTACATACCCTCGGGAAGATGAATGGCTGCTCAACAAACGGGAGCAAATCAACCGCATGATCAAGGACAGCTTGTCCCAATAGCCCGGCGCATGAAGCCTGTCGAAGAACGCCCTCGGATGAGGGCGTTCTTTCTTTACTGTTTTATATGGCTTTATTTGACCCAGTACTTCAGATTTCGAAACTTCGTTTCTGAACGTCCTTCCACTCCATAAACACCGTTCTTAAAGTGACGTGTCGCCGGCCCGCGATCTTCTACGGTCAGAACCAATTCGTCATCTGCATAAACTCGAATGATTCCCTCATCAGCATTATGAGCCACCTTTAGGTTCCACCAATTGTTGTACACATTAGATTTGATAAGCGCACCATTAGGATCGCTAAAATATCGCCTCACCGTGTTATCTGGGTGAACTACCAGCATGATGTCGGTTGCGGGCGTACCCGCCGGCCTGTTAATCCGCAAAATTTGCATCACTGACGATCCGACCGACCCTTCTTCGATATAGACATCTGCTTCCCACATGTGCTCACCAGACGAATACTCGTTATACCAGCGCATCTCGGTACGGGGGTCCGTTGTATTGCCTTGTTTAAAAGGTTTGTCCGTATTATATACCCACATGGTATGTGTATCGGTCGCTGCATCGTAATGGTATCGCTCGCTCAAATCAAGATCCCATGGCTTCTGGATGTAATAACTGAAGGGAACTTGAGTCCATCCGATCGTTGGCGGATCTTGTGCAGCGCCGGCATTTGCCACGGCGCCATTCACTGTCGGCCCGAACTGAAATAGTAGGCAGGCAAGAGATAGAATAAGGATCAGGCTAACCATTTTTTTGGTTTTAAACCCGGCTTGAGCCAATTGATATCATCTCCTAAACCATAAATTTTCCTTCTATTCTAAGATGCCGATCTTTGAAGATGTTGTATCAGGCAAGATAAAGGACCTCCATTTCACCCCCAATCACTCTTACATTTATTTCCTGATACAAACTTTAATACGGTATTCTTGAATTCGCCTTTCCATAATGTGTTATTTTACTTTTGGATTGTGCTTTTTAACGATTTTGTGAAGAACAAGCTGGGCTTGTCGGGAGAGCGGATTTTTTGTCAATGCGAAAGACGGGCTGATTTACGCGAAGAAGGGGAGAGCATGATCCTATAGCGAAGCTGGAAATTGCCCAAGAAGATATCGTGACGTTGAAGATTCAATGCGCAGAGCCGGAAGAGTACAGGGGGGCAATGGGTGGCGGAGGATAAAAATCGATTCATAACGAAGGAAGAATCCGCGCGGATTCATGGAAGTCCTTCAATGCCTATCGTGAACAGTATGGTCTTTCGATTTGGATGCAATAACAGAAAGAAGGAGTCCGGGAAGGTCGTGGAGAATCGGCCTAATTTGCCCTTCGGGCATTGTCGAAAGCAGCAAACGGCCGCATTGGGTTCGGAACCGCAAAGGTTCCAAAACTCAACCTTCCTGGACTTACATACGTCGTTTTGGGCTCTGCCCCGGCCTATTCCCGGTCGGAGAACACCCGGGTCATCAGAACGGCCATTTGGGCGCGGGTGACCGGTTCTTCAGGCCGAAAGGTGCCGTCGGGATATCCGTCCACAACGCCGTATTCGGACATCGTCTGAATGGCGGCATGGGACCAGCGGTCGGGGGCGACATCGGCATAAGGCCTCTTGGTGTTCGCGGATACCGGCGGGTAGTTTAACAGCCGGGCGAGCATGGCCGTCATCTGCTCCCGGGTGAGCGGTTCATCCGGAGCAAAGCTGCCGTCAGCTATTCCGTCCACAATGCCGTTAGCGTACGCCCAGGCAATAGCTCCGGCCGCCCAATGATCCGGCGTCACATCCGCGAAGCCGATTCCGGACGGGCTTCCGCCGGACAAGGCGGCGTCTCCGGCTGCTCCGCCGGCTCCCGAGACGGGGGCTTCTGGCCCCTCCATCATGATCCGCGACAGAACAGTGACGGCCTGTGCTCTGGTCAGCGGTCCGTCCGGAGAGAATATGCCGGCTGCCTCTCCATTTATCCAGCCATGATCATAAGCATCCGCAATTTCGTTATGCGCCCAGTGGCCCATGCTGTCCGGGAAGGCCGCCCCGTTCAGCCAGAGGCGGAAGAAGTCCCAGGTTCGCGCATCTTCCTGGGCAAGGCTCCAGCTTCCGGCACCTTTCAAATGATATTTTCCCACCAATTCCAGTTTGAGCTTCATAGCGGCTTCATTCTCATACCACAGCTCGTAATCTCCCGGGCTAAGCTTGCGCCCATTAACAGTTAATGCCGGATCGGTGGGCAGGACCGTGAAGGTCGCCCTGGCCGAACGGCTAGACGGATCGAGTGTAACGGTTCCCCGGTAAGTCTTGATCAGCTCGTCCGCCATCCGGTTCTGAACGGAGATTCCCAGAATCGTTCCGTCCGATTTCCAGAGTCGACCGTAGAAAGGAAAACCGAGCACGATCTTATCCGCCGGCACCTGGGACAGGGCGAACTCTATCGATTTCTCGATGAACCTCCAACTGGCGACAGAGCCGGGGGCCAGATCCCCTTCATAATGCTCGTCATAAGCCATGATCATCAAATGATCGCTGTACTCGGCCAGTGCCTCGTAATCGTATAGCCCCAGCCACCCTTGATCCGAACCGTACGGATTGGCAGCGACGGCTACGGACACTTCTTTATCCGCAGGCAGTCGGGCTCTCAGAAGCTGCACGAGCGCTGTGAAATCCTCACGGTACAGCTTCGGTATGTTCTCCAAATCTATGTTGATTCCGTCCAATTGATAAGTATGTATAGCTTCGGCCAATTGATCCGCCAGATGCTCTTTATTTTGCAAGGCCAGGATTCCCAAATCGCGATTCCAATCATTGCTTAAGTAGGGGACTACACGAATATTCCGCTTATGCATTTCCTGGATAAAACCGGGATCGAGAGACGGGGAAAGCTGCAGAGAGCCGTCCGGATTAAGCTTGAAATAAGAGGGGGAAATGACATCCAGCGAACCCCGGGTAGTTTCGACATAATCGATATATTTTCCGGGAGAGCCATGAAAGACGTAGGACATATTATATTTGCCCGCTTCCGCCGGGGCCGACCCGGCGAATAAAGAGAGGGCGACAACGGTGCTGAGGAGCGTTTTTCTATAGTTGCTGGACAAGGATGATTCTCCTTCTAGTCAAAGTATTCTAATAGATTCTCTATTTTAACTATAAAGGAGAATGCAGGAAACTCAACGGGCCAAATGCTGGAAAAACCTATACCATCTATTTCCTACGAGGGGGTTGCGGCCCCGGATTCCCGGAGCCGTAAGTGTTGGGCTTCTGCCTGCCGAGCATGCTCTTATCCTTCGGTCCCGAGAATAAGCTCCAGGTGGGGATGAGTATGAAGCGGGACACAAATGCCGTGGTTTTTGTCCGGATTGGCCATCCACAGATGAACGAGCGGCGTGCAATCCCATTGTACCGTACCTCTCTGGCCTCTAGCGGAAAAGATAGGCTTTCTGTATACCAGAGGCTTTCTCAGCCGGGCGCTGCGCTCGCTCCAGCTTCTGCGTATCCGGTGAACGGCAACTCTTCTGGCCGGCCGTGCCAAGGGGAGCGTCAACACCGCCCGATCAATCCGCGTTTCTTGCGGCAACGCCGGCAGTTCAAAAGAACAGTAGGTCACTGTTCTTCTCCTCAGCCTTCGCTGCTTCATGCGGTTAGGAGACAGGCGGATGGTGGAAGCGGGCGGGTCTGCCGCTTCTGCCGGCGCTTCGGGCGGAACCGTCTCTGTTTGAACAGGAACAGGGGGCTGGGGCTCACTGAATGCCGGCTCCTCCTCATCAACGAACTCTTCCTCCAACGGCCATAGAATCGTGGGAATATCCCGCAATCTTTGCTTGGCGGTATTCTCGATCGCCTCTCCCAACTGGCGGATATATTCCTCCGCAGAGTGATGCTGTGCTACGTATACGCGGGCATGCTGCGACAGCTTTGCCCGCAGTGCCTCATCCTTGTACAGGCGAAGCATCGCTTCGGCCAAGGTTGTATCGTCGTCCGGGACGGGCGGCAGCTTCACGGCCGTTTCTTCCGGAAATTCACTGAAGGCCCCGATGTTCGAGATGATGGCCGGGATTCCGGAAGACAGAATATCCAGGAGAGAAGCCGAAGATTCGCCATATGTGGGATAACGGAGATTAATGGCTGCATCGGTTTCCGATAAATGCCGCTGATAAGCAGCATCATCCACATGTCCCAGCACCTTAACGTATGATTCCAGCCGTTCCTCCCGGATAAGGGAACGAACCTGGCGCAGGAATTGCGGGTCAATCGGTCCTACTAACCGGTATTCTATATTCGTAATTCCCTGGCAGACCAGCCTTCCAAAGGCGCGAATGGCCGTCTCAATCTGTTTATGCGGCGTTGCATATCCGAAGCTGGCGAACACAAACTTATTTCCGCCGGCGCATGAAGTCCGGTCGGGAACGGCGGCGGCCTTGGCCGGCAGTCTGGTCACTCTCACATTTCGCACTCCGTCGGAGTTAAGAGAATCCTTGCAGTAACGGCTGTGAACGATAACTTCTTTAGCCTTGTTCAGAAAATATTTATTAATCACGATTTGCTCGTGAGGCCTTTCAATTTGACCGTTCCGGATGGCGGCCGCTACATGCTTGGCACTCTGGCCGTAATGGCTGGACAGAACGAGAGTATAGGTTTCGACATCGTCTTTGGACAAGGTCCACTCGATACTCATCGCATGCAGGTTCAAATCATGCAACACAACAATGCCGCTATAAACTCTCAAATACGGAATCATGTAGATGTGAAAGCCACTGTTGCCCATTTGATAGATGACGGCATCGTAATCCTGGGCCCGGTCATGAAACAGCCGGTGATTGTAAATCCGTACCGTCGGGCCGGGGGGGATGTTGGGAGCATAATCGTCATCCACATAGAAGTCGCAATCGTAATTTCGGGCAAGGAGAGGCAGAATAGACTCCATGTAATCGGCAATTCCGGAACGAATCGGCGGCAAGGGAGTAAAGATAGCGATCTTCCTGCGTATCAACTGCTTATAGCTGGCGATGACCTTGCCCGCTACGGTTTCCCAGCGAAAGCCGGCAGCCTGCCGGAATCCCCGTTGCTGCAGCTCTGCTCTCATGGCCGGCTGGGTAAACAGTTCATACAGTCCGGCTCCGATATCGCTCGAATAATGGGGGTTGACCAGCCTGGCGGCGTCTCCCGCAATTTCCGCAAGCGAGGAGCAGTTGGAGGTCAGTACCGGTGCACCGCAGGCCATTGCCTCGAGGACCGGAAATCCGAGTCCTTCGTATAACGATGGGAAGGCGAATACTTCCGCGGCATTATACAGGTCGGTTATTTCATTATCGGGGACGAATCCGGTTATAACGATATCCTCCGCCACACCGCTCCGTTGGGCAATCTCCATTAGCTGTTGGCGATCTTCGGGAGTAACGCTGCAGCACAGTACCAGTTGATAGGCATGGTTAAGCTGGCGGTTGGCTATGGAGAAGCCTTCGATCAGCCGGGACATATTCTTGCGGAAATCCATGCCGCCGGTGCACATGACATAAGGCTTCACAATTCCGTAGCGGGCAAGCAGCTCCGCCCGGTTCACGGCAGGGAGCACCTTGAACCTGGAATCGATGCCGCCCATGATCGTTACTATCTTGTTCGGGTCCATCCCGAGATGTTGTACGGCATCCTGTTTGGTCGTTTCCGAGATGGCCAGAATCACATCACAAGATTTGATAAACTCGATAACCCGATAATAGAAAGCCTCGAATCCCTCGTTATGCAAATATTGATCTTTGTAAAGGTGTGGGATGATATCATATAACGTTACCGCCAACTTCGTCTTTCCGTACCACTCCCGATTCATCATGGCCTGATTTTTATATTCGAAAGGACTCAGGATATGGAACAGCTCGATTTGATTATGGCGCAGAAATTTCTGCAGTTGACTCTTGAGAGCATCCGGACCGTTGTTGATATCGGGATAAAAGTAAAAAAAGGAGAGGTCCTTGCCGAGGATGGAAACATGCTCGATCAGATTTTTGGAATATCTTCCGATGCCCCGATAATTGGACACCCCCTGAACGAAAGACATATCGAAGGCTATGTTCACTATGTTCACCTCTTCTAAAGATATCGACATTAACTGAACAGTCTGGAAATGATCATCCCGATGGACGCGGGAGAAAAGTTAAGGTGAATATCCGAAGCCGCTTTTCTCGCCAACGCCTCCCGTTTGCTTTTGTTCTCGTAGGCTTCCCGCATCGTTTTGCGCACGTTCGCTATGCTAACGTCCGCCCAGCGATGGTTAAGGTAATAATCGGGCCGCTCCCGCTGCAATTTCTCGTCGACGGGAACGAGATTTTTCTCCGTCTCGATCAGGAAGCTGTTCGATTCGTTCATAAATTCGGTTGCCCCTCCCCAATTTATGGAGATGACGGGTTTCCCCAGGCTCATCATTTCCATCGCCGGCATTCCCCAGCCGCTGGCCCGGTCCATTGAAATATAGACATCCGAGCTTTGATAGAGATTGATTAAATTCTCTTCCGAGAAAGGCATCGTAATTAGCACGATCTGATTCTTGTAACGGCCCGGCGGAATCAGGGACAGTATTTCTTTAGCCGCAAACCCTCTTTTGTACCCGCTGTGCAGATATACCTTCAAGATCAGGCTTACATCCTCGGCGGGAGAGAATTCTTCACAGAAAGCTTGTATAAGCATTTGATACCCTTTGCGGTAATCGAAGCCGAATACGTACAAAAACACGAATGACCGGATCGGCGGGGAGAAAATTAATTGCTGATACGGTTTCCCTGGATAATATTTCGTTACATCAATAGGGTACGGGACGATTTTGAGCTTCGAGGGGTTGACCCCGCTGCGGGAGAAAGTTTCGTAATTAAAGCGGGAGGGGACCCAGATTTCGTCCATTAAGTTGGCCTCCGCCGCCCAGCCGCTCGGCAGCCGGTCCGTTTCGAACAATGTAACGCCAATCTGGCGGGCTACGTTCGGTACATGAAAATGCTCCCGAAACAGGGGAGGTAATCCGTGGCGGATGAAGACGACTCTGTCTCCAATCTTGGGAGTGGATAACCGCTGCAGCCATTGTTTCGTCTGTTCGCCGATTTCCGCGTGATCCGGCCCTATAGGATGGATTTGCACGGGGATATTCATCGTTTCCAACGTTTTTATGAAATTTCGGGATACGTTGCCGTATCCTCCCATGTCCAGGACGGGCCCCATCCAATACACCCCGGTATACTTCATCGAAGGCTTCCCCCTTTAATCGGCCGATAAAACTGCGGATTAGTAACCAGTATATGGCGCTACGGAAGGGGGGAATTAGGTGTTTGAATCAAAAACAAGGAAAATTGGGTAGATGCTCTTACCATCGATCGGGGATGTCTTCATTCGTCCATACCCCGATTTTCCTCCCCGCATATATTAGATCACACGCTTGATTGCCGCTCTCTCTTTGAGTTCAGTTCTTCAGTAGAAACCAAAGGATGGATGAATATGGGAATTTTCGGGCATCAGATGGGAGCTCATTTTCTCTATAATAACAAGATGCTGCCATACAACAGAATTCCTAAGAACAACTGGTCCGAAAGAACGGTTGAAATTCCGATCGTGATTGATTTTTTGCAGGAGCATGGGCAAGAAGGCTCTATTCTCGAGGTAGGAAACGTGCTCTCCCATTATCCGGATCTGATCGAGCATCTTCCCGGTCTGGCCGGCCGGCATATTATCGATAAATTCGAGAAGTGGCCGGGAGTAATCAACATCGATTTAATGGACGTTCAGACTCGATACGATGTCATCGTATGCGCATCGACCGTAGAGCATATCGGGCAGAAGGCGTATGGAGAGTTCCAATCGGGTGACCGGGAGGCCCCGCTGAAGGCCATTCGCAAAATCTACGATTTGCTGAAGCCCGGAGGCAAGGCGATCATTACCGTTCCGTTCGGGCGTCTAACGGACGTAGGGTGGCTTATTCAATTCAATTCGGAGTATCTCCGGCTCCTGACCGCTAAATATGATATTCCGGATACCGCCGTCTCCTTTTCCTTCATGAGGAAACTGGACACGGACATAAGCTTCGAAGCTCCGAGCCAATTATGGGTTCAATGTGAAGAGCGGGATTTGGCGGACTGCCGGTTCAACCATCCGTTCTTCCTGGCCAACGGGCTCGCCGTTATCCGTTTGAACAAAACCGACGAGCTTCCTGCGCTTGCCGAACTCCCTCCTGCCGAACTGCGCTATGAGACTCCACCGGGGATCGGCAACCTGTATTATTCTTCATTTATTCTGCCTAGGCCTTCCGATAAGGACGGTTGGATCCGAAGCAATCAGCCCGGATTCATTTTCTTTGGCCCGTATATCAAATTGCCCGTCCAGGTATACCGCTTCGAAGTGCGGATAGAAATAGTCGGCGCAGGCCACTTTACGTTGGATATCACGTCCAATGCCGCTAATAAATTGTTGTGGCAAAAACACTTGTTCCTAACGTCTCAGCTGCAGGAAGTCATCTATTTGCATGAGGATGAAAAAGATGTCGAAGTGCGTTTATATAAGCACGATATGAACGCTTGCGCGGTGCGTGTGCCGTCGATTTACTTGGCGCCGTTATAGCGGAAGGGGAGATTCAGTTGAGCAGACCTCATTATTACTTGGGTGACAACACCGTATTAACAAATATAAATCATGGCCCTTATATGTTTCTGGATACACGGGATCCGGTTAACTTAGCCATTCTATTAACGGGCGATTGGGAGAAATGGATTACAAACATTATGTTGTCGATCGTCAAACCCGGTATGACCGTGCTCGATATCGGAGCCCATACCGGATTTTTCTCGATTTTATCCGGAATGCTTGTAGGGCCTACCGGCCAGGTGCATGCATTCGAGCCGAACCCTTTTCACCATAGAAATCTGTTAAAAAGCATTTCCTTCAACGGGATGTACGGGCGTGTCCATCTGCACCGGGTCGCGCTGTCCAATCAAAGAGGGGAAACCGAATTTCAGACGATAGGGGATGGCGGGACAAGCATCCAATTTTTAGGAATTGAAGCTATCAACGAGCCGACAAAGTTCAAAGTCAAGCAAGGATTGCTCACCGACTTCCTTCCCAGCCTTAAAGCGGACGTGATTAAAATCGATGTAGACGGGGCGGAGCCGTTGATTATGGATAGCGTCTTTGAAGTGATCGACCACAATCCTTCCATCATCATTCTAATGGAGTATTTGCCGGTTATATGGCGCGGAGGCACCCCGGGTCCGATTCTGCAGAAATTTGTCCAACGCGGATTCCGGTTTCATATTTTGTTCAGAGATGGACAGGTGGTGCCTACCGATGCAGCGGGATTGGAGGCGCATCAAGACCCTGATCAACTGGACTTGCTGATTGTCCGCTGAAGCTGCGCCTGTATCCAGGAGCAGTAACCACATTTTAAGAGATGGGAACGGAGCAAGCGGCAAGCAAGTGTCATCGTTTTACTTATCAGCTCCCTGCAGTGCACACTTGCATAGCTGGGCCCAAACCATAAATTAAGCCGAAACTAATAAAAATCGTAAGAAGGTATCCTTCTTACGATTTTTTGCGCTTATGGACAGAAGAGCGGTCATTTCGCTTTCTCAATGATAAGCCCTATCGAGGTAGTGACATATTGCGCCAACAGCAGTCTTAAGTGCGGATTTGAATGGGGGGGAACATCAATATGGCGGTCTATCGGGCCGGTGCCTACCGAATAATCGACTTCTATGGAATGTCCTTGTGCGCGCAGCGTATGGACCATCCATTCGATGTCCTTAAGGCGGAAGAGGACCGTAGGGCCTTCTTCCAGCGTCTGGTCGTTGGAGGAAAGGTTGAATTCGGTCGTATGAATGGCAACTCCCCCGGGCTTCAGGCAGTTCATTTGGTTCAAGATAAACTGCTTGCCCAGCGCAATCGATCCACAGTGCTCGAAGGAGCAGGAGGACCAGGTAAAATCGAATTGGTTAAATAAATGCGGAGGAATCGCATTCATATTGACCACTTCAAAGGTAACCCGCTGACGAAATAATTCAGGATCGCATAACCCTCTTTCATTCAAATCCTGAATACCTGCGGCATGCATGTTGGATTGCGCCCAGCCCTGTACGGAGGCGGAGGGAGCATCCAGATCGGTGGCCGTGATATAGCAGCCTCTGGAAGCAAATAAGGAGGCGAGCGGCTCTTTGCCGACACCAAATCCCAATCCTCTTCTGCCGGGGCCTAGCATTCCCCGTTCCAACAACCCTTGATAGATATAACAGTATTCCCACAGCTTTCGATGATACTGCAGAGGCTCCTTCAAGGCGAGGCAAGCTTCCTGTAGCCAGACGGACTCGAAGTCCTGTTGTTTGCACACCTGTGAAATCAACATTGAACGGATCGCTCCTTCTGCGAAGAGGATTTGAAAATAGTCCAAATGCAGTGATGTTTCTATGGTATGCGTATCTTCGGAAGGAAGGCACGGCACAGGGCCAGAGCAGCAGAGTCTTTCCATATTTTACTCGTTTAACCGGCTATTAAAATATGCTAGACTTTAACCGCCGAAACTTCAATAAATTTTCTTGAAGTGCGGGGGACGGTATGTGCCGACAATTGGGCTTGCTCGGCACTTGGGGTGAGTCGCTTATATTAGCGTAGGGATACTTCCTTTTCTCCCGAATCCGACAACTAACTCCGCAGGCAGCGAAAAGGAGCTCAGTATGAAACGATTGGTTAAAACAACAGTAATAGCGTTTACATTAAGTGTGTCTTTGGCCAGTTTGTCTTCTCCGGCTTTCGCCGCATCCTATCAGGTTCAGGATAATGATAGTTTATGGACAATCTCCGAGAAGAATCAGCTATCCTTGGAGGCCGTTATCAATGCCAACATGGGAGTGGATATGTATAACCTGCAAAGCGGCCAGACGATTACGCTTCCAGTATCTACGGAGCATTCTTATGCCGTGCAGAAGGGGGATTCCTTCTGGACAATAGCGCAGAAATTAAATATTCCTCTAGACTTGTTAATGGCGGCCAATTCTCAATATGATCCCTATAATTTATATCCGGGGCTTGTGCTGGAATTGCCGGAAGGCTACACGAATTCGAACCACTCGGTAGCTGCCTTAAGTGCGAGTCCGGAGTCTGCTCCGGCGCCTGCGAGCAATGCGC
The DNA here is from genome assembly GCF_051966115.1 of Paenibacillus sp. SAFN-117. Lineage (NCBI taxonomy): Bacteria > Bacillati > Bacillota > Bacilli > Caryophanales > Paenibacillaceae > Paenibacillus > Paenibacillus sp. SAFN-117. Next base: position 28,503 of record NZ_JBQCLK010000009.1, read on the forward strand.
AAACGATAACGACGCCGACGGGCGAAACCTATACTTACAGCAAAGTTATACAGGCTTCCGCTACCGCTTATTCCGCCTCGCATGAAGAGAACGGATGGGGGCCTGTCGATTACTACGGTAATCCTCTGAAACTGGGAACGATAGCCGTAGATCCGGCAGTCATTCCTATGAATTCTACCGTTTATATTACCGGTTATAACAGTCAGGGGCTTCCTGTCGGAGGAATGATCGGCAAGGCAACCGACCAGGGCGGAGCGATTAAGGGCGACCGGATTGACATCTTTATGCCGGGCAGCCGTTCAACTGCAAGCCAATTCGGCATTCAGAACGTAACCGTTTATGTATTGAACTAAAGATACGGCATCCTAATGATTTGCATAAACGATCAGTCTCGTAATAGGCGAGGCTGATTTTTTTTTCAATGAACATGGGCGGGATCAAACCAACCTGCGGGCTCAAGCATACTTTGTAATTATCCGGGTGTAAGCCTGCAGGGAGGTGCAAGATGGGGATAGAGCTGATCGGAATCCATTGGGTGTATGTAGGGTTTGTCGTCATGATTATCGGCTGCATGATCATGAGAAGGGATACATCGCTTGTATGTATAGCCGGAATCTTTCTGCTCGGCTGGTTGGCTACATCGTCCTTAAGCCAATCTGTAAGCGGAATCTTCAACAGCTTTATCTATGCGATCACAGAGCTGTTGAATACGATACTGATTATTTCGATTATCGTGTCCATGGGCCGGGTGTTAACGAGAACGGGAATTAATGAAACGATGGTGTCCCCCTTTATCCGACTGATGAGAAGTCCCGGCCTAGCCTATTGGACAGTCGGATTGGTCATGCTGGTTATTTCCTTCTTCTTCTGGCCGTCTCCCGCCGTGGCGCTCATCGGGGCCGTGCTGCTGCCGGCTGCGGTTCGGGTCGGTCTGCCGCCGCTCGGTGTTGCCATCGCAATGAATTTGTTCGGCCACGGCATAGCCTTATCGGGGGACTTCGTCATTCAGGGGGCTCCCAAGCTGACGGCCGACGCTGCGGGTATACCGGTCTCCGAGGTTGTCCAGGCCAGCATTCCGTTAGTTCTGGTCATGGGAACGGTGACGACTGTAGCTGCCTTCTGGCTGATGCGCCGGGAGATGGCAGCCGGGAAGCTTACTCTCGCTACCGGAGCGGTCCGCAAGGGGGAAGCCAGAGCGGAAGGAGGAGAGGACCCCCTGGCCGCTGCCCTGCCGGACAAAGCCAAAAAAATTATGGCCGTCATCATTCCACTGTTATTTGTTGGCGACTTGGCAGCCATGTATTTCTTCAAGCTGCAGGGAGGGGAGGCAACGGCTCTGGTCGGGGGAACCTCAGTGGTCATTCTGATCACCATCACCCTGCTTGCTCATCGCAACCGGGGACTGGAGAGAACGACACAGTATCTGGTGGAAGGCCTGCAGTTCGGCTTCAGGGTATTCGGGCCCGTCATTCCGATCGCCGCTTTCTTCTATCTGGGGGATTCGGCCTTCTTCAATTTATTCGGCAGTGTTCTGCCTGAGGGGTCTCAAGGCATCGTCAATGATTTGGGGCTCGCTCTCGCCAATACGGTTCCGGTTAACAAGGAGGTGGGCGCCGTTACCCTTACGACCGTCGGCGCCATTACCGGATTGGATGGCTCCGGATTTTCGGGAATCTCGTTGGCCGGCTCCATCGCCCAATTATTCGGTACGGCCATCGGCTCCGGGATCGCTACATTGACTGCGCTGGGTCAAATTGCCGGAATTTGGGTCGGAGGAGGAACCTTGATTCCCTGGGCATTGATTCCCGCCGCGGCGATCTGCGGGGTAGATCCTTTCGAGATGGTTCGCCGCAATGTACGGCCGGTTGTGATCGGCTTGGTCGTGACGACCATTGTCGCTATGTTCCTGATCTAAATTTTCCCGAACGCCAAAGATGGCACTCCTTATGTCTAAACGTGAACGGCTAACGCTGCACGCCCGGTTCGGACCTTGTTCATCGTGCTGTAGCCGACTTTTCACATGAAGCTTGCCGAGCTGATCGTTCCAAGCAGCCTCTGGCGCAAAGCATGCCAAGACTGCGCAAATCCAAACCGGGCGTAACGTATCCGTTCGCCCGGTTTTTAAGGAAGTGCCTTCTATAGATCGGCCCCGTTCTGATGATTCGTTGCCGAACAATGATTAATTATATTTAGGCAGCCAGTCGCCATGGGCTTCGATCAAGTCATCGCACAAGGAGACAATATCATCGATGGAGAGCTCTGCCGATGTATGCGGGTCCAGCATGGCGGCGTGATAAATATGCTCTCTCTTGCGGGTGATCGCCGCTTCGATGGTCAATAACTGGGTGTTTATGTTCGTCCGGTTCAGTGCGGCTAGCTGCGGAGGCAAATCTCCTACATAGGTCGGCGTGACGCCGCTTGCGTCTACGAGGCAAGGAACCTCAACGCAGGCCTCCTTGGGAAGATTGGTGATCAGTCCGGTGTTCATCACGTTCCCACCGATTTTGAACGGGCGGTTCGTCTCCATCGCATCGAAAATATAGGAGGCGTATTCATTGGAGCGTTTATGCTCAAGGCTGCGGTTGTTCACCAGTTCATCGCGCATGGTCTGCCATCTTTCGATTTGCCGGATGCAGCGCCGCGGATATTCGTCCAACGGAATATTATAACGGTCGATTAATTCGGGATAGTTCTTCTTGATGAAATACGGGTGGTACTCCGCATTATGCTCCGATGATTCCGTTACGTAGTAGCCAAAGCGGAACATCAGTTCGAAACGGACCATATCATTATGCTTTTCCTTCTGCTTCTCCTTCGCTCTGCGCTTGATTTCCGGATACAGATCAATCCCGTCTTTCGTACATTCCAGAAGCCAGGCCATGTGGTTGATTCCGGCGATTTTGGTTTGAACTCCTTCCGTATCCATTTCCAGCTGGCGGAACAAATGCGGCATGCAAACCTGGACGCTGTGGCACAGCCCGACCGTACGGACACCGCCGTATGTAATCATCGTGTTGGTCAATACGGCCATCGGATTCGTATAGTTCAGGAACCAGGCGTCCGGGCATACCTCGCGGATGTCCTTGGCAAAATCGAGCATGACGGGAATCGTCCGCAAGTTTCGGAAAATACCGCCGATGCCGATCGTATCCCCGATGGTCTGGCGCAAGCCGTACTTCTTCGGAATTTCAAAGTCCGTGATCGTACAAGGGTCGTATCCTCCGACCTGGATTGCATTCACTACATATTTGGCTCCCCGCAGCGCCTCCTTGCGATCCGAATACGCAACGATTCGGCAACGGCTTCCCGTCGTCTGTTTCAGGTTGTTGAGCATGTTTTCGGAATCCTTTAGCCTGACGGGATCGATGTCAAACAAAGCGAGCTCGAATCCTTGCAGTGATTCGGTCAGCATGCAGTCTCCCAGCACATTTTTGGCAAAGACCGTGCTTCCGGCCCCGAGGAAAGTAATTTTGGACATGGTTAGAAGGCCTCCTTGAGTAAATTGATGTTGTCATCCATCTCCAGGCACTGCCTTTGTACTTGGGGATGGCTAAGCCGTTACTTATGACTATACGGTTCGGGGAGGCGCTTGCATATGGAATCATTTCACTTTCGTATGGAGAAATGTTGTTTTTTGTATGAGATGGAGGGATAAGCTTCCTTATTCTGAATTCATGCCGGGACCTGTGGGCGATCAAACCAATCTAACACCAAAGCTCATCCCCCGAATGATTTGGTCAGGTGATTTTGACCCGGACTCTTGCAATGCGTCTGCAGTTGTTTTACTTTGAATAATATAGCCGTCCGGGCTGTAAGCGGATCGAAAAGGTTCCGGACGGAATATGGATGGACGTGGCCTATCCGCAGGAATGGCCTGATAACATAGAGAAAGGAGCGGGAAGGTGATGGGTAAACCGACTCATACGGTGTCTCTAAATCTTTACCCGGGTAACGGGGAATTGGTCGTCTTGTTTGCCGGCCAGGCGCAAACGCCGCCATCGCATAAAGTGGGGCCGCAGGTGCTGGATTATCATCTGGTTCATTACGTCCTCTCCGGTAAAGGAAGATTCCGCTGCAGGGGTAGAGATTACGAGCTGTCGGAGGGAGGGCATTTTTTCATCTTTCCGGGGGAGCTGTCCAGCTACGAATCGGATGAACAGGACCCTTGGCGGTATATATGGATCGGCTTTAAGGGAACCCGGGCAGATGAGCTGCTGACGCAATTGTCCATCACCCCTTACCAGCCGACGGTGAGCACGAAGGGAAACCGTAAAATTCCCGTCCTGTTTCATAAGATGGCCCATGTTCTCGGGGAGGGACATCCGTCCTGCGATCTGCAGGCCGGCGCTTTGTTGCGCCTGCTGTTAGCGGAATATGCGAGACAGCTGGATGTGCTGCCTTCCCGTTCCTCCAGCGCGGATCCGGTGCAGCTGCAGGTCGAGCAGGCGATCCGGTGGTTGAATCTGCAGTATTCACAGCCGGTTTCTATCGAACAGATGGCCCATACGCTCGGCTATCACCGCTCTTATTTATCGAAAATATTCAAGCAGCATACCGGAGTGTCTCCGATGCAATTTTTGCTGAAAATCCGTATGGAACGGGCGCGCTTATTACTGCGGGAGCCGCTGACGATCGAACAGGTTGCGTCCAGTGTCGGTTTCCCCGATGCGCTCTATTTTTCCAAGCAGTTCAAGAAATGGTTCGGCAGCTCGCCCACCCGTTACCGGGAGCTTCAGGGAGGATCTGTCTACGACTGCCAATACTAAAGGCCGAAGAGCCGGGAAACCGGACAGAAGGGGAAGAAGCGATGCGACTGCTTCGGGATATATTTTTCAGACAAATTAAAGACAAGGGGAAATTGAATTTGCCCCCAGAAAAGGCTTGTCAATCCGTTCTTCCGTTGCTATGGTAGAAGATAGGTAAAAATCCAATCCAGTAAAGGAAGGTTGCACCTAATGAAACGATTAAGAGTGGGGATCATAGGTCAGGGCAGAAGCGGACGCGATATTCATGCTTATATTATTAAAAAGCTTCCGGAACTGTATCAGATCGTCGCCGTATCCGACCCTATGGAAGATCGCAGACAAAGAGCGGAGGCTGAGTTGAACTGCGATGCTTACGCCGACTATCGTGACTTGTTCCAACGGAAGGATCTGGATCTGATCATCAATGCAACGCCGAGCCAGCTTCATGTTCCGGTATCGTTGGAGTGTCTGAACAGCGGTTTCAACGTGCTCTGCGAAAAGCCTCTCGCCAGAAGAGTGGCCGATGTGGACAAGCTGATCGAAGCTTCGAAGGATTCGGGCAAGCTGTTGGCCATATACCAGCAATCCCGTTATTCTCCCGCCTTCGAGAAAATTCGTCAAATTATCGACTCCGGGGTGATTGGCCGGGTCGTTCAAGTAAGCATCTCTTATAATGGTTTTGCCAGAAGATGGGATTGGCAGACGCTTCAGGAGAAGAACGGGGGCAATCTGCTCAATACGGGGCCGCATCCGGTCGACCAGGCTCTTCAGCTGTACGGAAACGATGTCATGCCGAAGGTCACCTGCATGATGGACCGGGCGAACTCTTTCGGGGATGCGGAGGATTATGTCAAGCTGATCCTGCATGGAAACGGAAGACCTACGATCGATGTAGAGATTTCCTCCTGCTGCGTTTATCCGGAAGGAACCTATAACGTTCAAGGGACACTCGGCGGGATTAAAGGGTCGATCCAGCATCTGGATTGGAAGTATTACAAGCCTGAGGAAGCGCCGGAGCAAAGCCTGGTCAGCGAGCCGCTGAGCAATGCCGACGGCACGCCCGCATATTGCGGAGAAGAGCTTAAGTGGTACGAGGAAAGCTGGGATCTGTCCCAGGAGGACGGGGGATTCTTTGACCAGATGGGCAAGAAGTTCTACACGATGCTCTATAATTCGTTAGCCAACGGGCAACCGCTGGAGATTACACCTGAGCAGGTCCGCCAGCAAATTGCCGTCATGGAAGAATGCTTCAGGCAGAATCCCGAGTTCGCCAATCATAGCTTCTGACGCCATTTTATCTATATATGTAAAAAAACCGCTGATGACGCCGTTAGGGTCTGAAGGCGGTTTTTTTGTGCGGGTTTCGCACGGTCTTGTCTCTCTGCTACTTACGGTTTCTCCAAGGCCGCTCCTCATCCTCCGATGCCGGGAACAGGTTGTCCTCGATATTGTCCAAGATGGCTTCCACAACCTCGCTGATTCCATCGGTGGCCCCCATGTCTTCCTGGTCGGGAGGAGTCGGGATGCCGGCAGTTTCAAAAGCGGTTTGGCCGGTTATTTTTTGCTCGTCTGTCAGATCAGGTTTTCTTTCGTCAGACATAGATTTCAAGCTCCTTTAGTAAAAATTGGCGGAAATCACCTATACCATCCCCGCACAAGCGGACTTCTATACATCCCGCGGGAAGATGAAGGGGCGACTGGATTAAATTTATATAAAGACAATGCCGCGATTTCTCGGAATGTTCAAAAAACGATTGAGCTTCCGGACAGCCGAACAGGTAAAATAGAATATGGATGACTATTGGGAGGTGACGAACATGGAAAACTCCGGCCAACGGATAAAAATCAGCCGCCGCCGATTTCTGGGGACGGCCGGCAAGCTGGTGCTCGGGATCACCGGTTATGCGGCGCTGTCCGGCACCGTATTCTATCTGGGGGCTAAGAGCAGCAGCGCTGCGCGGAAGCCGAAGCAGGAGATGAAACCGGCCAACCTGGCTCTCCTTGGGGACGAGTCCGATTTTGCCGATATAAAGGATACGGTGAAGGTCGAATACGACGTCGAGATAGAGGATGGGTGGGTTAAACAGAAGCGTCACGGCTTCGTCTATGTCACCCGTTCGGAGGACGGCGAACTTCTCATTATGTCGCCGATTTGCACGCATCTTGGCTGTAATGTGACGACCGCCTCGGATAAAGACAGATTAGAGAAACCGGGGCTGGCTTTCTTATGTCCATGCCATGGGGGAGAATATGATAAAACAGGACGCCACATTGGAGGACCTCCCCCCCGGCCGCTCGATGTCTTCGAACCGATTGTGCGGGAGGGTAAAGTATATATTGCCGTACTTCATCCCGGGCAGAGAAAATAATTTGCTTGGCGGGATCTCTTTCCCGGCAACAAAACAAACCGCCTCGTGAGGCGGTTTTTCTCAAAATATAAGAAAGTATAAGCTTCACCTTATACCTGTTCTTATATTTCGCCTGTCCAACGGACGGTGGCAGCCGTTTATGCTTGTATCGATCGTCAGCGGAAGTTGATACGAATTTATTCCTCGCCGTCGGTAAATTCCCGATATTCGTCGGCATTCATAAGTCCGGCAAGCGAGTCCTCGCTGTTCAGCTCCACTTCAAACATCCAGCCCTTGCCGTAAGGATCGGAGTTAACCAGCTCCGGGGAGTCATCCAGTTCACTATTTACGGCGATCACTATGCCCGAGACGGGAGAGTAGATGTCCGATACGGTCTTGACCGATTCTACGCTGCCCGTACTGTCCCCGGCATGAATCTCATCTCCTTCGGACGGCAGCTCCACGAATACGATGTCGCCCAATTGATTCTGGGCGAAGTGGGTGATGCCGATTCTCACCTTGTTTCCGTCGAGCTTCTCGACCCATTCATGTTCTTTGCTGTAGTATAAACCGGATTTGATCTCGCTCATCGAAAATCCCTCGCTTTACGCATATTCGTACAACATCATTATAGTGCGCGGAAACACCAGGCGCACTTCTAACGGATTCGCTACTAGCTTATTATACTTAAAGAACCGGTGTCAAGGACGGCAGAGAGGGTTGACAAAAAAGCAGGATGTGGAATAATAATGGTATAAATCCCCATTTGGGGGCATTTTCGTAAGCGACGACACATATGGGCGAATGAAGGTGCAAGGGAGAGATTACTGCCGGCGGAGCCGGAATCAGTAACGCCGAAGGAGTAAGCCCGCGGGTGAATCTCTCAGGCAAAAGGACCTGCACCGGACGCATCTCTGGAGAGAGCCTGCGCGCAAGTTGCTGCAGGTCACCCAAGGGGAAACCCCAGCTTCATGATCTAGGAGCCCGGGGGTAACTCTCAGGTAAAAGGACAGAGCGGAGGAACGCAGCCGTCGGGTTGTGTTCTTTCCGCTCTGTTTTTTTATGTATGGAAAGAATGCGCTATCTTGGCCAAACAGATTTCATATGATTTGGAATCCGTCTTGAACAAGAGCGCGGCGGGAGCGATCAAGCGATTGGAGGTCAAAGTTTATGCTGAAACGAACACCGCTGCACCCTATTTATGAAAAATACGGGGCACGGGTCATTGATTTCGGAGGCTGGGAGCTTCCCGTGCAATTTGCCGGGATCCAATCAGAGCACCATGCGGTGCGCCGGCAGGCGGGATTATTCGATGTTTCTCATATGGGAGAGGTCCTGGTGACCGGACCGGATGCGTTCCGCTTTCTCCAGCGGATAACGACCAATGATCTGTCGAAGCTGGAGGATGGCCAAGTGCAGTACAGCTTTATGTGCTATCCGGATGGCGGGGTCGTCGATGATTTGATCGTTTACCGGTTTCACGCGGAAGAGTACATGCTGGTGATCAACGCTGCCAATATCGACAAGGATATAGCGTGGATAGATTCACAGCTCTCGGGCGATGTCCGGTGGAAGGATATATCGCCGGAAACCGCGCTGCTCGCTCTGCAAGGGCCGAAGGCCGAGCCCATTTTACAGAAGGTGACGGAGGCTCCCCTTTCCGGGTTAAAGCCTTTTCATTTCCGGAAGGATATTCGCATCGCCGGAATCCAGGCGCTTCTGTCCAGAACCGGGTATACGGGGGAAGACGGCTTCGAGCTGTATGTGCGCAGCAGCGATGCCATTACGCTCTGGGAGGAGCTGTTGAAGGCCGGCGGAGATGACGGCCTCGTTCCGGCCGGCTTGGGAGCCCGGGACACGCTCCGTTTCGAAGCGAGGCTTCCTCTGTACGGCCAGGAGCTGTCCCCGGAGATTACTCCGGTAGAAGCCGGTCTCGGAATGTTCGTTAAACCGGAGAAGGGAGAATTTATCGGACGCGATGTTCTGGCGGAGCAGAAGGCGAACGGTGCCCCGCGCAAGCTCGTCGGCATAAAAATGATAGACCGGGGAATTCCAAGAAGCCACTACCCGGTTTATTGCGGGGATGTCCGGATAGGAGAGGTGACGACCGGCACCCAGTCTCCGACCTTAAAGAAGAATGTCGGCCTGGCATTGATCGACCGCAAGTATGCGGCCATCGGAACAGAGGTTGCCGTTGAAGTGAGAGGGAAACGGCTTCAAGCGGTCATCGTGCCGACGCCGTTTTATAAGAGAAGCAGGTAACTGCCGACGGGCTGCGAAGAGATGACTGTGGAGGGTCGCTACTCGGGGTGGGAAGAGATACTGTGGAAGGTCGCTGCTCAGGTTGGGAAGAGGTAACTGTGGAAGGTCGATGCTCAGGTTGGGAAGAGGTAACTGTGGAAGGTCGCTGCTCAGGTTGGGAAGGGATACTGTGGAGGTCACTACTCGGGTTGGGAGAAGAGAATCCTGTGGAGGGTCCTTGCTCAGGCTGAGAAGAGGTAACTGTGGAAGGTCGCTGCTCAGGTTGGGAGAAAGACGTGCAGAAATGCAGGTCTTTTGGGGGGAAATCCGCGTAAGGCTGATTCTAGAGCAAAAGTGCACGTCTTTTTGGGGGGAAATCCGCGTAAGGCTGATTCTAAAGCGATTGTGCAGGTCTTTTGGCCGATTTTAGGGGAATCGCCTCATTTTGTCCGAAAAGACATGCAGATTTGAGCGTTTTTCGCTCAATTTAGGAAAAAAGGCGAGATTCCAATGCACTTTTGCTCGTCTTTGGGCCATGCGTCCCCTTCTGTTGCAGTATTTTGAATAAATAAAACAAGGCGACAAGAAGCCGAAAAATAGCCCAAGCTTATTCAAATTAATGATAAAAGGAGCTTGAATGGATGATGCACCGTTATTTGCCTTTGACGGAACAGGATCGCCAAGAGATGCTGAGCGAAATCGGAATTGCTTCCGTTGAAGAGCTGTTTGCCGATATTCCCGCCGGTATCCGATACCAGGGGAAGCTGAAGGTTTCCGAAGCGTTAAGCGAACCGCAACTGCTGCGGTACATGCGCGGGCTGGCCGCCAAGAATGCGGATTTCGACCGGTATCCCTGTTTTCTGGGGGCGGGAACTTATGATCACCATATTCCGGTCGTGATTCAGCATGTCATTTCCCGGTCGGAATTTTATACCGCCTATACTCCTTATCAGCCGGAGATCAGCCAGGGCGAGCTGCAGGCGATCTTCGAGTTTCAGTCCTATATTTGCGAGCTGACCGGGATGGCTGTAGCCAATGCATCGATGTATGACGGAGCGACGGCTCTCGCCGAAGCCGGTGCCCTGGCCGTCGGGGCGACCCGGCGCAAGCGTATCGTCGTCTCCAGCACAGTGCATCCCGAAGCCAAGCAAATTCTGAGAACGACAGCCAAGGGCTTGAACGTGGAGGTCGTTGAGGCCGGTTACCGGGATGGGATCACCGATATAGAGCAGTTGGCTTCGCTTATCAATGAGGAGACGGCCGCCGTACTTGTGCAATCGCCCAACTTCTTCGGCTGCGTGGAAGATATTCGAGCGATCGAGCCGCTTATTCATCAAGTGAAAGGGCTGCTGGTCGTAAGCAGCAATCCGCTGGCGCTCGGTCTGCTGGAAGCGCCGGGCCATCTGGGGGCGGATCTGGTAGTGGGAGACGCTCAGCCGCTGGGCATACCTGCTGCACTCGGCGGCCCTACCTGCGGATACTTTGCCGCATCCGCCCAGTGGATGCGGAGGATGCCCGGAAGAATCGTCGGGCAGACCGTAGACCGCCAGGGCCGAAGGGGCTATGTGCTGACACTGCAGGCGCGGGAGCAGCATATCCGCAGGGAAAAAGCGACCAGCAACATTTGTTCGAACCAGGCTCTGCTGGCTCTTTGCTCATCCGTCTATTTATCGACGATGGGCAAGCAGGGCATTCGCGAGGTAGCCCGGCTTAATTTGCAGAAGGCGCACTATGCCGCGCAGACGATCGGTTCCTCCGGCCGGATGAAGCTGGCCTTCTCCGCTCCGTTCTTTAACGAGTTCGTCATCCGGCTGCCGAGGGGCTGTGATGTCCGGCGGATCAATCGGGAACTGCTTGAGGCGGGAATGATCGGCGGCTACGATCTGGGGCGGGATTACCCGGAGCTGGCGGATCATATGCTGGTGGCTGTTACCGAGCAGAGGAGCCGGGAGGAAATCGAAACATTCACATCTGCATTGGAGGGATTGCTATGAGCGGCAGTGGAGAAAAGCATGACAAGGCTACGATTTTCGAGCTGAGCCGACCGGGGCGGATCGGTTATTCCCTGCCTCCGTGCGATGTGCCGGAAGCCGATCCGGCTTCCCTGATTCCGGCCTCTCTGTTAAGGAAGCAGCCGGCAGAGCTGCCGGAAGTCTATGAAGTCGATGTCATCCGGCATTATACGGAATTATCGCGGCGCAATTTCGGGATCGACAACGGATTTTATCCGCTGGGCTCCTGCACCATGAAATATAATCCGAAAATCAACGAGGATGCGGCAAGAATGACGGGATTTGCGAAAATTCATCCTTACCAGCCGGAGGAGTCCATTCAGGGCGCCCTGGAAGTGTTATACCGGCTGCAGAAGGATTTGCAGGAAATTACCGGCATGGATCAGGTAACGCTGCAGCCTGCGGCCGGAGCACATGGAGAATGGACCGGGCTGATGATGATCCGCGCCTACCATGAAAGCCGAGGAGAGAGGCGGACCAAGGTGCTCGTTCCCGATTCGGCCCATGGGACCAACCCGGCAAGCGCTGCCGTGGCCGGCTTCGAAGCGGTCACCATCCCTTCCGATTCGAGGGGGCTGGTGGACCTGGATGCCCTGCGGAAAGAGGCGGGCCCGGATACGGCAGCGCTGATGCTGACGAATCCGAACACGCTCGGCTTATTCGAGGAGCACATTGCCGAAATAGCCGACATTGTGCATCAGGCTGGAGGGCTGCTTTATTATGACGGCGCTAATGCAAACGCCATTATGGGAATAACCCGGCCCGGAGATATGGGGTTTGATGTGGTACATCTCAACCTCCACAAGACTATGAGCACCCCTCACGGGGGCGGAGGTCCGGGAGCCGGGCCGGTCGGGGTGAAGGAGAAGCTGATCCCGTACCTGCCGACGCCGATCGTAGCCCGCAGAGAAGACGGGAGCTACTTCCTGGATTACAATTTCCCGCATTCCATCGGCAGGGTCAAAAGCTTCTACGGCAACTTCGGCATTTTATTGCGGGCTTATGTCTATATATTGAGCTATGGCGGGGAAGGATTGCGTCAGGTATCGGAAAATGCCGTATTGAATGCCAATTATATGCTGAAGAAGCTTGCTCCCTATTTCGATGTGCCGTACGACCGGAAGTGCAAGCATGAATTTGTACTGTCCGGCAACCGCCAGAAGAAGCATGGAGTGCGTACATTGGATATGGCCAAGAGGCTGCTGGATTTCGGCTATCATCCGCCGACGATTTACTTCCCGCTCAACGTCGAGGAATGCATCATGATCGAGCCGACGGAAACGGAAAGCAAGGAGACGCTGGACGGCTTTATCGAGGCAATGATTCAGATTGCTCAGGAGGCGGAGCACGATCCCGAAAGGGTCAAGAATGCTCCGTATACGACGGTAGTACAGAGGCTGGACGAAGCCTTGGCCGCCCGCAAGCCTGTGCTCAACTGCAGCTGCGCCCCGTAAGAGTTTGCCCGACGAACCAAATTTAAGCTGTAATACACGGCGGCATCTGAAGAGTAATAGTCCATAGGCGTAGACAGGCAATCTGTTTATAGAAGGTAATAATGGAAGAGGAAATATGCAGGAACCTTGCAACTGGAACGGCGTTGCTGCCCATATGGTCGGGAGATGGTCCAATAGGATCTATCTCCCCTTAATGGGACTTTAGGATTGATAATCGGCAGCGGCATAAAGCCTGAGAGTATTTCTTTTATGAGCCTGTTCTGGGGCAGTTGGACGCAAAAGTACTTCTTTCTGCTTATTGGAGTGGCGATCGGGGCTATCTAGAGCAAAAATTCCTGTATTTTCGCAATTTATATGACTCAAGGCATGAAGCTTCATAATCACTCGACTTAACTGAACTGCCGCGACCTAATCGGGGAAGAGGGAGGATACATGGTTAGTACTGTTTAATATTAATGACATTAATAATTAATTATGATAATTAAATTCGTAAGCCGCAGCTTAACCGCACATTTTCTCCCAATCGGGCTTGTTTTTTAGATTCCTGTAACAAATAATGGTTGATTAAAGAGAATTAACTGCTAATATAAAAATATAGCAAATATTCGAAATATTTAGATAACCTTGTCCTGCGAAAGGAGCAATGCAATGGTTACTCTGCCAAAAGTGAATGAGCTCGGATTTTTCGAAATCCGGCTGGAATCGATTGGCGGCCTCGGGGCCAACCTGGCTGGCAAAATGCTTGCGGAAGCAGGCGTGATCGGCTCCGGATTGAACGGCGTCAGCTTTTCCTCCTACGGCTCAGAAAAGAAAGGCTCCCCTGTCAAGGCACACATCCGTTTCTGCGATAATTCCACCAATATCCGCGACACCACACCTATTGAACGGCCTCACATCGTCGGCATCTTCCACGAATCCTTGTCCAAAACCATCAATGTCATCAGCGGCATATATGAAGACAGTCTGGTCCTGGTGAATTCAGCTAAAACTCCCGAACAGCTCAAGCAAAAAATGAACTTGAAGGCCGGAACGATTGCGGTTCTCGATGCGATTACAATTGCATTGGAGGAGAAGAACCGGGTCAACATGGCCATGCTCGGCGGCCTGTTCAAGCTCTGCCCTTTCCTGGACCCGGAACAGATGAAGCAGGTGATCCGCAAGTCGCTGGAAAAGAAATACCCGCAAGCGGTTCAACCAGCGCTCCGCACGTTTGAAAGGGGTTTCAACGAAGTGAAATCACAAACCTTCGAGCTGCCTCCGGGTGAGGCGATGCCTTCCTATATTCGTCAGGACACGCCGCTTCTGGGGTACGCCACCCAGCCGCTGGGAGGGACGATCACGAACCCGGGCAACAGTATTTTGAAGGATTTAAGCATTTCGCGGGCGGGAATGATGCCTCACTTTGATCTGGAGAAATGCATTCATTGCGCCGCCTGTGACAATGTGTGTCCGGATTTCTGCTTTGTATGGGAAGAGCAGGAGGACCGGAGGGGACGGCCGCAAATGTTTTTGCAGGGAATCGATTATCAGTATTGCAAAGGCTGCCTGAAATGTGTTCAAGCTTGTCCGACGGAGGCGCTGGCCAGCGCAAGAGAAGAGGAGGGCTATGCGGAACAGAACCGGGTGCCTCATCGTTTTAACCTGGCTTTGTGAGGAAATTACGCTAAGGAAAGATCAACGAATAGTTACTAAGTAAGCGATTGGAAGCCCAAGCTTGGCGAGTGATGCGCGTAATGTTCAATGATTCACGGGCTTCTATAGAGACCTGGATCATTCATGGAGAGAAGGGTGGAACAACCAATGGCTATGGATTTGAAGAAGGAATTGGGTCAGGGGAAGGTCGAGCAAAGGATTGTATACGAATCCGGAAACGAAATGGCTGCCTATGCGGCCCATCAGATTAATTATCATATAATGGGTTATTTTCCGATTTCCCCTTCGACGGAGGTGGCCCAGTTTCTTGATTTGATGAAAGCAAACGGTCAGCATGATATCGTACTGATTCCGGCTGACGGAGAGCACGGGTCCGCCGGAGTCTGCTACGGGGCTTCGACGGCCGGTGGGCGGGTGTTCAACGCGACAAGCGCCAACGGTTATTTGTATATGCTGGAGCAAATGCCGGTGCAGTCGGGCACCCGCTTTCCGATGGTGATGAATCTCGTCTGCCGATCCGTGTCGGGTCCGCTGGATATTCACGGCGATCATTCCGACTTATACTATGCCCTTAATACCGGATGGCCGATATTGATGTGCCGTGATCCGCAGGCGGTCTATGATATGAACATCATGGCGATCAAGCTTGCGGAGGATCCGGAGGTTCGCCTGCCTGTTCTGGTTGCTTTCGACGGCTATTTTACCTCTCATCAGAAGCGCAAGGTACAGACTTTCGCCCATCGCGAGGATGTTCATAAATTTATCGGGGAGGAGCCGGTACGCGGCTTTCCGGATACGCTGGATCGGCACAACCCGATTACGGTAGGTCCCTATATGAACGAGCCGGACTATATCAATAACTGCTATCAGCAATCGGTAGCCATGTATAACGCAGAGAAGGTCTATGACCGGATTCGCAAGGAGTATTATGAGCTGACCGGAAGGGATTATCCGCTGCTTGATCTGTATCGGATGGAGGATGCGGAGGTCGCGGTGTTCCTGCTTAACTCATCCGCCGAAATCATTAAGGACGTGGTCGATCAACTGCGGGCCAAGGGTGTGAAGGCCGGCTCCATCTCGCCCAACATGATTCGCCCGTTCCCGGCCAAGGCGATTGCCGAAGCGCTGCAGAACGTCAAGGCGGTGACGGTCGGGGACCGGGCCGATTCCTACGGTGGGCATGGCGGTAATATGGTGAACGAAGTGAAGGCAGCGTTGTTTACCTACGGCAATCGGAATACGCTGGTTATCAGCCGCATTTATGGTCTGGGCGGCAAAGATTTCTACGCCGAGGATGGCCACCATTTCTTTCAATTGGCTATGGATGCTGCCGCCAAAGGCAAGGTGGAGGTGCCGTTCGATTATTTCGGGCATACTCCCGGAGACCCGGCCAAAGCCCCGAAGAGGGTTCTGCAGCCGATGAAATTCGAGGAGCTGAAAACCGGTCTCATCACGGTTAAGCCGGATGAACAAAGCGGCAAGCTGACGGTCAAGATGCCGCCGCTGCGCTCATTGACCCGCAAGCCGAAGCGGATTGCCCCGGGTCACGGCGCTTGTCCGGGCTGCGGGATTTTCTCGGGTCTGGAGCTGTTTTTTAAAGGAATCGAGGGCGATATTGTAGCCCTGTTCCATACCGGATGCGCGATGGTCGTAACGACCGGTTACCCGTATTCCTCTCATAAAGCGACGTACATTCACAACCTGTTTCAGAATGGGGCCGCTACCCTTTCCGGAGTCGTGGAGATGTTCTGGGAGAGGAAGCGTAGAGGCGAGCTGAAGCATCTGAACCTGCCGGATGATTTCACGTTCGTCATGATTACCGGCGACGGCGGAATGGATATTGGCATGGGGCCGGCTATCGGGGCGGCGCTTCGCAATCATAAGATGATTATTCTGGAATACGATAACGAGGGCTATATGAATACCGGAGCTCAGTTGTCCTATTCGACCCCGATGGGCCATCGCACCTCGACCTCCAATGTAGGTTCTTTCCAGGGCGGGAAGCTGTTCCATCACAAGGATACGGCGCAAATTATGGCGGCGACTCATATTCCTTACGTGTTTACGGGCTCCGAGGCCTATCCCCAGGACCTGGTGCGCAAAGCGGCCAAGGCCCAGTGGTATGCGCAAAATGAAGGTTTGGTCTACGGCAAAATTCTGATCGCCTGTCCGCTCAACTGGCTGTCGGATGACGGAGAAGGCTCGAACATTGTCGGAGCGGCCGTCGACTCCTGCTTCTTCCCGCTATATGAAGTCGAGCGCGGAATAACGAATATTACGTACAATCCGGAGGAGAAGAAGAAGCGGATTCCGGTGGCCGATTGGCTGAAAACTATGGGCAAAACGAAGCATATGGCAAAGGAAGAATATGCGGAGGCATTGAAGGCTTTCGAAGAGGAAGTGGAGAGACGCTGGTCTATTCTGAAAGCGAAGCATGAGCATCCCGCTTTATAGGCGCATAGAAGGGCACTCATTTCTTGGATCGCGATTTTCTCAAGTATATAGTTTTTTATAGAAATCTTATAGTTGGAAGGCACTCTCTTTTGCTGTCGGGGTGCCTTTCTTTGCACTTGCATACTCAGTGGGAGGCGAGGAGGAGACGTATGCTTTATGTATGTTGGAATAGCGAAACGAACGAGATATTCAGCTGCTTACAGCTTAATAAGTACGAATTAGAGTATTACGGGGCTTGGCATACCGAGGTGGAGCGGGAGATCCATCCCGAAGAGGCAGCCGGAATGCTGGCCGGCCTTGGGTTAGAGGAAAAGGAGAATTGGCGGCTATTGAATGTGGACGAGCATGCATTGAAGCTGTTTAATGTTAAAATAAATAATAATCCGCAAGCCCGTCTTTATTTCGATGGGAAAGGACGTTCCTGGGTAGTAAAAGAGCAATAAGCCGGGATGGCCAGCGGTATGAAGATCGGCAAAAAATTAAGCAAAGCCATCTGTTATTTAGAATTATTATTATATTAGAATAATTATTGAAAATAAACTCCTCTTATGTTAAGATAAATATGTAATTGATAATCGTTATCATCTGATCAGAGAAGCTCATGATTATCTATTGCAATTATCCATAAGGAGGAGTAAACAAATGAACATAACCGAACAATTAAACCGGCAGATTGCAAATTTTCAGGTGTTGAACTTCAAGCTGCATCATTATCATTGGAGAGTCAGCGGGCCTCATTTCTTTACTCTTCATGCGAAATTTGAAGAATGGTATGATCGCGCAGCAGCTTATACCGATGATTTGGCCGAGAGAGTGCTGGCTCTCCAGGGAGAACCGCCGGTAACCCTTCAGCAATGCCTGGGACTGGCATCCCTGAAGGAGGCCGCAGGTGGAGAAACTGCGGAGCAAATGGTCCGGACGCTGGCCGAGGATGTTTCCATATTGATAAGCGAACTGAAAGAGACTGCGGCTGAGGCAGATGAGGCTGGAGACCGGCCGACGGCTGATATGCTGACTGATTTCCAGACGGAGCTGGAAAAGGATGCATGGATGCTGCGGGCTTTCCTTGCCTGATCCTGATTTACCATTAACCGGGATGATTCTCCCGGTTTTTTTGTGTTTTCGGGAACCCATGAATCTGTCAAGGCGATAGAATGTTTATAAGAAGAAGGTTTAGATTTTAGAAAAGCAATGAGGCTTCAGGGGAAGATTGCAGGAATGTGCGATTTGCTTGAAAAGCTGCCGGTAAATCAGGTATATTTTACATATCCAAGGTATGGCGGTGGAGTGAAGCCCCAGCCGAAGTAAGGGTAAGGGGGGACCTCGTGCTAAAATACAGAAGAACTATTTATTTTTTTATCGTTTTTATCATCTCTTTGCTTTTGTTCAAACTAGTCAATAACCTGGGTTCGGTAATGGAATGGTTTTCTTCCATCCTTAAGCTGATGAACCCTTTCTTCATCGCCTTTTTTATTGCTTATCTGCTAAGGCCTGTTGTTAATTTCATAGAATCCAAGCTGGCGAAGGTCCGGTTCAAAAGGCTGATCAGTATTTCGATCGTGTATGCCAGCGTCTTCGGCTTTATCATTATTTCCATTACTTACGTCTCTCCGGGAGTTATTGAGAGCGTCACCGGCTTGCTGTCCAGCTTGCCGTTTTATATTCAGAAAACCAATGTATGGGTCACGGAAACGGTTCTGACACACGAATGGGCGCAAAGATACAATATTGCCGAGCATGCTCAGGAAATCATCAATTCACTATCGAATCAGATTAGCGATATTATTCGCCTGATTCTGAACAACATCGCTTCCGGGTTATTTATGCTAACCTCCACGTTAATCAGTTTAGTGCTTGGACTGATCATCTCTATTTATATGCTGAAGGATAAGGAGAAGCTTGCTATCGGGGCGAGGAGGCTGCTTCAGGCTCTGCTGACGGAGGATAAGGCGGACCAGGTCATTCAATCCGTCAAACGAATTGATCAAACCTTCTCCAGATATTTCGCCGGGGTGATCTTCGACTCGTTAATCGTAGGCATGATAAGCTTCTTGGGACTGTTACTGCTGCAAGCGCCTCATGCGCTTCTGGCAGCGGTCGTTATAACCATTACGAACGTCATTCCTTACTTCGGGCCTTTGGTCGGCATGATCTTTGTAACGGTCATTACTTTGTTTGTATCGCCCATGCAAGCTTTGTGGGTAGCGCTGTTTGTATTTCTGGTTCAGCAATTCGACGGTTATTATCTGGGACCCAAAATACTGGGAAGCAAGGTCGGCATCAGTCCGCTCTGGGTTATTCTGGCCATTCTGATAGGCGGCGGCACCTTCGGCGTTATCGGAATGTTCGTTGCCGTCCCGGTCTTCTCCGTCATTAAAACCGCAGTTGACGCTTTCGTAAATCGCAAGCTGGAAGCTAAACGGGAGATCTAAATGAGGCTCACACCATGAAGGAATTTCATGGTGTGAGTTTTTTTGTATCTACAGAGCTTCGATAGGAGCTTTTTGGTCGAAGCTACACCACATTAACGGTTTACCCAAAATGTAACTCTAGTCCCCTTCGGAACTTCCTCATCCGCTGCCGGTTCCTGATTAAACACGGTTCCCTGCGGATGATCGTCATTTTCGATAAAAAATTTATACTTTAGCTGTTTCGACAGCAGAAGCTGCTCCGCCTCTTGCTGTGTAAGGCCGAACAAGTCAGGCACCGCAACCTCTGCTTGCTCCGGATCGCTGCCTGTCTGGTCCGGTTGTTGATCTTCATCGGCCGGCTGATCTGAATCCGGGTTTGGCTGCTCGTTTGCCCCTTTATCCTCTTCTTTAGGCTTAGGGGTTGGTGTGACTGCCGGCTTCTCTTGCTGCTCGCCTCCGCTGTTATTCGGAGGGTTCTGATCCTTCCCTGCTGTAGAGGTAGGGGAAGGGCGAACGTGGGCATGATCAATCCCACGCGTCTTCTGGATCATGATTCCTGCAATCAGGACAAGACAAATAAAGGACAGCCCGGTTATAAAGATCACTTTCCGGGAAGTCTTGTTGCGTGTTCTGCCGGCCGGTTTTTCATCCGCCTCTTCTTCCGGCTCTTCATCGACTTCCTCAGTTAATACCGGCTCCTGCTTCTCCATCGGGCCGGCTTCTTTCGGAGGAAGGCCAGAGTGGGGAAGGGCTTCCTGCCCGATCAGAAGCTCGTGCATATTAAACAGAAATGCGGACAGCGATTCCTCACCGTTCATGGCGCGCCGGACGATAGCGAGCAGTTTCTGCAGATGGGCCGCCGGCAAATCCTTCATGCTGGTCCGAATTTGCTGCTCGAGATCGTAAATGTCGGCAGGGATTTCCGAAGAACGCGCGCACAGCTGATAAAGAAGAAAGCACAGCCCTCTGACACCCTGCCGGTTCTTGGCGTCTTCCGACCAATATTGAATAAACTTGTAGGTACCATTGTGAGACCATATATTCTCGGCCGTAACGGAAAAGAAAGCGGCATGATTCTCCTTGGCCTCCTGCAATCCCCGGCCC
Source organism: Paenibacillus sp. SAFN-117 (assembly GCF_051966115.1). Lineage (NCBI taxonomy): Bacteria > Bacillati > Bacillota > Bacilli > Caryophanales > Paenibacillaceae > Paenibacillus > Paenibacillus sp. SAFN-117. The sequence goes on from NZ_JBQCLK010000009.1 coordinate 48,925, forward strand.
AGATCGAAAATAATGGCAAGGATATCCTGCGAAGTCCGGACAGTCTGATCCAATACGCTGATGAGCGGCTGCCCTTCACAGGCATGCAGGGATACAAATACATATTCTTTATCTATTCCGGCGTCAAGAATGGGGATGAACCGGTTGTCATCTATCCGTGCGGCTTCCCCGATCGATTTGAAATAGGCATCGGCCGCCGATTCCCAAGGTTTCTTCGCTATAAACAGAAGAACCTCTCGTCTAAGCGACATATCTTTAGCGCTGTATATAAATCCTTCAGTCAAGGATACCAGTTGCTTTATCAGAACATATCGGTTTCCGATAATTAACTCCATAATTTTCTGTTCCTCCTCATATCCACTCCTATCATATTATCATAGAGCGGTTGAATATGGACAGAGTCCTGTTAGAATGAAGTCCCGATTCATTAAGATTTGATGAAGCGGGAGGAATTCCGGCGGTCATCTCGGGTATACTGGGGATATCCTGCAATTTGTGTTTACAGCTTCCGCTGGTTGCTCAAGCTCAACCGGTTATGGAAAGGAGTGCTGCTAGAGATGATTGCAATCCCTAAGGCCGGACGGTCCATTCTTACCCTGGCTGTCGTTTTGTTTTGTACGGAATTTGTCCGCAGTGCCTTTTTGTTTTCTTTTCTGCCCAATTATGCCGTCCGTTCACTCGGCCATTCGGTAGCCATAGTCGGTCTGGCGGTTTCGGTTCATTATATCGCAGATACGGTCGTTAAAGGCTTGGCAGGTTATTTGCTGGACCGCTTTCCGCTTCGCTGGCTGCTTCCGGCCACTTTTGTCATAATGCTGTCCGGATTTTTAATCTTTTTCTATAGCACGCATGTATGGCTCTTGATTGCCGGTTCGGCCTTGCTCGGAATCGGCGCTTCTCCCGTCTGGCTGATTTGCCTCGGCCAAGTCAAAGAGAATCAGCGGGCGGAACAGATGGGGACCATCTACACTATATGGATGGCAAGTCTCGGTCTCGGGCCGATCCTTGTCAATTTTACACTGGACCAAGGATATGCAGCATCCTTCTTTCTGTTTATCCTTCTGCTTGCGGCCGGTTTTGTCTGTTCGCTATGGACGATGAAGAGGAACAGGGCTCCAATGGAGAGGGCGGACGTTTCCTTACACCAACTATGGAGCCGTCTGGCCAGACTGAAATGGCTGCTCCCGGGAATGATCCTGCAGATGATGGCCGCAGGTCTGCTTCTGCCGATTCTGCCCAGCTTCGTATCTGAGCATCTGGGAATGAGCCAGGCGGAATATTCGTTCATGCTGCTGCTGGGAGGAGCGGGGGCCATCCTGTTCCTGATTCCGATGGGCAAGCTGGCTGACCGGTGGGGGCATAAGAGGATGCTGGGAATCGGCTTTCTCTCGCTAACGGTCATCTTGTACCTGGTGGTTGGCTCCCGGTCTGTCTATCTGACCATGCTGCTGGCGTTATTGCTAGGTCTGGCCTATTCGGCGGTCCTTCCGGCCTGGAATGCGGTTCTCTCTTATGCCGTGCCCAAAGAGCAGAAGGGCATGGGCTGGGGCATTCTCTCCGGCATTGAAGGGATCGGCATTATGATCGGCCCGGCCATAGGCGGATGGGTCGCCAGCCGGTATGCGGGGACGACAACGGTAATGCTCAGTGCCGGAATGTTAATGATCATCGCTATCTTTTATTTGCTGCTGCCCGAGAGCAAGCTGATTTCTTCACATGAAAACAAACAAAACAAGAATAAGAACTGACTGTCCCCTAGCAAATTCCTTCTTTTAAGAAATGATTAAGAATTTGTTAAGTTGCAATTAATACCTCCTTTTTATACTGAACTAGTCTAGCTTTAAAAAAAAGGAGGAGCTGCAGCATGATTTCCCAATTTCATTCGGATGTTTTTCGCTGGATTAATGACTTGGGCAAGCAGTATTCGGTTCTTAATCCCGCCGTCGTTTTCTTGGCCGAATACATGGTGTATATTCTGGCGGTAAGCATGATGATCTACTGGATTACTCGCTCGGTACAAAATAGAATGATGGTTCTTCAAGGGGGCATCTCCTTCATCATTGCTGAAATTCTGGGGAAAACGGCTGGTCTGATCTATTACCATAATCAACCGTTCGCCGTGCTGCCCGAAGTGAACCAGCTTATCGAACACGAAATCGATAATTCCTTTCCGAGCGATCACACGATTTTGTTTTTCTCGATTTGCATGTCCTATTGGCTATTTCGCAAGAAGTCGGGCTGGTTGTGGCTCGTGCTTGCCTGCTGTGTGGCCGTTTCCCGCGTATGGGTTGGTGTACATTACCCGGTTGATATCGCTGTAGGTGCATGTTTAGGCATCCTTTCGGCTGTATTTGTTTATTGGATTGAGTCCAAGTCGGCTTTGTTGGCGAAATGTCTTGGATGGTACGTGCAAATAGAGCAGCGTATCCTGCCTTCGAGAAGCAAATCGAAAGACGCATAGGATTACCTTCGGGCAGGCTGACGTTCTGGTGGAAATATTGCCGATGGCCCAATCTTAAACTCGCAGCCGAACCTGGTGTATACTTGGGAGGACAGAAATCCAATTTCGGTAAGGAACGGGTGAGAGTATGAAAGCCATTCGGGTGCTTGTAGCCGATGATGAGAAGGAAATTAGAGATTTGGTGAAAAAATATTTGGAAAGAGAACGGTATTGCGTACATACGGCAGCCGATGGGGAGGAAACCCTTCGCCTGTTTGAGCAATATTCATATAATCTTATCCTGTTGGACCTGATGATGCCGAAGATGGATGGCATCGAGGTATGCAGAAGACTGCGGAACCAAACGAATATCCCCATTATTATGCTCACAGCCAAGGATCAAGAGGCGGAAAAGGTGTTAGGCTTGGGCATGGGGGCGGATGATTATATTACGAAACCGTTCAGTATCCATGAACTGATAGCCCGGGTGAAAGCCCAATTGCGGCGCTTCCTGATCCTGGGCAGCGAGAGCGGTGCTCCTCAGGAAACGGTGCTCCGTTTCAAAAACCTGGCGATTGATTTGAAAAATTATACGGTCAAGCGTGCCGGAGAAGAAGTGATGTTGACGGCGAAAGAATTTGAATTGCTTAAGTTCTTTGCCTCACATCCGGAACAGGTCTTTACGAAAACTCAACTGTTTCGCCAGGTTTGGGACAGCGAGTATCTGGAAGATGATAATACCGTTATGGTTCACATCCGAAAGCTGAGAAAGAAGATCGAAGATGATCCGTCCGATCCGAAGTGGATTCAGACCGTATGGGGGATCGGGTATAAATTTGTAGGTGAACAAGATGAACCTTGACCGGAATATCCTGCTCCTCTTTGTTCAATTGCTCGTGATAACGGTCCTTCTTATCTTGGATTGGAGAGAACAACCCCTTGGAAGCTTTCGAGGGGTTTTATTTACGGTGCTTATAACGGTAACCGCCATTCTGCTGCTGTTAAGAGTGCAATTTCTGACGAACCTGAAGGCAATGGCAGCGGCGTTGAAACGGGCGATCGCCGGCAATGTGAACACAAGAATATTAGCGAATGACGACCCGCTATTCGCAGAAGTGGTCTTCGCCATTAATGAATTGATAGAACAGCTAGCCAAGCTTCAAATAAGGACGATTCATTCCGAGGCGGCGCGCAAAAGTCTCTTGTCCAACATTTCCCACGATATTCGAACTCCTCTTACATCGATTATCGGATATTTGGACGCTCTTAAGGATGATGTGGCCGCTTCTAAAGAGGAGCAGCGCGAATATCTTGACATTGTGTCCAGGAAGGCAAACGCGTTAAAGCAATTGACCGACGAAATCTTCCATTTGGCCAAGCTGGATGCCGATGAAATCCCGTTGAAATGGGAATGGCTGGATTTGGCGGAAATCGCCAGGGAAGCGGTTATTGCCTTTTTGCCGGAGATGAAAAGATGCCAAATGGAGTTGAAAGCCCGTGTTCCGGATAAAAAATGTATGATCCTGGCAGATCGCTTAAGCTTGCTGCGAATCCTCAATAATTTGATCAGAAATGCGGTCCAGTACGGAAAGACCGGTAAAGTGTTGGGCGTCGAATTGGAGGAACATGCGGAAGAGTATCGGCTTGTCGTATGGGACCAAGGGCCGGGGATGAAAGAAGACGAATTGCCGAACGTGTTCGAGCGGATGTACAGCGCGGACCGATCGCGGAACTCTACGAATGGCGGGAGCGGGCTGGGCTTGGCAATCGCCAAGGCGCTTGTAGAAAAACATTCCGGAACCATATGGGCGGAAAGCAAGCCGGGAGTGCGAACGGCGTTTGGCTTTGCTCTCCCCAAAAACCCGCAGGAGTTAAGGAACAATTAAGAACTGGTTAAGAGGCATTTAAAATCGCTTGCTTATCCTGTTAACTAAGAATCATGAGAACAGGGAGGAAGCCATGACTGCAGTTATCAAAACCATTCGATTAACCAAAGCTTACGGCGATCAGATAGCCGTCGACAATCTGCAGATGAATGTGAATCAGGGGCAGATTTACGGTTTTCTTGGCCAGAATGGCGCGGGAAAGACGACGACCATCCGGATGCTTCTGGGCTTAATCAAGCCTACGCAAGGCCAGATCGAAATTTTCGGAGAAAACTTATTGGAAAAGCAAAGAGACATTTTAAAGAGAATCGGCTCGATTGTGGAGTTTTCCGGGTTTTATGAAAATTTGACGGCTCGGGAAAATCTGCTCATCCATGCAAAACTGAAGGGCGTTCATAAGAAAAATGCTGTGGAAGAAGCGCTGGAGATTGCCGGACTTCAGGCGGAAACGAAAAAGCGGGTCGGTCAATTTTCGTTGGGGATGAAGCAGAGACTGGGGATTGCCAGAGCGATCCTTCACCATCCGGAATTGTTAATCCTGGACGAGCCTACCAACGGCTTGGATCCCATTGGAATTAAAGAAATCCGCAGGCTCATTAAATCTTTGGCGGAAGAGAGGAAGATTACGATTCTGATCTCCAGCCACATCTTAACCGAAGTGGAGCAGTTGGCCGATCATATTGGCATTATCCATCAGGGGAAGCTGCTTGAAGAAATCTCGTTCAACGAGCTTAGGAAGAGAAACCGCAAATATCTCGAGTTTCAAGTCTCCGACGAAAGCAAAGCCGCGATGCTCATGGAGAAACATTTTGCCATCTTCGATTATGAAGTTCATGACGAAGGAAATATACGGGTATACAGCCATATTGGAGAGCAAAGCAAACTGAATAAGTTGTTCGTGGAGCATGGGATTGATGTGTTCAAAATAACGACGAGCGAGGACCGGCTGGAGGATTATTTTATTAAGTTGATAGGGGGTGGGACGGTTGGTTAATCTGCTGTACACGGAAATGTTAAAGCTTAAGCGGGCGAAAATGTTTTTGGTCAGCGTGATTGGCGCGTCGGCGGCTCCTATTATGATGTTTATCGGTTTTTTAAATATGAAGAGTCAGCAACCCGATACGGCTATTACTTTCGAGCTATCCTTTTACAATACCAATATGTATATTCTTCTGCTCATCGGAAATCTTCTTTATGGGGTCATCACGGCATTTCTGTTTAATCGCGAATTTACGGAAGACACGTTAAAAAATCTGCTAACCATCCCCGTGTCCAGAACCGGCCTGATTGTAAGCAAAATGGTGATGCTGTTTCTTTGGATTATGGCCTTGACTTTGGTCGCTTGGGGACTGACTTTTGTCCTGGCGCTTGTCGGGCAGTTCGAGGGATTGAGCACCGGCGTGTTACTCCAATCGCTGAAACAATATACACTTGGAGCCGGCCTGCTGTTTCTCCTGTCTACTCCAACGATGTTTGTTACCTTTCTGTTCAAAAATTATGTGCCTACGATTATATTTACATCAGTAATTACGATGATCAACGTGGCGCTGGCGGATAAAAAATACAGCGCTCTGTTTCCCTGGTCGGCTGCACATGTGATAGGGGACCATGCATTTTTTCCCGAGTATCCGCCGTCCTATTCGTATTTGGCGATTATAATTACCTCCATAGCCGGATTCACCGCCACCGTCCTTTACTTCCGCAAGGCCGACATTCATTGAGCCGCTCCGCAGCGATTTATGATCGAACGATGCTTCAATGGATCCAGTGATCGAATCTGCATAGGGAAGGGCAGGGAAGGAACGAAGAAGCCCTATAACGCAGGAACTCTTCATATAAAGCGAGGAGTGTTTGCAACCTTTAACCTAATTAGTGGGCCTAGTCCGCTGTTAGGTTATTTTTAATTTGATAAGGTATATTTGTGGATGGGCTGGCGTTGGCTGCTTCTTTATTTTGGAAGGCAATGAGTAGTATCTGATTATTAAGACTTTGTAAACATGTCTTGTATCCCGGCTGGACTTCTTCTATAATTTGAATCTGTATGACATCAAGAAGGGACACTCACAATGAAAAAATATCCTATAGCTATCTGGATGTTATCTCTGGGTGCTTTTGCCATCGGGATGACGGAATTTGTTATTATGGGCTTACTGCCCAATGTCGCCGGGGATCTCAACGTATCCATCAGCCAAGCGGGACAATTAATAACCGGCTACGCACTTGGCGTTGCCATTGGCGGCCCGATCATCGTTATATTGACGTATAAGTTAAACCGAAAGAATCTGCTCCTTCTGTTAATGATTATTTTTATTGTTGGAAATTTGTTCAGCGCCTTGAGCGCAAGCTACAGTTTGCTTATGACGAGCCGTGTCATTACGGCGTTGGCGCATGGTTCTTTCTTCGGCATCGGGTCGATTCTTGCAGCGAGCATGGTCAAACCGCAATATAGAGCAAGCGCCATGGCTCTGATGTTTACCGGGCTTACATTGAGCAATATTATCGGTGTTCCATTCGGTACTCTTATAGGTCAAAACTTTGGATGGAAGATGACGTTTGTCATCATCAGTATTATAGGATTGTTTACACTGCTGGGCATTGTCAAATTCGTGCCGCAAGCGGATGAGACCAATCGGGTGCCGTTATCTGCAGAGCTTAAAGTGCTGACGGATAGAAAACTATGGTTGACCCTGATGGTAACTTTGTTTGGTTTTAGCAGTGTCTTTGCATACTTTACGTATATTTCGAAGATTTTGACAGATGTTTCACATATTGAAGCCAAGTGGATTTCATTGATCTTGATTATATTCGGGATCGGCGTTACTCTGGGGAATATCATTGGGGGCAAGCTGGCCGACCGGGATTTAAATACAGCGTTGCGCGTAATATTTATCGTCTTCACGCTCTATTTCGGATTGCTCTATTTTATACAACAGCACAGCTTGGTCATGGTTGCAGGTGTTTTCGTATTTGGCCTGATCGGTTTTAGTATGAGCCCTTCACTTCAGTATAAAAGCACGCTGGTGTCCAAAGATGCGCCCATCCTGGCCAGTACGTTGAATCAATCGGCATTTAACATCGGCAACGCCCTTGGCGCTTTCATCGGCGGATTGGTAGTGACGCATTTGAGCCTGTCGATGCTGGCTATTGTAGCGCCGTTCCTAACGTTGATGGGATTGGTATTCCTGATCGTCGAGCAAAGTGCTGCGAGAAAAGCCGATTCCGCGTCCAAACCCGGCTTGACGGCGGTCTGACCGTAATAAGACTTAATGAACTTAAAGATTCTTATGTCGTAAAAAATGCCCCTATGAGGCTCGGTAATGTACCGGGTTCGAATAGGGGCATTGTATTGATTCCCGGGCAAGCAATCCGAGACAAGGGACAAGAGGGCTGTAACCAGGAAAAAAAGAAAGCCGCCATGCTGCCTGATAGGCAGTTAAGGCGACTTCCTGAATGTTAATAAGTTAGTTCGATTAATTCCGGATGAGATAATCGAATGCGCCCAAGGCCGCATTAGCGCCGGAGCCCATCGAAATAATGATCTGCTTGTAGGGACTGTCGGTACAGTCGCCGGCAGCAAATACTCCAGGAACGTTAGTGGCACCATGGCGATCGACAACGATCTCCCCGAAGCGAGTGCGTTCAACGGTATCTCCCAGCCAATCGGTATTGGGGACAAGGCCAATCTGAACAAATACGCCTTGCAGCTCAATATGCTGTTCAGCTCCCGTATCCCGTTCGATGTAGGTAATGCCGTTTACTTTATCGTCTCCGGTGATTTCCTTGGTTTGAACGTTCTTCAGGACGGTTACGTTAGGCAGGCTGTACAGACGGTCTTGCAGTACGGCATCCGCCTTCAGCTCTGGCATGAACTCAAGAACCGTAACGTGCTTCACAATGCCGGCAAGATCGATAGCGGCCTCAATACCGGAGTTTCCTCCGCCGATGACCGCAACGTGCTTGCCGGTGAACAAAGGACCGTCACAGTGAGGGCAGTAGGCCACGCCTTTGTTCTTGTACTCGGCCTCGCCGGGTACGCCGACATTGCGCCACCGGGCGCCTGTCGAAATGATAACGGTCTTGCTCTTTAAGACAGCGCCGTTTTCAAGTTCAACCTCGATAAAGTCTCTCTTCTGCAAACTCTTGGCACGCTGAGTCTTCATGATGTCAATGTTATACTCTTTCACATGCTCTTCAATCGTTGCCGCGAGCTTGGGACCTTCGGTATATTTAACGCCGATGAAGTTCTCAATGCCTAAAGTATCCAGGACCTGACCGCCGAAGCGTTCAGCTACAATACCGGTACGAATGCCTTTGCGCGCCGCATAGATGGCTGCGCTGGCACCGGCAGGTCCGCCTCCGACCACAAGCACATCGAAGGGAGCTTTATTCTCAAATTCCGATGCGTCCGGAGCGTTCCCCAGCTTGGCGAGAATTTCCTCCAGCGTCATGCGGCCGCTGCTAAAAAATTCTCCATTGAGGAGGACCGTCGGCACGGCCATAATATTTTTGCTTTCTGCCTCTTCCTTGAAGGCCGCTCCATCAATCATGGTATGCGTGATGCCGGGATTGAGGATGCTCATCAAGTTCAATGCCTGTACAACGTCAGGACAGTTTTGGCAAGTCAAGCTGATGTAGGATTCAAAGTGATATTCGCCGGGAATGTTTTTGATTTGATCAATTATGTTTTGATCCACCTTGGGAGCTCTTCCGCTGACCTGCAGCAAAGCTAACACGAGGGAAGTAAACTCATGTCCCAAAGGAATTCCGGCAAACGTCACGCCAGTGTCTTCGCCCACACGATTTACACTAAAACTAGGTGTTCTAGGCAATCGAGCTTTCTCCACCGTAATTTTGGATGACATGCCGGCGATTTCATCGACCAAAGCCAGCATGTCATTGGATACGGCATCGGACTCCGCGCTGACCTTTAGCACTACATCGCCTTCCATAAGTTGAAGATATTGTGCTAATTGTGCTTTTATATCCGCGTCCAGTGCCATAATTTATCGCTCCTTAAATCTTTCCTACGAGATCAAGACTAGGCTTAAGTGTAGCAGATCCTTCCTGCCATTTCGCCGGGCAAACCTCTCCCGGATTGTTGCGGACGTATTGCGCAGCTTTAATCTTGTTGATCAAAGTGCTTGCATCACGGCCGATGCCGCCGGCGTTAATTTCTACCGCTTGAATGACGCCGTCCGGGTCAATGATAAACGTTCCGCGATCAGCAAGTCCATCTTCTTCATTCAGCACTTCGAAGTTGCGGGAAATCGTGTGCGAAGGATCCCCGATCATAACGTAAGTAATTTTTCCGATAGTTTCCGAGCTATCGTGCCATGCCTTATGTGTGAAATGGGTATCCGTCGATACGGAGTACACTTCAACGCCGAGCTGCTTCAGCGTTTCGTATTGATTCTGCAGATCCTCCAGCTCGGTCGGGCAAACGAACGTAAAGTCCGCCGGGTAGAAGCATACGATACTCCACTTGCCTTTGAAGTCGGCGTCTGTAACTTCGATGAACTGACCATTGTGGTATGCTTGAGCTTTAAAAGGTAGTACTTCTTTTCCAATAAGAGACATGATTAATATTTCCTCCTTCAATTGTTTGTAATAATTATAATTTGATATTAATTATCTTCAGTGCATTTGTCAAGTTCGAGCAGAAAATGAAACCAAAAAGGACCCGCTAATCAAGCCTCAAAAAACTGAACAATGAAGAGTGCGCAGCGGTGAAGGGGAAGGAAAAACATTAATGAAGGAACGGAATCCTACTTCCAATTAGACGTGTCTTTCCTTCTTGCAGGGCACCGTCAGAAAATGAAAAATAGACGGATTTTCAAGGTAGTGAATGAAGCATGGGCCGATAGCATATTGTTGGAATATGGGATATTATGGACAAGAGGGATGAATGCGCTTTCTTTAAATAGGAGAGGAGGCTGGATATGATGAAGGTCGGTCTTAGCAGCTATAGTTTATTGAAAGCTTTGAAATCGGGGGAAATGACGATCCTGGATGCCATCCAATGGATCGCCGACAACGGCGGAGAGCATATGGAGATGGTTCCTTACGGATATACCGTCGAGGACAACCATGACTTGGCGGATGCGATTCGCGAGAAGGCGGAAGCGGTCGGCATCGAGCTGTCTAATTACTCCATGCCTGCGAACTTCGTTCAAGAAACGGAGGAAGCCTTCGAGGCAGAGGTGGCCCGCGTCAAGAGACATGTCGATGTCGTGCATCGGATGGGAGTTAAGCATATGCGTCATGATGTAACGGCTTTTACCCTGCCGAAGGAGCAGATGACGATCGCCTGGTTTGAGGAAAGCTTGCCGCTTATGGTGAAAGGCAGCCGGATCATTGCCGATTACGCCGCACAATTCGGGATCACGACTACGATCGAAAACCATGGCTTCTGCGTACAGGCGAGCGACCGGGTTCAACGTGTTCTGCATGCGGTAGACCGTCCGAACTTCAAGACGACGCTGGATGTCGGAAACTTCCTGTGTGTCGACGAAAATCCAATTATCGGAGTGATGAACAATCTGCCCTATGCCTCTCTCATTCACTTCAAGGATTTCTATTTTCGGCCTTTCGATGAGTACCCGGGTGAGGGGGCCTGGTTCCGAACGGCTTACGGCAACTATTTAAGAGGAGCGATCTTGGGACAGGGGGATATGCCGATCCGCAAAATCGTCAAGCTGATCAAGGATTTCGGATACGACGGATATATTACAGTAGAATTTGAAGGCATGGAGGAATGCAAGCTGGCCTCCAAAATATCGATGGACAATTTGCGGCGCTTCTGGGAAGAGGCATAAGGCGTCCTGTCAGAGTAATTCTGAAATCGCTCCATTTGGTGAAAAAGTGGCGACATGCCTAATTCTAGAGCGATTATGCAGGTCTTTCCCCGAAAAAACGGCGACATGCCTAATTCTAGAGCGATTATGCAGGTCTTTTCCAGAAAAAAACGGTGACATGCTTAATTCTAGAGCGACTATGCAGGTCTTTCCCGAAAAAACGGCGACATGCTTAATTCTAGAGCGATTATGCAGGTCTTTTCTCGAAAAAACGGCGACATGCCTAATTCTAGAGCGATTATGCAGGTCTTTTCTCGAAAAAACGGCGACATGCCTAATTCTAGAACCATAATACAGGTCTTTGGAGCGATTTTTGCGAAATCGCTCCATTTTGCCAAAAAGACCTGCACATTTGCGCGTCTTTCGCTCTTTTGTTGTAAAAAGGCGGGATTCTAATGTACTTTCGCTCGTCTTTGGGCATCCTTGTCCGAGGATTCGCATCCAAACGATGCAGAGCAATCAGGCGATCCGCAGATTGGCCCGGGCGGGCGTAAGAATGCCTTTGTATGTCGGCGCCTCCAGATTTGGGACGATCCCTTATTTGCTCCGATTCGCTTTCACGTGCTTCAACTGTGCCACGATAATGACGCTGATGATGACAAGGAGAAACCACGAGCTGATTTTGCCAAAGCCTACGAGCTGCCATGTTTCTTGTTGGTTCGGATATTTCCATGCCCCGAAGTAGGTTGCGATGTTTTCTGCCAGCCAGATGAAAAAGCCGACGAGCAGGAAGGCTGCCGTAAGCGGCATCCGGTAAGTCGTAGTGCGAACGGTGTACCAAATCCATGTTTTCCAAAAAACAACAGGCACGAGCGCCATGAGGAGCCAGCGAAAATCGGGAATGAAATGATGGGTGAAGAAGTTCGCATAAATCGCCGCGCCAAGCACGACGGCAGGCACCATTCCCGGCCAGCCGGACATATCCATCTTGAGCCGCCTCCATACTTGACACATGTAGCTCGCCACACTGGCGTACATAAAACCGCTATATAGCGGAACACCGAGCCATTTCGTATACCCCGGTTCGGGATAGGACCAGGAGCCCATATGAACTTTATACAGCTCCAACATCAGGCCGATGATATGGAATACGCAAATAACCTTGATTTCATCGAGTGTCTCCAAGCGGCTGCGATACATCAAGTATTGTACGATAATCAGCACGAGTAAAATGAGATCATATCTATGGATGAACGGTACATCAATCCATTTGGAGACGGCCAACGTTCCGAAAATCGCCACCGGGAATATGCAGCTCATCGCCTGCTGATAACCGAAATGAAGCAACTGCAGGAAGGACTGGGCATAGGTTCGGCGCTGAGTCTTTGCTCCTGCGCCCTTCGATTGTTCTGTTTGCATTAGCGCCTCCTATGAATTGTTAGATGTCTTCAGGAGCATCCTTGGAATACTCCAGGATATCCCCGGGCTGACAATCCAGCACTTCGCATATTTTTTCTAAAGTGGAAAAGCGAACCGCCTTCGCCTTTCCATTTTTCAGTATGGAAAGGTTTGCCATAGTGATCCCTACCTTTTCTGAAAGCTCGGTGACGCTCATTTTTCTTTTTGCCAGCATGACATCGATATGGATAAGAATGGCCATATGTACACCTCAGACGGTCAAATCGTTTTCCGATTTGATTTCTAATGCATTTGTTAACAGTTCCTGGAGAACGGCTGCGAAGACGGCTACAGCAGAAGTAGCAAAGATAACGATGGCTCCAATGATTGCAATGGAATAATGGAAGGCGATCTGGAATCTAAGGAGCGCAAAACCGACGGCATACAATAGAATTATCGCAACGGCGCAATATTTAATAGATTTCAATGAAGCTATGGCATGTTCAGAGAAAGCATTATTGTTTTCAATGTAATGCAACAGTTTTAAAGCTTGGTACAGTGCAAAATAAAACGGTATGGCCGAAATATACACACCTGCGGGCACAGGATATCTCAAATAGGCATAATCGGGATTCATCTCTGCTGTGCTTCTAGCCAAACCCGGCAACCAAAAAATAAACAGTACAAGAGCAATCATACCAATAACGACAACAGCGATTTTCAGGAAAATGGTTTTTCCTCGTATCATCTCATGGAGCACTTCACCCTCCGTTAATGGCAGTAGAATATCATTTTATTTATCGAATATCAATATATTTTTAGCTATACACGATAAATATTTATTATTTTTCAGGTGATGTCGGCCTGTTGCTAATGGCTGGCGTATCTCTTGAAAAGGGGCGTGCCTTCAATTAAGCATGCTCCTCTTGCCGACCATAAAATTTATTTATACAAGTGAAAGAAATAATCCGTTTTACTTTTTATGGATAAAGTTGTAAGTTGGGTTTGAGGTGATCCGATGTCAAATCAAGTGAACTTTGGCCGAGTGTCTAAAGAGTATTCCAAGTATCGGGATGAGCTGCCGGAGGTCATCTTCGAGCAGTTTAGGCGCAGAAATATCGAATTCTCCGGTAAGGCCGTGGCGGATTTGGGTGCGGGGAGCGGCATTTTCTGCAGGGCATTGGCCCGGCAAGGGGCATCGGTCACAGGGATCGAGCCGGAAATAAGCTTAATTAGTGCGGCGAAAGCCCAGGATGAGGCGGAAGGCCATTCGATCCATTATATTCATTCAGTCGCCGAGAGCATAGACTTGCCCGATCGCAGCCTGGATGCTGTAACGGCTCTTAGGGCCTGGCACTGGTTCGACCGCCGATCGGTTCTAAAGGAAGTGAGGCGGCTGCTCAAAAGGAACGGCCTGTTGATCGTTATCAACTCAGTCTTTGTTCCGCAATTATCGGATGTGGCGCAGCAAACGTTCAGGATTGTCAAACAATTCGGGGTTGAAATTAAGCCGGCCGGAGCTATGGGGGAGGTTAAGGAAAGAAGAAACGGTTTTCCCGTGAACTGGTTCCGGGAATGGGAGGAAAGCGGCCTGAAGCTGATGGCTGAATGGCAGTACGATTACGATCTCAGCTTTATGGTGGAGGAATGGTGCGGCAAGATGAGAACCCTCTCTTGGATGACTAATGTGGAGGATGAGCGAAAGGAGAGGATCATTGCCCGGATCGAAGGGGAATTGTCCCCATTGCCCGAGCCCCTGTCCATCCCGCATCAATATTCTGTCGCGGTTATGATAATGCCTTCTTGACCGACAGATAAAAAAAGCTCCTAACGGAGCCATCTCGAAGATGAATAACCCGGTATTAGAGGAAGCTTTTTATGCCAATAGGAATCTATATTTACATCGTATTAACGCTGTAAAAGATTCCTTATGTGGTAAAAAAAGCTCCTCCAGGGAGCCGCAAAATGCTGTCCCGGGAGGAGTGATGGCCTTTATTTTGTCCCAGATTCGTGCTAAGCACGGGTCTTGGAGCCGAACAGCAGGGCAACGACCAGACCTGCCACCAATGTGATGGCGCTAATTCCCAAAGTCGCCATATCGGAGGTGAAGCCCGGGAAGACGACGACGATAGATCCGAGAATCAGGCCGATTATGACGGCATAAGTCATGTGAGGAAACTCTGACAGCAGATAGCGGATGCCCTTGCTGCTGACGATAAAACCGACAATCACGCCGGATCCGATAATGGCAATGAGCGGCAGATTAAGCTCGGACAGGGCATGAATGGCCGTGGAATAAACTCCGAGAACGAGCAGGATAAAGGAGCCGCTTATCCCCGGAAGCAGCATGGCCATACTGGCAAGCCAGCCGGAGAAGAACAAGCCTGCAACCGTGAGCAGCGTTAAGTTCGTGATCGGCTCTGCGGATTTATCCGTTTGAATGAATGCCATAGAAGCGAGCAGGGCCGCAGCAAGAATGAGAACGATCACGTGCGGCAACTTAAAATGGCGCTTGGCTTCCGATTGCCTGAAGATAAAGGGCAGGACGCCGATGATCAGACCGATAAAAAAGAACTGCGTTGGCTGGTAGTGATGCTCCAGTAAATATTTGATCAGACGGCTGAGAAGCAGGAGGGCCGTTCCCATTCCTGCTGCCAGCGGTATCAGAAACCCGATGTGGCGTTTCCAATCGCGGCTGAAAAATCCGCTGATCGCTTCCAACAGACGGTCATAAATACCAAGCACAACGGCAATGGTACCACCGCTGACTCCCGGGATCAAATCGCTGATGCCCATTAGCAGCCCACGGTAAATGTTCTTCCATTCCATAGTCTCTTTCCTCTCTTTATCCGAATATGAGCCTTGCTTGATTTCTATTTCTTTATAGGGTTGTCCGACTTCGATCCTCAATTACTATACCATAATCTGCTTGGGAAGCGCACCCATCCATTAGTAGCATTCTTAGCTCGCCGTACTATAAAAGGAGGAGTGAAAGTTGATCTATTATCGATACGGGGACCTTGCGGTAAGGGCACTGGAAGAAAGCGACGCCGAGCTTCTGGTGCATTGGCTGAGTGATCCTCGCGTGTTGGAGTTCTATGAAGGGCGGGACAGGCCTTTAACCATGGAAACGGTCAGGGAGCAATTTTACGACCGATCGATAGAGATCGATCCATGTATAGTTCAATATCAAGGCAAGGATATCGGGTATATTCAATTCTACCCGATTGGCGATGAAGAGAAAGAAGAGTACGGCTATAGCGATTTTGCCGAAAACATATACGGGATGGATCAGTTTATCGGCGAGCCGGATTATTGGAACCGCGGAATAGGGACCGAGCTGGTGCGATCGATGGTCGACTATTTGATCCGTGAGAAGCGGGCGGGCAAAATCGTAATGGACCCGCAAACCTGGAATGTCCGGGCCCTTAAAGTGTATGAGAAATGCGGGTTTGTCAAGGTCAAGCTGCTGCCGAAGCACGAATGGCATGAAGGCGAGTACAGAGACTGCTGGCTGATGGAATACCGGAAAAATTAAATAAGGCGGGACGCGCCGGAGAGGCAAAGACAGTAGATCAGAGCTTATTTTGTTCTATTGTCTTTTTTTGTGTCGTGTAACCAAAGAGTTTTCTCATTGACTTTTGCTGAAAAACAGAATACTCTGTAATACAGAGTTAATTCACTCTGTTTTTCAGAGTAAAAAATGAACATGCAAGGAGGGGCATCCGGTGGAAACTGTCATCCGGTTGGATAAGGTGAGCAAACGGTACGGATCTACGTTGGCTGTAGGGGATGTATCGCTGCAGATCGGTAAGGGAGAAATCTTCGGTATCGTAGGTCCTAATGGCGCCGGTAAAACAACTTTGATTGAAATGATGGAAGGACTGCGTTCGGCGGATAGCGGAACGGTGAAGGTGCTGAATAAAGATATCCGAAGCCATTCGCAGCAGATTAAGGAAAGGATCGGTGTGCTGCTCCAATCCACATCCATCCCAGGAAATGCGAGGGTGAAGGAGATTCTGAACGTCTTTTCCTCCTTCTATGATCGCACGGCCGACTTGGAAGGAATCATACGTTTACTCGGGCTGAGGGATAGGTTAAACAGTTACTTCAAATCGCTGTCGGGCGGCTGGAAGCAGCGGGTATCGTTGGCTCTCGCCCTGATTAACGATCCGGATATTGTCTTCCTAGATGAGCCGAGTATGGGCTTGGACCCGGTTGCCCGCAATCAGATGTGGCAGATGATCAAGCAGCTTAGAGAGGAAGGGCGGACCATCGTTGTTACCACTCATTATATGGAAGAAGCAGAGACGCTGTGCGACCGGGTGGCGGTGATGAGCCGCGGCAGCCTGATTGCGCTGGATACGCCGGAGAATCTGATCGCGTTGCTCGGAGAGGGCAAGCGGATCAGCTTCCGAAATCCCGGGCGGACAAGTCAGAAGGCCATGGCGGAGCTGACAAATGTCGTTCATGTCGAATGGGAGTCCGGCATCATCAAGCTCCATTCGACGGACATGGATCTCACCCTCCAGCATTTGTACCGCCGGGCCGATGAAGAGAAGTGGGTGGTCAGAGGACTGAAGCTGGAGGAGATGTCGATGAACGAAGTTTTCAGTGAATTGACGGAAAAGCAGGGGAGGGGAGCGTAATGAACGCCTTTTTGAAATTGACGGCTTTTGATCTGCGGTTATATTTGCGGGACTGGATTACGATCTTTTGGGTGCTGGTTTATCCCGTGCTGATGCTGCTGTTGTTTGGTTCCATGTTCGGGGATTCACCCAGTACGATCTATCCGGGAGGCCGGTATATCGATGATTATGTCCCCGCATTGTGCGCAATGAATGTCATGTCCGTGTCCTTGTTTACTCTTAATATTAACATGATCACCTACCGACAGAACGGTATTTTGAGAAGATTTCGGGTTACTCCGATCCGCAAGTCCGCCGTGCTGGCTTCCCATACGGTGCAAGGGATTTTTCTTATTGTCGCCGGTGCGGTTGAAATCGTCATTCTTGCCAAGCTCATTTGGGATGTCCAGCTTACGGCAGCCTCCCTGGCAGCGGTTATCGGGAGCCTGTTAATGGGAGCCATCGGTTTCTTCAGTCTTGGTTTTGCCCTGTCGGGTCTGGTCAGCACGACCGGTGCGGCAAGCGGGTTGGCGATGATCGTGTTCTTCCCCATGATCTTTCTCTCGGGAATTGCGATGCCGCTCGCCATGCTGCCCGACGTTATGCAGTCCATCAGCCGCTGGATACCGATGACTTATTATGTGGATCTGGTCCGGGGAGCATGGTATGGCCAGCCGTTCACGGAGCTTGGTAAAGAATTGCTGGTGATGGCCGGCTTCACAATTACTTGCTGTATACTTGCATTATTGTTGTTTCGATGGGAAAATCGATAACTAGGAAAGGTAAAATTGCAGGCTTCAGGAGTGGTTATCTTTGAAGGAAAACAAGGAGCAGCATATGCGTAAACCAGCAGAGGGTGGGCGGTACACGGGTGCGGATCAGGCTCTGCAGGATATTGAGTTTATTAAGCAGCTGATTGCCAGAAACCGCAAGAAGCTCGATCATTCTCCGCCCTATCTGTATATTTGGGGAGCCTATATGATGATCGGGTTCGTCGGCATGCATTTCGACCATTCCGTTTGGCCTAACTGGTACTGGTTAAGCGGTGCGATCGTAGGCTCGATACTTTCGGCGGCCGTCGGGATGAGACAATCCCGTTCCTCCAACGAGCAGGAGGGAGGAGCCTATGCCTGGATGTTCTGGCTGCCTTTCGCGGTGATGATGCTGTCAGGGTTCTTTATGCTGGCATCGGGCATAGTAAGGGTCGAATACGCCTCCTTCTTCTGGGTTATTCTGGTAGGGATTTCCTATGTATCCCTAGCCTCGCTGGCCGGGAAAGGACCTGCGGTTGTCGGCTGCTGGTTCATCCTGCTGTCGATCTTGACCTGGCTGTTTTTCAGGGAATATCAATTTATCATTCTGGGATTGCTGGGCGGAGGCAGCAATATTATGGCAGGAATATATCTGCAGTGGCGGAGTAAGCGTCATGGGGGATAATCTGTTCGATGCCATCGACGAGACCATCCATGCCAAGGCCCGGCTTGGAATCATGAGCTTGCTTGCCGTTCACGGGCAATGTGATTTCAAATTTCTGCGGGACGAGCTGCAATTAACCGAAGGCAATCTGGGGAATCATATCCGCGTACTGGAGCAGGCCGGCTACATTGATGTACAGAAAACATTCGTCGGAAGACGGCCCAAGACGATTTGTTCTCCTACCGAGCTCGGGATGAATATGTTCCAGCAGTATATTGAAGGCCTGGAACGGATCATTCGTATGGCACAGCCTCCACATCGGAAGAGCTGACAGGGCTCCTTCCAAGCAGACAGCGTGGATTTGGAGTCTTGTATTCTCTTAAAGCTATGGGGCGCTGCCTTTCCTTACATAAGAAATAGAGAGGTGGATGACATGAGTACTCCCGGTATTCGCAAACAAGAGATTATCGATGCCTTTCACTTTCGCCATGCAACCAAGGTGTTTGACCCTGAGAAGCCTATTTCGGATGAAGATTTTCATTTTATTTTAGAGGCCGGAAGGTTATCCCCCAGCTCTGTCGGCTACGAGCCTTGGAAATTTCTTGTTATCCAGAATCCATCGCTCAGGGAGAAATTAAAGGAATTTTCCTGGGGAGCGCAGACCCAGCTTCCGACGGCCAGCCATTTTGTCGTTATTCTAGCGAGAAAAGACGTCCGGTATGATTCGGAATATGTGATGAGACTTCAGAAGGAAGTAAAGAACTACCCAGATCACCTGATCGAGAAGCTTCTCCCCAGGTATAGAGAGTTTCAGGAATCGGACTGGCACTTGCTTGATAACGAGCGGGCTTTATTCGATTGGTCCTGTAAGCAAACTTATATTGCACTGGGGAATATGATGACTGCTGCCGCTCTGATCGGCATCGATTCCTGTCCGATTGAGGGCTTTGACTACGATCGGGTCCATCAGGTGCTGGAACAGGAGGGCTTGCTGGAAGAAGGACGTCTCGATGTATCCGTCATGGCGGCCTTTGGCTACAGAGCACAAGAGCCGAAGTATCCCAAGAGCAGACAAAAGCTCGAGGATATTGTCCGGTGGGTCGAATAGTCAACATTAAAAGAGGAGCAGGCCGAATCGGCTGCTCCTCTTTTAAATCATCTGGTTTGGATGACG
Organism: Paenibacillus sp. SAFN-117; assembly: GCF_051966115.1. Classification (NCBI taxonomy): domain Bacteria; kingdom Bacillati; phylum Bacillota; class Bacilli; order Caryophanales; family Paenibacillaceae; genus Paenibacillus; species Paenibacillus sp. SAFN-117. The sequence continues at coordinate 68,661 of NZ_JBQCLK010000009.1, forward strand.
GCTACATGACTTCCTTCAGCTTTTTCACATAGTTGGCACGGATGAACAAGAAATAGAGGATCTGGATGATCGTGAATGAGCCCAGAACGAGTGCCGATTCTTTAACTAGATTGGCATTGAATGTGTTCTGCAATGAATTCAGCGCAACGGCTCCATGAATGAGCGCAACGATGATCGGTACGAAGAACAGCAGCCCGATCTGGGTCGATACGATCTTCGACAGCTCGCCTTCCGTCAGCCCCAGCTTCGTAATAGAGCGGAACTGCGCACGGTCATGGTCCAAATCCGCGTACAGGCGAAAGTACAGGAAGCTGCCCGCGGCGACGAAGAACACAGCTCCGATGAACAATCCGGTCAGCAGAATTTGCCCGAAGCCCTGATTAATATCGTTTAGATCGTAAGCCCTTGAGAAGAAGCTGTAATGCTCGCCGTTGCCTTGCAGCTTCTCATTAAGCTGCTTGGACACATTCAAGGTTTGCCGCCAATCTTCTACATGGAATACGTACGAGGTAGATTCCGTCAGCGATTCGGACAGCGACTGGAAAACGGCGTCAGATACGATGGCCGTTCTGGAGAATTCAACTTGTTGGAGCGCAATCGGTAAGACGGTATTCTCCTTGATATCCAAAGTGCGTCCGTCCTGAAGCGAGATTTGTTTCTCCTGTCCTACAGGTTGCCCTCCGAAGCCCATGTTGTCCGGATAGAACAGGAGAGCTTCACCATCCGTTAACTGTATCTCCTCTTTTGTAATTTTATTGTAGTTTGTTTCTGAAATGATACTGTAGCTTTTCTTCGTTTCCGCATCTTCCAACCGTTTCTTCTGGATGACCAGAGGCTCGTAATTGATCTTGGCCTCCGTCAATTCCTGCTCGATGAGCTTGGAATGTTCGGCCTCCTGTGGATTTCCGGCATACGATTCGTACTTAAACGCCGGGACCGATTCGGTTATCTTGGCAGTAAACATGGATTTCATCCCGACCAAAGTCCCGATGGCGCAGAAAGCGACCGTCGAGATGATAGCGACCAGGAAGAACATGCGGGCATTATCCTTCATCCGGTAGGCCAGATCGGACAAGGTAATCAGATTGGTTTTGCTGCGGTACAGTTTTTGATTTTTCTTCAGCTTATTAATCATATAAACGCTCAACTGGGTGAACAGGAAATAGGTTCCTATACTTACGATAAGAGCAACCGGGAGCAGGGCAATAATCACCATCGCGCCTCTGACCACGAAAGCAATCACGTATCCGGCAAGGATCAAGAAAGCCGCTAACAGGGCGAGGAAAGTGGAGGCCTTCGGCTCCGGCTTCGGTTTGGCAGTGCCTTTCAGCAGGTCAATAAGCGAGCTGCTGCGCAAAATAACGGCGGTGAACAGAGAAATGAATATAAATAACAGAGCAAAGGCTACGAAAGTGAATAAAGCGGCTTTGGTCGGCAAATAGAAAGAGAGAGGCTGCTCCAGTGTAAGGACAGTGCTTCCCATTATTAGCATACCTTTGGACAACAGCAGTCCGATAGCAATGCCGGACACGGTCGAAGCCAGCCCAATGATGACATTTTCGAGAAAAACGAGCCGTCTAAGCTGCAAATCGGACATCCCCTGCATAATGCAGATGCCGAATTCTTTCTTCCGCGATTTCAGGAAAACGCTCATCGAATACAGAATAAAGAAAAATGTAAAAAAGTAAATGATATATTGGGAAACGTCCATACTCGTCTGAGCGCCTTGTCCATAACCACCCTTACCGGAGAAATCCAGCTCCGGATGGAACGCCAGCATCGAGTAGACGAAGAAAATCATGACCGAGAAAGCGCAGCTGAAGAAATACCCGGCATACAGCCGCTTGTTGCGGAATACGTTCTTAAACGCGAACTGCCGAAAATTCATCTTCCGTTCCCCCTATGGTCATCAATACGTTCATGATTTCCTGGAAAAATACTTGCTGCTTGTCCGTCCGGCGCAGCTCGCTGAAAAGCATGCCGTCTTTGATGAAAATAACGCGGTCGCAGTAACTGGCGGCCTGGGAGTCATGGGTGACCATCATCATGGTGGCGCCCTCCTCCTTGTTCAGCTTCTGCAGGATCTCCAGAACGTCGCGGGCCGCTTTCGAATCCAGGTTTCCGGTCGGCTCATCCGCCAGAATCAGCTTGGGAGAGTGAATAATAGCGCGTGCGATCGCTGTTCGTTGGCTTTGGCCGCCGGATATTTCGTAGGTGCGTTTGTTCAAGATATGGGCGATGCCAAGCTTGTCCGCGATCCGATTCACGCGTTCGTCCTGTTCCTTGATGCTGACATTTTCCAGAGTCAGAGGGAAAATAATATTTTCCTTAACCGTCAGCGTCTGCAGCAGATTGAAGTCCTGAAAGACGAAGCCCAGCTCCCGGCGGCGGAATAAGGCCAGCTTGCGCTTGCTTAGTTGATGGGCGTTCTTCCCGGCAATGACGACTTCGCCGGAAGTAGGCTTGTCAATGGTCGACACGACATTGAGCAGTGTTGTTTTGCCGCTGCCGGACGGCCCCATGACGCCGACAAATTCTCCTTGCTGAATCGTTAAATTCAAATTGGACAGTGCTTGGTAAGAGACTTTGCCCTCATAGACCTTGGATACATTTCTAACTTCAAGCATATTCCCACTCCTTCTATCTAAATTCATCTTACCGTCTACTTTACCTCCTCCCGGCAAACGGCACCATTGATCTTCCTTACGGTTATCTTTCATTTTTGTCATGTTCGTCCGGAATATAATAAGAGTCGCAGTAATCCATCGTTTTTTTCGTGTATACTGAAGTCAACAAACCGCTGTGACTTGCTTTATTGGATACGCATCGTTATAAAGGGAGGCTGACGGATTTGAAAAATGGAGAATATTTCATCAGCAAGGATAAGGCTCTGCTGCAGACCGAAACCATTCATCAGTTTTTATCACGCTCTTACTGGGCCAACCGGAGAACGTTAGCCCAAGTGCAGGCATCGATCGAAAATTCGATTTGTTACGGGGTCTATCATGGCACGAGACAAATCGGCTTTGCCCGGATCATTACTGATTGGGCCACTATGTATTATTTATGCGATGTATTTATTGACGAAGAGTATAGAGGGCAAGGCATTGGCAGGAGGTTAGTGGACCTCATTGTTCAATCTGAGGAATTAGACGGACTGACAGGAGTTTTGGGCACGAAAGATGCACATGGGCTGTATGAATCCTTCGGCTTTGTCCGGGACCCGGACAGATTTATGAAGAGGAGGCCGACTAATCCCTGGGCTTAGCCGGCAAGGGCGGAAGTAAGATTAGTCGGAACCAAAGTTTCAACCGACTGCGGATGAAAGGAATAAGTTTGGTGCATTCATTCCTAGTTTGCATAAAGATAAAGGAACTTCTAACCTCATTGCTGTGGGCTTGGAGGTTCTTTTTTTCGACTTCAAAGGCAGGTGGAAAGAATGCGGTCTCATTTATTTCCTGCGTAAAAGGCTTAAATCCATCCACTGCTTTCGGACTAGCCTCTGAGGAATAGGATTGACAAAAACAAACCATCATAATAAAATAAGTTTACGTAAAAAATAATTTTTAGGAGAGCGCGAAGCAATGGCGGAAATCGACATACAGGAAGTCTATAGGCTGGAAAGCCCGGAACAAGCTCTTGCGCTATTGAATCCTCTGCGGGCCGAGATTTTGCGAATCCTGAGCGAGCCTTCCTCCGCATCGGAGGTTGGCCGGCAGTTGGGAGAAGCCCCGCAAAAAATCAATTATCATCTGAAAGCGCTCGAGAAGGTCGGTCTGATCCGGAGAAGCGGCACCCGCCAAGTTAAGAATTTGATCGAGGTGCTGTATCAATCGATTGCCAGAACGTTCATTATTCCGGAATCGTTCGGCTGGCCGGAAGAGACGGTAAGCAAGCTGAAGGAGCAAGGGGCGCTGAGGCATCTGATTACGCTCTCCGAGCGGATGCGCAGTGATGCTCTGCGCCTCATGGAGGCGTCCGATGAGGCGGAGGAGGTTCCAAGCGCAACGATGGAGACGGAGGTCTATCTGCCGGATGAGGCGGATCGGCAGGCGTTCATCCGCGATTATGCGGAAGCCATGAAGGCCCTCGCAGAGAAGTATCGAACCCCGGACAAGAAGAACGGCTACCGCGTATTAATGGCCGTCTATCCTGAACCCGAACAAGGAGGTAACCTATGAATAACAAGAGTGAACCTGTGACGTCCCGGCCGATATTGGTCTGGGAGAAGGGGAGAGAGGGCGAACGGGAGGCGACTGTTCAAGTGCTGCATACAAGCAGTGATACAGGGGCAAATATGCCGGTCATCCGCGTGGTTTCCTCCGGTTTTGGCATTCCGCAAGCTAGTAAGAACGCCTCGGCGGCGACAAATTCGCTGCGCTGCGCGGCTTAAGGAAAGGGGATTACAATCCAATGAGTATTGTGCCGATTGTAGTGGAACAGAGCAAAGGGGTGGAGAGATCCTACGACATCTATTCCAGGCTGCTTAGGGACAGGATCGTATTTCTGGGCTCCCCCATTGACGATTCCGTAGCGAATGCCGTGATAGCCCAGTTGTTGTTTCTTGCTGCAGACGATCCCGATAAGGATATTCATCTGTATATTAACTGTCCGGGAGGATCGACATCCGCCGGATTCGCGATTTACGATACCATGCAGCACGTGAAGCCGGATGTATCCACCATCTGCGTCGGTCTGGCCGCTTCCTTCGGCGCTGTCCTGCTGGCCGCAGGAGCCCCAGGCAAACGGCTGGCCCTTCCGAATGCCGAAGTGATGATCCATCAACCTTGGGTGGGCGGCGGCGGAATCAAAGGCCAGGCGACAGACATCGCCATCCATGCCAAGAACATTCTGAATACCCGCGACCGTATCAACCGTGTGCTCGCGGAGAAGAGCGGGCAGCCTCTGGAGAAGGTGGAGAAGGATACGGACCGGGATTACTATATGTCCGCCCAAGAGACCCTTGAATATGGACTGATAGACCGGATTTGCCAATGAGCTTGCAAGCCGGGTCAACGAGCCTTTCCCCGCGGGGAAGGGCTTTTTTTCTATTGGGGCTCTCCGCAAAGTAAGAACGACCGCGATATGAGGAAGGCATGACCTTTTACAGCGGGTACAAATTCCTGTGATTATACATCAATTTTGAGTCGATTCGGAACAGCTCGGCGAAAAGCCTGCGATAATACATTATTTTCCTTACAAAATCGTCCGACCTCCCCTCAAACGATAAAAAAGATGTATTTTTTCAGGCTTTGCAGTGGTTACCGGGCCAAACGGCCGAAATCATGCAGAATTGCAGGCTTTCTATTTACATAAGATTCTGCATGGTTTTCATCCCATGGTGACTTACAGTTCTTGTAAGAAACAGATAACCTCGGAAAAGGACTTTGCCGCTCGAGGACGAATAAGAAAAGAAGAAGCAAGAATCCTATAGACATCCAGGAGGTAGGGCGATGCATGAACCTAAAAGCTTGAAATCGGAACAGGGAATAGAGATGCTCAAGCAGGTCCGCAAGCTGTGCGCCTCCTTGCCGGAGGTGGAAGAAATCATTGACGGGTTCGGGCATACCACCTTTAAGGTCAGGGGCAAATCTTTTATTATAATGGGAGAAAATGAAGGTCCTGCCGGCTTGTCGTTCAAGTCGGATCGGGAAAATCAAGAGCTGCTTTTGCACCAAGGCCGTTTCTTTAAAACCCCATATATCGGTCATTACGGCTGGGTATCGATCAAGGCCGACCAGCCTCTGGACTGGGGGGAGCTGGGTGAATTGCTTCGTGAAGCGTATATGCGGGCCGCTCCCAAACGTCTGGTGAAGCTGCTGCAGGAGCAGGAATAGTCTCAATACCGGACGGGAGATGAAAAACATGGAGAATAAATGGCTCAAGTGGGCGGACCGGCTGCAAGCTATCAGTCAAGCCGGATTGGCTCATTCCAAAGATGTTTATAACTTGGAACGCTTCGAGCAGCTAAGAGAGCTCGGCTTGGAAATGCTTAACGGCAGTGCATTTGCTGAAAGCGAAAAAATAACGACGTTATTTGCCGATGCAACACGGAGGATTACCCCGAAGGTAGCTGTGCGTGCAGTCATTTTTAACGAAGGAAAGCTATTGCTGGTGAGAGAACGGACCGATGGCAACTGGGCACTGCCCGGAGGATGGGCCGATATCGGACTGTCTCCTGCAGAGGTGGCTGTCAAAGAAATCAAGGAAGAGTCCGGATTCGATGCGGTCCCTGTCCGTCTGCTCGGGCTGCTGGACAAAAGGCTGCATTATCCGCTTCCGGCCCCTTATCCGGAATATGTTCTCTTTATCTTGTGTGAAATCGTCGGAGGGGAGGCTGGAGGCGGGCTGGAGACGTCGGAGGCACGGTTTTTCACGGAGAACGGGTTGCCGGCATTATCCGAATCGCGAACCACCCGAACGCAGCTCCAAACGTTATTTGCATGGTTAAGAGAACCCGATAAAGAAGCGGTATTCGACTAGAACGGGCGGAAATCGGGACTGCCCGATCCATATACTAATGGAGGAGGTTCTTTCATGAAACATTGGTCCGGCTCGGCGGGTGTTTGTGTGAATGAGTCGAAGCAGATTCTTATGGTGTTACAAGGCAAGCCGGAAGAGAAGAAGGTCTGGTCCGTGCCGTCAGGAGGCCAGGAAGAGGGTGAAACTCTGGAAGAATGCTGTATCCGGGAAATTCATGAGGAAACGGGTTATAGAGCGAAAGTCATCCGCAAGCTCTTCGAAAAAAAAGGAACGCATCTGCAGACGGAATTCACTGTGACTTATTATGAGGTGGAAAAAGTCGGCGGAGCCGCAGCCATCCAGGATCCCGACGGTCTGATCTATGAGGTTGCCTGGAAATCGGCAAGTGAACTGGAAGACCTGGAGCTGGCTTTTCCGGAGGACCGGTCTTTCCTGTTAGATTACCTTAAACAAATTGAACCCCGATAAAATATCCGATAGTGATAAACAAGACACACCATACCACCGCCCCAATAGAGGCAAAGAGCCAATAGGTGGTTCGCTTCATCCCGCTGACCCCGGACAGGTAGCAGGTTAGATGGCGGATTCCGGGGATGAAATAGCCGAAGCTGACGGCCCACATTCCGTAGCGGTTGAACCAACCCTCCGCTTTCTCCAGCCTTTTCGGCGTCAGCCAGATCCATTTGCCGAACTTCCACACCAGCGGTTTGCCGATTTTACGACCCAGCTCGTAACTAAGGATCATGCCGGACATGGATCCGAGAAGACTGACTACAACCGCTGCCGTATAGCGCAAAATCCCCATGGACGCCAAATACCCGACGAAGGTCATCAGCACTTCATCGGGTATGGGCAAGCCGATGATCCCAAGAGCCAGAAGACAGTACAAGGCGAGATATCCGTATTGTGCGATCATTTCCTGGACAAATTCCATATAAATATCTCCGTTCTAGTGAGGCGTAATGCTTTCGTTGGACTCCGGTAAAGGCTTGCCCCTGCTCCAAGTAGGCATTCTGATAGTACTGATCATGAGCCAGGAGAGAATAATAACCAGCAGGCTCATAATCCATGTATTAAGCTGGGAGCCGATAAGCACCAAGGCGGAAAGAGCACAGCCCGCAACCGGTATGGGCAGCCCCGAATGACGGCCGTTACGGGACGATACGATATTGTATCTGGCGAGCCTAAGAGCGCCGCATATCGGAAACAAGGCGGTGATGACCAAGCCGAGAGCATTGATTTGGTTAAAGGCAGCAACGTACAGGATCATGGAAGGTGCGGCTCCGAAGGTAACGAGTTCGGACAAGGAACGGAGTTCTTTCCCGAATTCATTGGAACGCTGGAGCCTATGAGAAGCATAACAGCCCATGCCGTTAATCAACGCCGCCAGGAAGACAAACAATACAGCGTGACGGGCCTCTCCTTCAAAAATCTGAATCATCGACAGCATTCCAGCGCTAAGGCTGCCTGAAGTAAACAGGATGGGGATTAATTCTATCAGCATCGCAATACTTCCTCCTTAATTTCTGCGATAAACTGCCCCCGGAGATTGGAAAAACTTCTTTTTTCTCTAGTTCCGGTACTGCATTTACTCTATTATAGTTTCACGATGTGTATTCCATGTGTTCAAGAAAAAGGAGCCGGGCATAAACCGCGATACGGAATATGGGGCATGCCTTCCGGCCGCATCTTAGTATAAGTAAAATAGAATAGCAGGCAAACACATAGAAAACACAACAGTTTGCTATACTGGGGTAAGAGATGTCTTCTGTTCGCACTAACCATACAGGCAGCCTGGCTGCTTCAGACAGAAGCGAATTATACTTGAACGGTAAACGGGGGACGCTAAATGGAGTGGAAGGTGCTCTTGATAGAGGATGAAAGCCGGATCCGCGAAATTCTGGCAGACTATTTCGAGCGGGACCATTGGACCGTATATGAGGCGGAGAACGGCAAGCAAGCGTTGGAAATGCTCGAGTATTTGCAGGTCGATCTCGTCATCCTCGATATTCTGATGCCGGAGCTGGATGGATGGACCGTCTGCAAGTCCATCCGTTCGAAGTCGGATTTGCCGATCATTATGCTTACCGCGAAATCGGAAGATGATGATAAAATGCTGGGCTTCGAGCTGGGGGCGGACGATTACGTGACCAAGCCCTTCAGCCCCAAGGTGCTGGTCGCTCGGGCCAAAACTTTAATGAAGCGGGTGGAAGGAACGATTGGCCGGGACGATCATCTGATGGTCTTCGGCCGGCTTACGATTAACAAGCGAGCCCATTGCGTAGAGATAGAGGGGCAGCGGATCGAGCTGACACCGAAGGAATATGAACTGCTGCTGTTCCTGGTCAAAAACGCCGGCATCGTGCTTTCCCGGGAGACGATACTGGACAACGTCTGGGGCTTCGATTATTTCGGCGATCTGCGGGTTGTCGACACGCACATTAAGAAATTGCGCAGCAAGCTGGGCGGCGAGGCCCGCCATATCCGAACAGTCATCCGCGCCGGCTATAAATTTGAGGAAGACTTATGAAGAGGCGGGGCGTCGTATTCAAGCTGTTCGCGATCACCGCGCTCTTCTTCCTGCTGTTCTATGCCATCATCATGCTGGGACAGCTTCTGTTTTTTGAAAAGTTCTATCAGCATAAGAAGATGGCGGACCTGGAGAAGAAGCTTCTGGCCTTCGAGCAGCAATATGCCCAGAAGCAGTGGGATGATACGCGAATGGACCGGGAAATTGCCTTGTTCATTACCCGATATAAAACTCAATTGGCGATTCTGACCCCGGAAGGCCATATGAAGCGAGAAACTCCTTTCCGTATCACCATCCGGGAGAATGACGGGCATTTCGTCAAAATTTCCTTGTCTCTGATTCACCCTTCGGAGCGGGAAAATTTATTGAATGCCAATCTGATGCGCGGGGATTGGATTGAGGTCGAAGGGCTGTTCGAGGAGGGAACGAATGATTTCTTCTACCCTGTCGTTATCAAAAAGGAAGGGGCCCAGGATATCGGCAGCCTCAAGGGAGTGGAAGAACTGGAACTCGATCGGATTTCGGGCCAGATTACCGATTTGCTGCTGCCTGATCCCAACCATTTGAATTTGCGCCAGGGGATGCTTTGGCTGGCTCTTGATGAATGGTTTCCCCTGTCGGAAGCACATGAGAGCAAGCTTAATAACGGCCAATCCGTCATCGAGGAGTGGACGGAGCCTTGGACAGGAATGCGCTTGCTGGTGGCCATTCAGCCGGTCATGAAGGAAGGGCGGGTCAATGAGCTCATCATGGCGATAACCTCCTTGCAGCAAATCAGTGAAGCCAATGATGCACTGCAATTGTTTTATATGTATATCGGAATCGGAGGGTGCGCACTCATTCTCTTGCTTTCCCTTATTTTTTCCAAAATAGTGGCCAAGCCGCTGCTTTCCCTTAACCGGATTGCACTGAGAATGGCCAGGCTCGATTTTTCGGTGAAATCTCCGATTCGCAGCCAGGATGAATTCGGGAGTTTGTCCGACAGCCTGAACGGCTTGTCCGAGAAGCTCGATACCACGCTGCAGGAGTTGCAGCAGGCCAACCGGCAGCTTCGCGAAGATATGGAGCATAAGCAGCGAATAGAGCAGATGCAGAAGGAGTTCGTGTCCAACGCTTCCCATGAGCTTAAAACACCTCTGAGCATTGTTCGCGGCTTCGCCGAAGGGTTGAAGGACGGCGTGGGGGAGAGCAAGCGGGAGCGGTATCTGGATGTCATCTTGGATGAGACCGGAAAGATGGAGGCGTTGGTGAGAGATATGCTCGAATTGACGAAGCTGGAATCCGGAACCATCAAGCTGAGGAAAAGCAGCTTCTGGGTAAGCGAGCTGATGGAGGAGATCGTCGATAAATTGTCCCACCATCTGAACGACAAGCAATTGAAGGTAGTGACCGTCACGGCCAACGAGCCGGTCGTCCATGCGGATCAAGAGAAAATCGAGCAGGTGATCTTCAATATTTTGGTTAATGCGATCCGGTATGCGGTTCCCGGAAGCGAGATCACCGTACGGATCGAAGATGAAGAGGGACGCGTGCGGATGTCTATAGAAAATGAAGGTGACGGGATTCCTCCGGACCAATTGGAGCATATATGGGAACGGTTCTACCGCGCCGAGCGGTCACGCAACCGGAAAACGGGGGGCACGGGTCTCGGGCTGGCTATTGTCAAGCATATTCTGGAGCTGCATGAGAGTAAGTATGGGGTGGTAAATACCCAGAAAGGCGTCATGTTTTACTTTATTTTGTAATTCAGTAGGGGCGGGCGATGAGAGCTCGCCCCTATATACATTTTCACAGGGAGGGAGGCCGGTCAAGGGACAAAAAATAATACGGCTGCGGTCTCAATCTGAGGCGGTGACCCGGTCAGGGAATTCACCGCCCCCGGCTTCGATCAGCTTGTTCTTCCGGTATTCTCCCGGCGGGCTGCCCGTCATTTTCTTGAACATTCGAATGAAGGAGGTGACGTTCTGGTATCCGATTCTCAAGCTGATTTCCTTCACGCTCAAATCGGTTTCGAGCAGCATCTCCTTCGCCTTGCTGATGCGGACCGCATTAATGTGCTCGCTGAAATTGGCTCCGGTCTTCTCCTTGATATAGACGGATAAGTACGCTACCGACAGATTCAGCTTATCGGCCAACAGATCGAGAGATAAATCTTCAGCAAAGCGGTTTACCACATAATCCATGACGAAGGTGATGATCGGGTCCTCCTCTTGTTTTCTGGACTGTACGATGTCTGCCGCTGTGTGAAACAACTGGGCCAGGAATTGCTTGAACTGCTCAATCGTACAGCATTCCTCCATGAGCTCAAGCTGCTTTTGCCGCATGGATGAATCTGCGTCCACCCCGTAAGGCTCCAGCATTTTAGCCACCCTCACGACGACCCCCATAGCCAGCTCGCGAAGCTGATGCAGACTGGCCTCCTTCTTATCCATCTGACCCAGCATCCGTTCCATGAAGGCGGTACAGAAGAGGTGGTTGCCCGCCTGCAAATTGGCGTACAGCTCCTGCTCTTGGGGCACTGTGAGAACGGGATGGGCAGGAAGCCGCCGGTAATCCCGGATCACCTGGCATTCATCCAGCGGCCGTGCCTGCAGTGCCAGCTCCAGCACTTGGCGGTAAGCCTCGCTAAGCTTGACTGCCTGATCATAGACCGAGCTTACAGCAATGGTCACCAGAAAATAAGACTTATCCCGATCCAAAATCGCTTTCAGCCTTGCCAGCGCATCCTCCAATGCCCCCGGGATTTCCTCGCTGCGGATCAGGGATAGAATCTGGTTGTTCTCGATTTGAAATGTATGTGCGGAAGGCATTCTTTCGGAAATGACGACATTAATATACTCCTGGATGTAATAGGCCATCCGCTCGGGCTTCATCTGACTGCTGGCGACGATCCGGGTTTTGAAGTGAAGCTGATAGAGCACGATCACGAACGGTTCGTCCATCTCGGCGATATCTTTCCATTCGTTAATATCGGATGTAATGGCCTTTAACTTGTTGATGTAGCCGAAGCTGGTCAGCAGCGATCTTTTGCCGGACAGGTCTTTCTGGATCGATTCCCGTTCCTTCATTAGCTCATAGATGTTCTGGTGAATCAGATCGAACTCCAGAATGGCGCTTTGCAGCTTAACCGGGTCTCTGCGCAAGATCGAGGTGACCATCTGCTTCACAGGCCGGTTGATCTTGCGGCTTAGGAACACGCTGACGAACACTCCGATCACAATGGACACCGCGCAGATCAGAAGCAGCATGAGGCTGGCATTTCGAACCTGGGATGCAATATTCGCATATGGCACTGCCGTTACATAAGTTAGATCGGCTCCTCTGTCGATGAAGAAATAGTAATCGCCGGACAAGCCATACTCTTTGCCATTCGCAAAGGAAGGAATTTCCTCGGCCGCCAAGGCATCGGAGGAACGGTACAGCAGCGAGCCGTCCTGGGTCAAAATCATAAAATGTCTGTTATCGCTGCCGAAAAACGCTTCCTGCAGCGCCCGGGCATCCAGCAGCGCGATGGCCAGGTAATTGGAGGAAGTAGCCCGGAATGAAAACGGGATGAGCTGGACATCCACCGAGGAATTCAACGTAGAGACGGTGAACGTCGCTTCCGGATGCAGCACATAGTTGCTGTCCCTGGCCAGCTCTTCCTTCCAAAAGGAGAGAGGGTAGGCGTCGCTCTCGTAAAATTTGGTAAACATCATCTCCGCCTCGACGGTTCCTTCCTTTTCTACAATCAAATTTTGCGAATCGAAATAGAGAAAAAAATTATTGAGAAAAAACATCGGATTGTATGCCGGGGAGCGGAGGCTCTTCAACACATCTCCGGCTTTCCAATAATCGATTTCGTCTTCCGTTTTCCTGTGCAACTGGCGGTTGAAGGCTACGACCTGTTCGTTCATATAAATGTCGAACAGCAATGTCCTGATCCTCTCGAGATGAGTCTCGTACCGCTCCGCCGCATTTCTAAGCATCAGGCGGTTGTATTGGATGATCTCGTTCTGCACGCTCCGGTTGAATAAATGGACGGACAGGAGATTGAAGACGGAAAACAGCAGAATGATGACCAGAAAGCTGAAAAAAACCTTGAAGACCAATGTTTGGCGGTTCAATAAGGCCCATTTCAATCGCACATGCTCCCTTACGTTTAATCGGGCTTCCTTTTTATAGAAGCGCTTTCATGAAACATGTCTTCATTATACAGAAAGCTGATTTATTGTAAAACATGCCCTTTTTTATATAGTTATCATTTTTTTCTGCGTGACAATGTGCTGCAAGCTACCGAAAGAAGTGTATATTCCCATTTCTCCGGGTCCTCTGGTATGCTCCGGAATGAATAGACGAAAGGGGTGGGAGCTTGTCAAAACAGCCCGTGCCGCCGGTGCAGGCGGAGGTTGGTCTCAGCCGGAAACGGTCCGTGATCCTAAGACGGATACGGAAAAACTGGGACTTGTATTTACTCATCGCGCCGGTCATCGCGTTCTTTATTCTCTTTGAATATGTTCCGATGTACGGCGTACAGATCGCATTCAAAAATTTTATCGCGACCAAAGGCATTTGGGGCAGCCCGTGGGTTGGCTTCCAGCATTTCGAACGTTTCTTTGAAAGCTATTACTTCTGGCGGCTGCTCAAAAACACTCTCGGAATCGGGCTGTACCAATTGTTCGTCGGCTTCCCGGTTCCCATTATTCTGGCGCTGATGATCAACGAGGTTCGTTCCAGGGCATTCAGCCGCTTCGTGCAGACGGTGACGTATGCGCCTCACTTCCTGTCCACGGTCGTCATGGTGGGAATGATTCTTATCTTCCTGTCGCCGCAGACCGGTCTGGTCAACCTGATCATCACTTGGTTCCGGGGAGAACCTATCGAGTTCCTGACCGAGCCCGCCTGGTTCAAAACCGTGTACGTAATGTCGGGTGTATGGCAGCAGATGGGTTGGAGCTCGATCATTTATCTCGCAGCTTTGACCGGGATCGATCCTCAACTGCACGAATCGGCCCGGGTGGATGGAGCCAGCCGCTGGCAGCGCATCTGGCACATCAATTTGCCGGGGATCGTTCCGACCATCACCATTCTGCTCATTCTGAACATGGGCTCTCTGCTCAGCGTCGGCTTCGAGAAAGTATTTCTGATGCAAAACTCGCTGAACATGCCGGCCTCAGACGTCATTGCCACCCATGTATACCGCAAGGGAATCATCGACGGACAGTACAGCTATTCCGCAGCGGTCGGGCTGTTCAACTCCGTGGTCAACTTTATTCTGCTGGTTATCGTTAACCGGATCGCCCGCAAAGTGAATGATACAAGCCTATGGTAGGAGGTGAAGTGCATGAACAATCAAAGCTTCGGTGATAAGCTGTTCGAATGGGCTGTCCACGCCATTCTGGCGGTCATATCCGTCATCGTTCTGTATCCGCTGATCTTCGTCCTCGTTGCGTCCATCAGCCATCCCGAAGCGGTTATGCAGGGAGAAGTGTGGCTGTGGCCGAAAGAGATTACATGGATGGGTTACAAGAAGATATTCCAGAATCACGAAATTCTATCCGGGTATATGAACACGATCCTGTATACGACGGTCGGTACGGCGATCAATCTGGTTCTGTCCGTGGCGGCGGCGTATCCGCTCTCTCGCAGAGACTTCTATGGACGCAATCTCATCGCGGCGCTGATGGTGTTCACGATGTTCTTCAGCGGGGGAATGGTGCCTACCTACCTTCTAGTCAAAAAGCTGGGCATGCTCAATTCCATGTGGGCGCTCATTATTCCGGGAGCGGTATCCGTGTACAACATCCTGATTATGCGTACTTTTTTTCAGAGCTCCATTCCCTATGAAATGCAGGAGGCCGCCTCGATCGACGGCTGCTCCAATCTGGGCATCCTTACGCGTATCGTGCTGCCGTTGTCCCTGCCCATCATCGCGGTCATGATCCTGTTCTACAGTGTCGGCCACTGGAACTCTTATTTTAGCGCCCTTATGTATTTGACCGACCGGCACAAATACCCTCTGCAATTGTTCCTGCGGGAAATTCTGATCCAGGGGCAGATGCAGGAGATGCTCGGCGTCGGCGATGACTCCCATGCCCGTAACGTCATGGAAGGCGAAGCGATAAAATACGCGGTGGTCATTGTAGCCAACTTGCCGGTTCTATTGCTGTATCCGTTCCTGCAGAAATATTTCGTCAAAGGTGTTATGATCGGGGCGGTCAAGGGATAATGGGCCGCATCGGGACTAATGGCTTTGGGCCTTTCCGAAGAAGGTTCGTGTGAACTGTGAATCACTAGGAGTTCTTAGGGGCTAGCCCCTTTTAACTAATCAATAGATAACGTTTGGAGAAAAGGGAGGAAGAAGCAATGCGAAATCATAAATGGGCCTCCGTCATGCTGACTGTCGCCATGAGCGGCAGCCTGTTATCGGCCTGCAGCGGCGGCGGCAAGGAAGTCAAGGAAGGAAACGAGCCATCGCCGGAAACGGAAGAAGTTACAAATCTGAATCTGACGGGAATGCCGATCGTGAAGGAGCCGATTAGTTTAACCTTCTTTACGGGGAAAGCGGCGACCAACGGAAATAATTTCGAGGAAACACTGGTGTGGAAAGAATACGCCAAAATGTCGAACATGAACATTACCTTCCAGCTGGTGCCGTTCGAGAATTTGACAGAGAAGCGCAATTTGGCTTTGGCCGGAGGAGATTATCCCGACGCCTTCTACTCAGCAAGGGTCCCTGCCGCGGACTTGATGAAATACGGGGCTCAGGGTACCTTCATCAAGCTGAACGATCTTATCGACAAATATGCTCCCAATTTCAAAAGCTTGCTGGAGAAATATCCGGACCTGAAGAGGGGCTTGACGATGCCGGACGGTAACATCTATTCCTTCCCGTCGTTCTACAGCCCGGAATTTCTGCCTATGCTTATCGGTACGCCGCTGTGGGTGAACAAGGAATGGCTGGATAAGCTCAACATGCCGGAGCCGACGACCACCGAGGAGCTGTACCAATATTTAAAGGCTGTCAAGGAAACCGATCTGAACGGGAACGGGGAGGCGGATGAAATCCCTTATGCCGGCGGGGGGATCAATCCGCTGCTGGAGCAGCTTAGAGGAGCATGGGGGTTCGGCAACCGCGGGTTGGGCCATAAATACGTCGATGTAGATCCGGAGACGAACGAGCTGCGTTTCTTCCGCATCGATCCGAAATACAAGGAAGTGATCGAATATGTACGCAAGCTGTACACCGAGGGTCTGATCGACAAGGAAATCTTTACGATCAAAACGGCCGCTCTGTATGCCAAAGGCCAGAAAGGCGTATTCGGAGCCACCATTAATCCGAACCCCAAGACCCAGCTCAACCAACCGGGGTATGTCGGTCTTGGAGCGCTTGAGGGACCGCACGGGGACCGGCTGTATTCCCATATCAAAGTGCCTGCCGTATGGCCGGGAGCTTTCGTCATCACGGATAAGAACAAGCATCCTGAAGCGACCGTCCGCTGGATCGACCATTTCTTCGGCGACGAAGGGGCTACATTCTACTTCATGGGCATCGAAGGACAGACGTACAGAACGACTCCCGAAGGCAAGCTGGAATTTGTAGAGGAAATCACCAACAATCCGGAAGGGCTTACGATGGACCAGGCGCTGGCCAAATATATTACCTGGCTGGGCGGCAGCTATCCCGGGTATGTGCAGGAGAAATACTTCAAAGGCTCCGAGACGCTGCCCGAGTCGATAGAAGTAGGGGAGAAAGCAAAGCCTTACGCGGTCAAGGAGCTCTGGAACAGCTTCAACTATACCGAGGAGGAGACCGAATTCCGCTCTACGGTCGGCTCCGATATCGAGTCTTACATCACCGAGATGGAGGCGAAATTCATTACAGGCTCCCAGCCGATGTCGGATTGGGATAAATATGTCGAGACCGTCAAGAAAATGGGACTGGAAGATTACATGACCATTTACAAGCAAGCTTACGAGCGCTACAAGGGAAGCAATTAAGTCTGCAGGAGGATATGACCGATCCCAGGAAGTCTGTCCGGGGTATTGTAAACCGAATCGTTCAAAGCTATTAGCCGATGAAGACGGTTGATCCGTGACTCGGAACAGTGAAAGCGCATTCGGGGAAGTGCCGTCGGACAGACTCCCGGAACAGGGGATGCGGCTTGCATTCCACCGGATAGAACAACCGGGAAAGGAGGCTTTCAAAATGTTCATCCGAATGAACGGCGTCTGCAGAGCTCTCTTCATGCTGGCCGCCGCTGCAGCAATGCTGGCGGCTTGCACGAAGGCGACTTCCGAAATAGAGCCACCGGCCGTACCGGAAGAAGCGAGTGTGCGAACTGAGGAAATATTCGACCGGGAGGCCTATAAGGATCAACTGACGATTCGTTATTTTTATCTGGATGGCAAGGACCTGATGGGAGACAGCTTTCTGATTATTTCACCGGACGGCAAAACGATGCTGGTCGACTCGGGGCTGCCGGAAGCAGGGACGCAAGTGGTCGACTATTTGAACAAGCTGGGCATCGACACGCTGGACATCGCACTCAATACGCATCCGCATATCGATCATATCGGAGGCTTTGCCACCGTGGCGAAGGAGAAGGAAATCAAGCAATTTTATATGATCAATCTGCCGTATACAAAGTCTTCCGCATATACCAATGCGATGAGCCCTCTGGAAGAGAAGAAGGTTCCTGTCCGAACGCTGGAGGATGGCGATGTTTTTCAGCTTGGCGATCAGGTTCGGTTCGAAGTGCTCAGCCCGCCGAAGGGGGAGCTGCCCGATGCGGTGAAAGTGTTCTCCGCTCCGGAGATTAACGATTATTCGATGGTGTTCCGAATGACCTATGGCGAGCGTACGTTTCTGTTCACTGCGGACATTTACAAGCACAGGGAAATTGAGCTTACCGCCTCCCCATGGGCAGACAAGCTGAAGTCCGATATGATGGACATTCCCCATCACGGCAGCGAATCGACCTCGTCGTCGGAGGCGTTCCTGCGGGCGGTATCGCCGCAGATCGCCATTATAAGCCAGAATATATTTCAGAGCCCGAATTTGAAGGAGCGGCTGGAGAAAAAAGGCACCGAGGTGTATACCACCGGCCTGCATGGACATATTTTGCTTCATACCGACGGCAAGACGATTCAAGTGAAGACGGAGAAGGATTGGGAGCCACCCGGAAAGGATAGTGCAGGGGAAGGCAAGGAGACCTGATTGCCGGGAGCTTGGGATAAAGCATTAACCTATTCCATGTCATGCGAGGAGGAATGAGGGATGTTGGAGCAGGAAAAGCAGAAGCTGCAGGAAGAGCCGGATCAACAGAAGCAGGGGAGGCCGGATAATCCCGAGGAGCAGGAGAGGCCCGATCACCGAATCAGCCGGAGGAGGATGTTAACCTCCTTGGGAATGACCGGACTGGCTCTAGTTGCAGGAAGCAGCATGCTGCGGACCGTTTCCGGAGTTTCCGCCATGCCGGTTACGGAAAATGTCTACAGTCCGCTGGATAAGCCTTCGATTTCGGCCAAAGGAACAAGCCCGGTGCTCAACGTTCGCGATTTCGGAGCTGTCGGCGACGGGATAACCGATGATACGCCGGCCATTCAGAATGCGCTGAATCAGGCGCTGCACAACAGCTATACGCATATTGTCGTTCCGAAAGGCACCTATAAAGTGACCGATACGCTGCGAATCTATCGCCGGACGCGATTCAGCATGCAGCAGGGCGCCACGCTGCTGCGCTGCCATGACTATTCCTTTATGGCCAACGGGAAGCTGAACGATAGCTTTCAGGGGTACGAAGGGCACGGCGATATTATTATCGAGGGGGGAGTTTGGGAAGGGAATATTTTGCAGTACCCGGATGACTTTAACGGCTTCGGCCTGGCCCGGGGAAGGAATATCATTATTCGCGATGTAGAATTGAGAGACGTTGTATCGGCTCACGGCGTGGACATGAACGCTTGCGAGAACGTGCTGATCGAGAACTGCCGTTTTCTCGGGTACAAGGACGATACACCCAATCAGTCGAGAAATTATGCCGAGGCGATTCAAATTGCCAATCATACGAAGGAGGGCTTCTCGATAATCGGCGTGTTTGACGGAACCCCCTGCCGGAACATAACCGTCCGCAACTGTTATTTCGGCGCCAGCGGCACACCGGGCACACAAGCTTGGCCGGCTGGAGTGGGCAATCATTATGCCGTTCACAATCTATACAACTCGAATATAAAAATTTATGGAAATACGTTCGAAGGCATGACCTTCGCCGGAGTAAGAAGCTTCAAGTATGCGGAATTGTTTGTCACAAACAATTTGTTTCTGAACTGCAACCGGGGAATCATGCTGTCGAATCCGCAGGCCAATACCGAATCGTCGAAGGATGCGGACGGGGTGCAGAGCGGTCTTCCCCAGTCGGGTAAAAATATAGTGATTTCAGGGAACATATTCAAAGGAACGCGGTCGGAAAATATCTATGGCGCGGGATGGCCCAAGACCAACACGGTTTATGCCAAAATGGAGTCCGTCGTTATTGCAGACAATCTCTTCGAAGACGGGTCGGCCAGCCATAATTGTATTACATTGCGGTGGACCCATAATGTGCAGATTGCCAATAATCTGTTCCGCAATCAGTATCGCGGAGTGCTGTTATCCTACGTCAGCGATACTTCCATAAGCGGCAATCGTTTCCAGGATATTAAGACGGAAGCGGTGTATACCGAGGAGCCGGATGCGGACTATCAGAATCAAGGACATACGTCGGGCATTTATATAGGCCATAACCAGATACAGCGCTGCGGAAGAACGGGAATCTTCATTCAAAGCATGGACGGTTTTCATGTAGAGGGGAATATGATCAGCTCGCCTGCCACCGAAACCGATAATACGCGCAGCGGCATCCTCGTGGCCAATAAGGCCAGGAACGGCAAGGTTGCCGGAAATACGGTCCGCAAAGCCCCTTCCGGCAACCAGAATCAGTATGGCATCAGCGTCACGGGGACGACCAGCAACGTGCAGGTAGCCGACAACTGTGTCGAGGGCAAGACGGCCGCCGTCCTCGTTCAAGGGTCAAGCAACTTCGACGGTATTTATGTGCATGCCCCTAATGGCACGAGATACAGGATGACTATCGGCAACAATGGAGTCCCTGTCTATACTCCGGGCTGAATGTAAACATTTTGTCCGCAAAAAGACAGCGAATGCCAAAATTCAGGGAAAGGTCAAGGGAGGGGATTGGAAAGCGAAAAAACGAGGTGGGACACGACGGAAAACTTGATTATAACGATTTATTACAGATTGATCAGGTTGTGAGTCGGTTTCCGATATGTTAGCATGAAGTTACTTTTAGTGAACGGAGGGTTACGTGTGGGTATTATATTTTTCATTCGATTGAGAACTTTGTGCAGATAATTGAATACTGCTCAAAGCCTCTGCCTGTGCAGAGCAATCGGAATGATCTGCCCATTTTTAACGTAACCTTATAGAGGGTGCAGGGAGAGGGAAGGTTGATCCTGACCTCTTCTTTGAAATATAAGCGTGTAAGCTTCATGCTTATTCCGTTATTATATTTCATCGAGAAACCGTACGTCCTTGTCCAAGGACGTACAGCCGTTTCTTCTTGCATGTGTAAATAAAGTTATAGGTTCGATCGGTTGAGCGGAGCCCTTAAGCAAGCTCATGCTGCAGGGACTTCAAGTCGAGTCGATATATGGGAAAAAATACCATGGATCTTCCAGATTCCCGAAGGAGGGAAGTCCTTGGCATGTATTCCTCCAGTGATGGATAAGCACAGGCAGCGGTCTGTGTTTTTTTATTTCATCAGATAATGGAGGATCGGCATGAAAAGACAAAACAAACGGCATCGCAAGGTGCGAAAGTGTGTAGAAGGACCTAACTTCTCCGGTCAGCATTTGCTGCATAATAAACGGATCATCGCAGAGATGATCGAGATCGCGGAGGTTAGAGAAACAGATACGATTTTCGAAATCGGGGCGGGTAAGGGCGTTCTCACTCTGCCTCTCGCCAAAAAAGCGGGAAAGGTGCTGGCGGTCGAGAATGATCCCGGGTTCATTGAGGTGCTTCGCGACAAATCGCGAAAGCATGCGAATATCACGATAATTCCGAGAGATATCAGGGAAACCGCGCTTCCCCGTGAGGCTTATTCCGTCGTAGCGAACATTCCATACTCCATAACAACGGCCATTCTCGGCAAGCTTCTGGATACCCCGTCCGCTCTCCTGCAGAAAGCCTTGCTGATGGTGGAGAAGGAGGCTGCAAAACGGTTTACTTCCACACCGGTTGTGAATGCACGCATTTTGACTTGGAGAATGTGGTTCGAGCTGAAGCTGGTAAGAGAGGTGCCCAGACACTTCTTCTCACCACCGCCCAGAGTCGATTCGGCCCTGCTGCGGATTCGCCGAAGGAAGCAGCCGCTTGTCCCGCATAACCAGCATTTGCGGTTTCGGGCCATGGCGGATTATGGGCTGAAGCATCCTAGGCTTCCGATTAGTGAAGCGCTGCTTGGAATTTTTACCCCGCCACAAATCAAGCATCTGGTTAAAAATATTGGAGCGGACCGCAATTCACCGATATGCTCATTGAATGAAGAACAATGGGCGACGGTATTTATGACGATGCTCAGACATGTGGAACCGTTTCGTTGGCCTAAAGGGTCGTGGAAGCGAAAATAATCATGAAGTGCCCATAACCATTGACAATGAAGTCAGATTTGCTAGAATGAATTAGTTAGTTTGGCAACTAACAGCCGCTTCGGCTTATTCATTCAATTTGTCAAGAAAGGTATGAGCTTATGGGCAATCCGATGTTAGGTACGGAAATGATACCGCAGAAGCTATCTCGGTCTAACCGATACAAGATGGCTGCCGTACTGGGGATGCTGAGTGCCATCGGGCCACTCTCCATCGATATGTATTTGCCTTCATTGCCGATCATGGCGGAGCAGCTTCAGACGAATCCTTCGCTGGTGCAGCTAAGTCTGACCTGCTTCCTGGCAGGGATTGCGTTAGGTCAGCTTTTCGCCGGGCCGCTGAGTGATATCTATGGGCGACGTACCCCGTTAATGATCGGCCTCGTCATCTTCGCCGCTTCGTCTCTGCTATGCGCAATCAGTCCTTCGATCGAAGTATTGATAGCGCTGAGACTTATTCAAGGCTTGTCCGGTTCGGTCGGCGTCGTCGTTTCGAGAGCGGTAGTACGGGATCTGTACTCGGGGGCAGAGCTGACCAAGTTCTTCGCGCTGCTGATGCTGGTTAACGGGGCGGCTCCCATCCTTGCTCCGATCATAGGCGGACAACTGCTGCGTTACGTATCCTGGCAGGGGGTATTTGTCGTCCTGGGTCTCTTGGGCTTTATTATGCTGATGGCCGCCTTGTTCGGCTTGCCGGAAACACTGCCGCGCGAACGGCGTTCCCAGAGCGGGATCAAGAATACGCTGTCGACTTTCCGCGGGCTGTTCAGAGACCGGATCTTCATAGGCTATGCTCTATCCCAGGGCCTTGTAAGTGCCGGCATGTTCGCGTATATTTCCGGATCGCCCTTTGTTATTCAAAATATCTATGGGGCCTCGCCGCAAATGTTCAGCGTCTTCTTCGCCATTAACGGGCTCGGCATCATTATGGCTACCCAGGTTACCGGCAGGCTGGCGGGAAGAATCAGCGAGACGAAGCTGCTGGTCTGCGGCCTCGGAATGGCTTCATTAGGCGGGACGACGCTGCTCGTGATGATTCTGTCCGGAGCCGGCTTGTATGGAGTGATGATTCCGTTATTCTTTGTCGTCTCGAGTGTCGGGATTGTTAGCACGGCTTGTTTTTCTCTGGCAATGCAGAACCAAGGCAAGGTTGCGGGCAGCGCCTCTGCGCTGCTGGGACTGATGTCCATGATCTTTGGCGCGCTGGTGGCGCCTCTGGTAGGCCTGGGCGGAGGAGAAACGGCCGTTCCCATGGGGATTGTGATAGCGGGAGCGGATATAGGGGCAGTCCTGTGTTATTTGCTGCTCGTTCGCAGATACAGAGCGAAGGCATGAAACGAGACAGCAGCAAGGACGTTGCAAAGACAAGCAAAAGTACATTGGATTTCCATTTTTTCCAGAAAGAGAGCGAAAGACGCTCAAATGTGCAGGTCTTCTTTGCCAAAATGCAGTGATTTCGCAAAAATCGCTCCAAAGACCTGCATAATCGCTTTAGAATCAGGTATTGCGCGGCTTTTACCAAAAAAGACCTGCGGTTTTGCCCGTCTTTTACGCTATCCGGCGTGTGACAGGGGTTGAAAGATCGCAATCCGACTTATGGGATTAACCCTTATCTCATGGGCCGGGTTGCAATCACCGGGTACCGTATTTCTTCGGACCGTTATCCTGCTCTCCTTGGTAACTGGCGCGCTGTCCCATATCTCTCTCCTCGTTCTTTGTCTGTTATACCAACGGCTCAGTAACGACCGGACACCATTTTTCCCTTCCATTGGACTATTATCCCCATCACTCAGAAGCTCCGGATTAGAGTCGGGCTCATATAAGAAGATGTGCAGGTACAGGGCCGGTCTGAATGGAATCAAGCGGGATAGGACTAAGACCAAGGCAGCGGCCTCAAGCCTTTCTGAGGAGAGGGGATAACGGTCGAAAGCAGACTTGATTAGTCGATCCATGCATTAGCGTTTGAATCCAACGGGCAGTGCTACTAGATCAAGACCGCAACTCCATTTTCCGAGCATCCAACCGGCTGTCATGCACATACCGTAATGATCGGAAAGGTGTATATCGGGATGCGTATCACTAAGAACGCCAGCGACGCTTTCTGATTAAGGGGGATAACAGTCCAAAGCGGCTAAAGAGGGGAGTTCCGTCCATAAGACGGAACAAGAAGAAGGAAGGTAATCAAATTATAGCGGGAAAAGAAAAAGGCGGGCTTAGGCCCGCCATATCTCGTTTTACTTCAAATTTACGTGCCCGTTCAGGCTTTCGGAAGCTCTACCCACTGATAGGGCGTTTCCAAAGCCTTGAGGCCATATTCGATGATGGTGATGATTGCAATCGTATCGGATGGATCTACGGTAGGCTGACCGGTGTTGAAAAATTGCACCAGATTGCGGATAAACAGGCCGAAGAAATCCGATTCCGGCTTCAGATGGACCGATTGGCCTGAAGAGTACCCCAGCGCCAGGCTGAACGGGCTATTGGCAAAATGGTGAATGGACGCCTGCCTGCCGTCTGCAAATTCGATAATCAGGGTAGGGAACGATGGAGTTCCGGTAGCCATGACCCTCGTCGGGGCGTTCCCCATCATGGAAACGATCGGTTCGATCTGATGGATCGAATAATTGGCGAACGTTCCCGGCCCCATACTGCAGATAGTTTCGATCCCTTGTCTGTCCGCCTCGACATACTCGGTGGCGAAACGCAAAGCTGAGGACGAGTACAAGGGGGTGCCGTGCTTGGCGGCGGTGTCGAACAGAAGCTGAGCTGTAGCCCGGTCCGGGGCAAATGTTTTGTCCACGTAAGTCGGTTTGCCGGATTTCAGGGCAGGGATTGCCAGCTCTTCATGAAACTCCGGATGGTCGGGGGAAAGCACGATCAAGTAATCGCTCTTGTCAACGACCGCTTCGATGGAATCGAGCAGCTCGACCCCCATGTTCCGGCACCAGGTGGCGTTATCGACACCCTGCTCGGAGTCCTTCTTGCCATAGGCATAGGCGAGCTTCAGTTCTCCGTTCGTTGCTTGCTGAATCCATCCCGGGTATTTATTGGCATGCCATTCATCCAGGAAGTAATCAATGAACCCGATGGTTTTCACAGTATTAAAGCCTCCTTGCTACTCGAACGAAATTTCCTTGCGCTGGTCGGAAGAATCGTAAATAGCCTGAATAATCTTGGAAGATAAGATGACCGTATCAATATGGGAAGGAAGCTTCTCTCCTGTACGGATGCAATTGAGGAAGCCGTCAATTTCATTCTGGAACATATCCGTCGAGTTGTAAGTCGGCGTTGTCTCCAGCAGAGCGCCGTTCTTCGCGCTGTACAGCTTGAAGTCGGAGCCGTATTGCAGACGAATGCCCGCCTTGTCGCCAAGGAAATCGATGTAGGTCTCACTGACGCCGATGTTCTGGGCCCAGGCGCCGTTCAAGGAAATGGTCGGTCCTTCGGTCCGGATCAACCCGGTTACAAAATCGTCCACATCATATGTACCGGAATAATTTGGCGGGCCGGCCCACATCTTCGTAAACGTATAGTCTTTCATGTCTTTACCCAGCTTGCAATAAGCTTGACCGGTTACTGTCTTGGGCTGCGGATCTCCGGTGCAATACATAACGACATCGAGGTAATGGACGCCCCAGTCGATCAGCACGCCTCCGCCGGCAATCGCTTTGGTCGTGAAGGCGCCGCCAAGGCCGGGAATGGAGCGGTGTGCCCGGAAGCTGACATATACATGGTATACTTCGCCCAGCTCTCCATTAGCGATCATATTTTTAACTACGTTGACTCCCGTATTAAAGCGGTTGACTACACCGATATTCAATACTTTGCCGGTTTCGTGTTGTACCTTCTGCATCTCCAGCGCTTCCTCAAACGTTCTGGCGGCCGGCTTCTCGCAGAGCACATTCTTGCCCGCGCGCAAGCAATCGATGGCGATTGCCGCATGACCGTCATTCGGAGTACAAATTGAAACCGCTTCGACTTCAGGATCATCCAGAATGACGCGATAATCCTCTATCGCTTGCCCGCATCCGTAGTCTTGAACAGCCTTATCGGCCCTTTCCTTGATAATGTCGCAGAAATATTTGATCTCGGCATTCGGGTTGGCCATATAAGCCTTGATATGGGCACTGTTGGCAATCGTACCGCATCCGATAATGGCCACTTTAATCTTCTCCATCGGTTTCCCTCCTCATGGACTTTAAATCCTTACTAATTATTGACAAGTCTATTGTAACGGTTTTCAAGAAATATACAACCACTTACGGAGTAAATAAATCGAAAAATTTTACGAAACACGATTTGGAAGAAAAATCGACATCCATAATCAAAATGTAAGGTTCTTAACATCAGTTTTTCAATTGACTTGGATCGAAAAGAAGTTTGAAAATAATATCGTCATTAGTTCAGCTATAGTTTATGAACCGAACTCAAATAAAATCACTGAGATAGCAACTGCAAAGTTGGACGAAAGAAATAACGGCAGAGAAGGAACATATCTAATTATCCAAAGACCCGTAGTAGATGGTATGTTAATCCATCAATCCGTATTTGAAAAGAAGGAGGCGCAGAGCAATAAGTCTTTTGAAATAGCTTTTTACCCTTACGATTCAACGAAATCTGCGAGAGTAATAAAATCTAATGTAGAAGGAATTGTGGATTTTACAGCAGATGAAAAATGGGTAGTGTTCTGCGAAATTGGAAGGGTTAGAGTGTTTGACCGGGAAAGTGGAGTTACCAAATATGAAATTAAAGGCGAAGAGAGTGAGATGACCTTCGATTCTCCTTTTATCATGAATAATAAAGTCTATTATCGTTATTCCATGAATCAAATATTCGCCTTAGATCTCTCAACTGGTAAAGAAGAGGAGGTTACAGTACGCCGGTCAATCCTATCAAAGATATACAATTCTGAGGGATATTTAGGATTCTCTTTCATCGAAGCCAGAGAAAACAGCGGCGAAATTGAGCTTTACATTATTAAAGAATCTCAGTAGAGATGCGGAGTATTAATGATTCTTTCGAATAGGTTTCTCCGCCTTGGGCGGGGCAAGCACGGTCCCGCCCCGTTTTTGCAATGAACGGGGTGGCACTTGTGCTGTATACGGTTATGAAACTAGACGGACATCTAGCTAACCACATCTTTCTTCTGCAATCTGCGTATGGCCAAGGAAGAGAAGGCGACGATGAAGATGAGATTCATCACAAGAAACAAACGGTCATCCGCGCCCGTCAGACTTTCTTGGCTTAGAACACCCAAGCCGATGGTCAAGAGAGAGTAAGGGAAGAATAACCCGACTTTGGCCACATAGAATCCCAATCCGAGAAAGGCCGCACAGAGACCGATTCCGATAGGGGCGGCGAAGCTGCGAATGCGCAGGGACAGCGCAAGCTGCACGGCACCGATGGATACCGAAGCAAGCCAGCCCCGCAATATCCAGCCGAAGGCTTCCGGGGGGAACGGGGAAGACAAGCCGAACAGGAGGCCTGCACAATAATACAGCGCCATAAATAAAGCTTGCACTATGAAAATCTGAATGCTAACGACGGTCAGCTTGGCCAGAAAAATGCATGCCACAGGAACAGGAGAGGTCATGACGGCGTTCCAGTTGCGGTTCATATGTTCCAAACGGCACGCATAAGCACAGCAGATGGCAATCAGTACAGGCAGGAAGAACTCGCCATAGAACAGGCCGACCTGGGTCCACAGACTGTACCAGCCGTTATGCAGCGCGCTCCGATTCATGTAAAAAGTCGCACAGCCAATCAATACGCTAAGAACCGGAAGGGTGAGGAGCACCAGTCCGATACGGGAATGGCGCAGCTTCAGCCACTCCGCCGAAATGCTTCTTATCATGCAGTGAACCTCCTTATATTTCCTGCCGGGAAAAGTGAAAGCAGCCGGCTGTGAACAGAATGATGATAAGGATAGACATAAATGCCAGAGAACCGGTTTCTAACGGTTGAACCCGGTAGTCGACGGAAAGATTTGAATATTGATAGATGACAGGGCTCAATCCCGTATAGTAAGACCAAATAAAGAGCCGTCGTACTCCGGCGGGGAAAAAGTCTGCGGCCATCCCGATAAAGCCTCCTATCATACCCAGAGATAGAGCGAAGGCCTGATTTTTGACAGACAGGGAAATCCACTGCTGCAGGGCGACGATAGCCATGCTGGTCAGCAGAGCCCCGCCTATATATGGAATCAGCAGGGAGAAGGGCAAAGGTTCCGCAAATCCTTTGACGATCCCGAAGCCGGCAATGGCGGCAGCCTGAAGGCTAATATAATAGAGGATCAGGATATTGGCGCACCAATACTTGGCCCAATATAGCCGGCTGCGCCGTACCGCAGTGGTGGCCAGCAGCTTCCAGGTGTCCCCTTTGTGTTCCATATCGCATATGCGGGATACGGCAACCGCAGACATGATCGGGACAAACAACCCGTTCATGGAAGCGACCGTTACCAGAAGCGCTTCCCAGGACGTACTGTCCGGATGGCGGGACATGGACATGCTTATGGATACGAAAGCCCAAGCCAGCTCTGCACCCAAAAACAAAGTCATCATGGCAAAGATTCGTTTGCGGCGAAGCTTATAGAATTCCAGTGCCAAAGCTTTCATCAAAGGCTGCGCTCCTTCCCCGTGAGCTCCAGGAAAATATCTTCCAGGCTCCTCTTGTGCTCCTCTATGCGGACGACGGAAATACCGGCCTCTACCAGAATTTGATTCGCCTTCGCTATTTGCAAATCGTTCGGATTATCGAAGTGCAGCCTTCCTTTGTCCATGACCGGCTTATACCCGTGAGCGAGCAGCAGCTTCTGGGCTGAGATGGCGTCCTGGGCCTTTATGGAAACGGTAATATTATTTCTGGCCCGCAGCTCTTCCATTCTCCCTTGAAACAGGAGAGCTCCTTCGCTGATAATGCCGACGGAAGCGGCTATTTGTTCTATTTCCGTCAGAAGGTGGCTGGACAGTAGCACGGTCATTCCGTAACGCTCCGGCAATGATCGGATCAGCTCCCTGATTTCGCCGATACCGGCCGGGTCCAGGCCGTTGGTCGGTTCATCCAGAATCAGGAGCCTGGGGAAGGACAGCAGCGCCATGGCGATCCCCAGTCTCTGCTTCATGCCCAGCGAATACTGATCTACCTTCTTATCCTTCTGATTTTCCAAGCGCACGATTTGCAGAGCTTCACGCACATTCTTGTCCGGTACGTTCTTCAGGCGCTGCATGACTCGCATATTTTCCAATCCGGTCAAATGCCCGTAATACGAAGGGGATTCAATGAGGGCACCGATCTGGCTCAGGATGGCCGTGCGGTTCCGGCTAAACTCTTTGCCAAAAATAGTGACGCGGCCTTCGCTCGGCTTGGCCAGTCCCAGCAGCATTTTCAGAGAAGTGGACTTCCCTGCTCCGTTAGGTCCGAGAAAACCGTATACTTCCCCTTCATGAACAGTCAGATTGACCTTGTTCACCCGGCATACATGGTTGTAGTACTTGGACAGATTGTAGGTGGCGACAATAGGCTCAGCATTCATTCGGTGATCACTCCGTTTCTGTATTTTTGGTAGCGGGGGCCATAAACAACATAAGCCCCGAACCTTTCATCAGGCTGAAGGCGACCTTACGCCAACCTTAAATTAGAAGAATCATCCGGAAAGAGGCGGAAGAAACGGGGGCATGTCATGTATAATAGACCCAGGTGATGGACTTGGATGCTATTAAAAATAGAAAAATACTCATCGTAGAGGATGAGCCTGAAATAAGAGTGATGATTGAAGGCTTCCTGCGCAAAGAAGGGTTTTATCGGATTTATTCCGCGGCTGACAGCGAGACGGCTTTGGCCATATGCCGGTCGGATAAACCGGACATAGCTATTCTGGACGTGATGCTGCCGGATATGGACGGCTTTGCTTTGCTTACTTCCATACGGCAGTTTTCCGGAATGCCGGTGCTTTTTCTGTCGGCGCGGGGGGAGGATGAAGACCGGTTGCTGGGGCTTGGGCTCGGGGCCGATGATTACATCGTCAAGCCTTTCTTGCCCCGGGAGCTGATTCTCAGGCTCATCGCGATCCTTAAGCGCGCCTACTCCCCGGCGTCCTCTGAACGGCCGCCTGTTTTTAACCTGGGGGTGTGCAGGGTAGACCTGGAAGGCGCAACGGTCTATAGAGCTGACGAGGAGTACCCGCTGACGGCCAAGGAGCATGCGCTGCTGTTGAAGCTGTACGAAAATCGAGGGCGCATTGTGACGAGCGACGCTCTATGCCAAGCGGCTTGGGGGGATGACTCCTATGGCTATGAAAATACTTTGATGGTGCATGTCCGAAGAATTCGGGAGAAGATTGAAGCTGATCCTTCCAAACCGCAGTGTCTGCAGACTGTAAGAGGGCTGGGCTACAAGCTGATTGCAAAGGAGTAAAAGCCCTATGGATTACATTATCCGGCTGATACGCAGATACATTGGAACGACCATGGTTATATCCTTATTGCTGCTGACGCTTAATTTGGTTATGCTGGGGACCGTCCTTTTTCAGGAAGCCTATGAGAAGGAAGCTCCCGCCTCGGTGATTGAAAGAATAGCAGCTTCTCTCGTTTGGAAGGATATCGGCTATGTTTTGGGAGAAGCGGAACAACAATGGCTGGAGCAAAATCATGCCTGGGCTATGCTATTGAGCGAGGACGGAGCCGTGAAGTGGGAATACCGGCTGCCGGAGGAAATCCCCCGTTCTTATACGTTGTCGGAGGTGGCCAAATTTTCGCGGAACTACCTTATGGATTATCCGGTATTTGTCTGGGAGCAGGATGAAGGGATATTGGTGGTCGGCTACCCTAAGAACAGCTACGCCAAATACCAGCTTATTTATCCGGTTAGCTGGATAAGCTCGATACCTTCAAGAGTTGTCCTTGTTCTGGTCGGGAATATGGCACTGGTGTTGATTCTTTCGATCATAGTCGGTACGAGACTGATCCGGTCGATCAGGCCTCTTGTGTCGGGGGTGCATGCTCTCGCCAAGGAAGAGGAGGTCCATGTCGAATGCAAAGGTATATTCAGTGACCTAGCGCATAGCATTAATCAAGCCTCCGACAAGCTTCAAGAGAAAAATGCGGCGCTTAAAGCCCGGGATGAGGCTCGTTCCAATTGGATCGCCGGGATTTCCCACGACATTCGTACTCCTCTGTCGATGGTGCTTGGCTATGCCAGCGATTTGGAGGAGAACAGCGCTTTGCCCGATGAGGGAAGGGAACAGGCAGGTATTATCCGCAGACAGGGGGAGAAGCTCCGTTCCTTGATTCAGGATTTGAATCTGGTCTCCATGCTGGAATATGAGATGCAGCCGCTGGATGTAAAGCTTATTCGTTTATCCGCAGTGGCGCGTCAGGTTGTCACGGAATTTCTCAACCATGGGCTGGAGGAGGACAGGTATCACTTGATCCTGAAAATAACGGACGAGAGCATCCGCGTGCAGGCGGATATCAAGCTGCTGCAGCGGGCGGTAACCAATCTGGTGCAAAATAGCATAGCCCATAATCCGCAAGGATGCGTGATTTGGATCGAAACCGGCCTAGGGCCGGACTCGCAGAAGGGGCTAATCGTCGTTTCCGATAACGGTACAGGGATTCCGGAGGAAGAACTGCCTGATTTGTTGGAGCTTCCTTATTCTTCAAGAAGAAAACGGCCGGTCTCCCACAGACATGGCCTGGGCCTGCCGATGGTGGCCAGAATTGCCAAAGCCCATCAAGGCCGGCTTACTCTGCAGAGCGGCGCCGGTCAAGGGCTGCGGGCAGAGATGGAATTTCCGCTCTGTAATGAACAGCAAGAGATACATCGAATGGCGTGACCCCAACGTATTATTTTTAAGTAAAAGAGCGCATCGAAATGAAGGATGTACTTATTCTTGGAGGAACGAGATTTGTTGGGAAGAAGCTGGTGTCTTTGCTGTTAACGAAAGGATACCGTGTTACGATCGGAACGAGGGGGACAACCCCGGATTCTTTCGACGGCAGCGTTAAGCGGTTGACCCTGGATAGAGCGGATTTCCAGTCGCTGGAAGAGGCTGTTGGATCGTCCGAATGGGATATCGTCTATGATCAAATCTGTTACACTCCGGAAAGTGCGAGTTATGCATGCCGCTTACTCGAGAACAAGGCCGAGAGATATATTGTGACTTCCAGTCAAAGCGTCTATGATTTTCTGGATAAAGAGTTAAGTGAGAGCGATTTTGATCCTTACAGTTATTCCGTGACCGGTCATGGCAACGATTTATCCTACTCCGAAGGCAAACGTTTAGTGGAGGCCGTGCTGTTTCAACAAGCGAAATTTCCGGTTTGCGCGGTCCGCTTCCCGATCATTCTCGGAACGGATGATTATACGAAACGTCTTCAGTTTCATATTGAGCGAATACGGGATGGAATTCCGATAGGTGTTCCCAACATGGATGCGCGAATTTCCTTTATAGATTCCGATGAAGCGGCCTCCTTCCTCGTGTGGTTAGGCGATAAGGATTTGCAAGGTCCGATAAACGCCTGCTCTTCAGGGAGCATCTCCATCCGCGAACTTCTTGCCGCTATAGAGCAAGAAGTGGGGAAAGAGGCGCAAACGCTGGAGCAATCGGAGGAGCAAAACCGTTCTCCGTTCGGCATACCGTCTTCATGGCATATGACTAACGGCAGAGCGGAGCAAGCTGGCTACCAGTTCCGGTCTCTGAACAGTTGGCTGCCAAAGTTAATCCGTGAATTGTGTTCGTTCTGACGGAAGGAAGGATGCGATGACAACGATCAAGCTTGGTATGATTGGCAGCGGTCATGTAAGCAATCGATACTTTGAGCAGGCGTCCGGGTCATCTCATATTTCGCTCAATGCCTTCGGTCGGGTCAGCAGCCTGTCCAGTCCGGCAGGCAGCAGCTGCATGTGCATGAGATTATGTTCGGTGCTTACCGTTCTGCAGAAACCGGCACCCGCTATAAGCTAACCTCAACGTTTACTCCATGGGAAAAACTTAAACCGGATATTTTGGACACCAGAAGCGGTTATCTGTAATTCGGCGACTTGACGAGCAGTCCGCAGCCTCGCAGGCTTAATGGACTGCTTTTTGCCATGCACAAATAACCTTAAGAAATTATTCAGAAATTCCCTACCTAAATCTACAGAATGTTTTGTAGAATGAGAAGCAGCCTTACATATGGAGGGAATGGACGATGTCGAATTCAATTACGGAAGTAATGCGAGAAAAAATGCTGTTTCTAAGCAAATTCCTCCGCACTCCCAAGGAGATCGGTAGCGTAACGCCAAGCTCGAAGGCTCTAGCCCGCAAAATGGTTGAGCCGGTACCCTGGGAAACGGTTCGGAATATAGCAGAGTTGGGTGCCGGTACGGGAGCCGTTACGAAATTCATCCGAAGCGCCAAACAGCCTGCCTGCAAAGTGCTGCTGTTCGAAAAAGACGATTATTTAAGGGAACAACTGGCCAAGCAATATCCCGATTTCCCCGGCTATCCGGACGCCTCGCAGCTGTTGTCCGTTATGAAGCGCGAACGGGGGGAGCAGTTGGACTGTATTTTGAGCGGATTGCCCTTTTTCAACTTCCCTCAAGCGTTTAGAGACCGGCTTATAGACCAGATTGTAACTTCGCTGAAGCCGGGCGGGTTGTTCATAGCGTTTCAATATTCTTTGCAAATGAGAGATCAGCTGGATCGGCATTTCGACATGGTCCGTGTAAAATTCGTTCCATTCAACATTCCACCTGCATTCGTATATATTTGCCGTAAGAAGTAGATTTCTGCCCATGAAGCATGATGCCGTAGGGCCGGTTATCGAATACTTGAATTATACCGCAAGCGAGCCATTGCAGGACCCGGCCATCAAGGGAATATGGTTGGCGGCCGTTCTTATAATTGTGTTCGTCATTATTCGGCTATCGTCGATGCATTATAATAGAAGGGAGAGAGCGCCGCTTGGCAAAAACAATATTGGTCGTGGACGATGACGCGGACATTCGTGAGGTCATTCATGTCTATTTACGGAATGAAGGCTATCATGTCATAGAGGCGGAGGACGGTATCCAAGCGTTGGAATATCTGCAGAAGGAAAACGTCGATTTGATGATTCTGGATCTGATGATGCCCCGTTTGGACGGAGTTCAGACTTGTCTAAAGATCCGCCTGGCGTCCAATATCCCGATTATTATGTTAACGGCGAAGGGGGAAGATCAAGATAAAATTACCGGGTTATCGGCAGGAGCCGACGATTATATAACTAAGCCCTTCAATCCTCTGGAGCTGGTGGCCAGGGTGAAGGCTCAATTAAGGAGGCAGCAGCTTAATACCAAACAGGAGGAAGAATCCTCCGCCGTTATCCGTCTGGAGGGACTGGAAATCGATAGAAGCCGTCATCTTGTAACCGTGCGGGGACGGGAAGTTTCTCTCACGCCGACGGAGTTCTCCATCTTGGAATTGCTTGCTTCGCATCGGGGGCATGTGTTCGGCACGGATCAAATTTATGAAGGCGTTTGGAAAGACCCTGCTTTATATTATTCGGAAAATACGGTCATGGCCCACATTCGAAATATACGGGAAAAAATAGAGGAGAATCCGAAAACGCCTCGGTATATAAAAACGGTTTGTTCTCCGCTATCGGATTCCTTTGACGAGGCAGGATGAGCTGGGAGATATCGCAAATAGCCTTAATCATATGGCTGTACAAATCCAGCAGAGTATCGATCGGGAAAGAAAGCTGGAGCAGTCTAAAATTGAGCTGATTACAGGCCTTTCCCATGATTTAAGAACTCCGTTGACGAGTATTAGCGGTTACCTGAATCTTATCCAGAACGAAGCCTATCGAAATGAAGAAGAGCATAAACGCTTTGTGGAAAATGCCTCGCAAAAAACGGAGCAGTTAAGGAAGCTGATCGATGATCTGTTCGAATATACGCGCCTGATTAACAGGGATATTCAGCTCTCGTTGAGAAAGATCGAATGGAAGCATTTAGCCGAGCAGATCATCTATGAATTCGAGCCGATCGCGAATGAGCAGGGGCTTGCCGTAACCAAACAGTGGGAGGTCGATCACGTGATCGTCGAAGCGGATGCGGAAAAGCTGGCGAGAGCGATGGATAATCTGCTGATGAATGCATTGAAATTTTCGCAAAGGCCGGGGGAAATCAAAGTCCGTCAGTTTAGTACTAAGGATCGGGCCATCCTGGCGATGGAAAACATGGGCAAGCCGATTTCCAAAGAAGCGGAAGCCCGGCTCTTCGAACGGTTTTACAAAGCGGAGCCATCCCGCAGCGAGGGGCATATGCCATCCGGTTCCGGTCTTGGTCTATCGATTGCCAAAAATATTGTGGAGCTGCACGGCGGAAGCCTCTCGTTTGAACATCGGAACGGGCGGTTTACTTTTTATATAGAGCTCCCATTGGACTCGGGTTAAGAGGCATTCAAGCCTTGACAGCCTGAGTCCGTTTTTATTTTAAAGAAGGAAACGATCCGTATCAGGCCTCGAATCGGAGAAAACAAGCAGGTAACTCCTTGACTTTCACGAATACGTTATACTTTATATTGAACAGGAGGTGATGAAAGATGTACAGTATCGGCGAAATAACGAAAATGGCCAACATCAGCCGGAGAACGCTTCATTATTACAACGAAATCGGCTTGCTTCAGCCTACTAAAGTGGAGAGCAATCAATATCGTTATTACGATGATGCCGCATTGATGAAGCTGCAAAAAATATTGCTCCTCAAATCATTGGGTCTAACTTTGGAGCAGATCAAGGCGGTTTTCGATAAGACGGGACAGGCGAACAGCGAGAATGAAAGCTGGATTGAGTCGCTGGAAGAGCAGATTCAGTGGATTCAGAGAGAGAAGGATTTATTGGATTGGAAGCAGTATTTGCTGAAAACGACGGTCCATGCGATCCGAATGAGCGGGAAGATTGAAGCTGCGGAAATTGTCCGCTTGATCCAGGCTCTGCAGGCCAGGGAGCTGGAGGACGGATGGGTTCGGCCGATCTTCAGCCAAGAACATTATACCGAAGAAGAGCTTGAAATCTTGTCCGGACTGCCCGTACTCGGAAGCCTGGATCCACGGGCGGAGCATTATGCGCGGTTGATAAGCTCCGTTCGGGAGAACATGCACGAGCCCCCCGATTCTCCGAAGGCACAGCAATTGGCCGGGCAGTTGTATGAGCTGGCGCTTGGTTTTTTCCAGGGCGATGCCCGGTTATTGGACAAATATTGGGGCCAATTGTTTCCGGAGGAAGGCGAGCAATCGGCCGTTTACGGTCATGACCGGGAATTGATGGCTTATATAGAAGAAATGATCGGCCATTACCTTCAGGCCCGGGAGGAAGAGCGGCAATGACGGGGGGCAGGAAGAAAAGCTTGGGCATCCATTTGCTAGTCTTCATCGCAGTACACGCTCTTCTGTACGCCATTATCCGGTCGGACATTTCATCTCCCGACTGGCTGCTGTGGTTTCGGGAGGCGGCGACAAGCGGGACAACGGGCTTCTATCATGAGCCGACGGGGATCTATATCAATGGGCTGTGGCTGTTGATTATGATCATAGACGCTTTGTATACCTTGTGGGGGAAAGAAGAAACCGCCGGAGGCAAGAAAGATATGGCGGATTCAGACGCTGCCGGCAATCCCGAGAGGGACCTTCAGCCGGTCAGTAGCTCAAAGAGCGCCTCATCCGCTTCAACCGCCGAAAGACGCGATAATCCCTGGGTTTTCCTGATGTTGGGCGGACTGCTGGAAATCGTCTGGGCTGTTCTGCTGAAAATGAATTTGCTGGGCGGCCCGCTGCTTGTCATCTTTTACTTCAGCTTCTATTGTCTTACACGGGCAGCCAAAACATTGCCGGTGAGCACCGTCGCCGCCGCATTTGCGGGAATCGGCGCTGCGGGAACGGTCGCCATGGATATGCTGTTTTTCGACCGGGAGATCCACTGGGTTCGGCTCGGGCTGATCGTGCTGCTCATTTTCTTCATTTTGTTATTAAAATTAGGAAGCGAATATAAGAGGAGGGCATAGCCGATGGGAACGCTGTATTTGCTGGCTGCGGGCGGTTTGGAGGTGATCGGCTTTATTGGTCTGAAACGAACCGCCAATCAGGACACATGGACCAATAACCTGCTTATGCTCGGTGCTTTCGGGCTTAGCCTGGCTTTACTGTCTATGGCTCTGGAGACGATTCCTCTCGGCGTGGCTTATTCGATATGGACCGGGATCGGAACGATAGGGACGGCGGTTGT
This sequence comes from Paenibacillus sp. SAFN-117, assembly GCF_051966115.1. NCBI lineage: Bacteria > Bacillati > Bacillota > Bacilli > Caryophanales > Paenibacillaceae > Paenibacillus > Paenibacillus sp. SAFN-117. The sequence goes on from NZ_JBQCLK010000009.1 coordinate 105,611, forward strand.
CGATATTCTGTTTTTTAAGGAGCGGCCTTCCCTGCTTCGCATAGTTTGTATGGCCGGCATCATCGGGACCGTCATTGGATTGAGACTGACTCTATGAAACTGTGCCGGCAAAGAGAGTAGATGATTTTATCCCCGCATGATGAAAATATCGACCTTACCCCAATGAGGCAATGAACTTATAATGAGCTTGTAGCAAAAAAATACATGATATGGGAGGGTCATCCATGAAAAAAAGCGCATCCATCCTACTTTCTCTTGCATTCATCGCCACAACCGCATTGTCCGGCTGCAGCGGCAGCAAGGGCGGGACCGCCGGTCCGGCCGGAAACAGCCAGCCTCCGGACAGCAATAAGGAAACATCGTCGCCGGCACCGGAGACGGCCGAGCCATTCGAGATGACAATCCGCCATACCCAGCTGGGGGAGGCCAAGAAGTTCCGTCTGGCCATATTGGAGGATGTGGTCAAAAAAACGGAGGCGGCCATACCCGGTTTAAAGTTTAAGCTGGATGCGGTCGATTCGGAGGTTAACCGGACGGAGAAGCTGAGAGGAGAGATGGCCGCCGGCAGTCCTCCCGATATCTTCGATGTGTTCGGCAGTCCGGACGCGGGTCTCTACGGCAAGGAAGGCTTGGTGCTAGATCTGACCTCCATACTCGATGAATTGAATCTGAAGGATAAATTCACGAGCCTGGATCCGTTCACCCATAACGGGAAAATATACGGACTGCCGATCGGCGGGTCGATTGAAGGCTATTTTTACAACAAAGCCTATTTTGAAGAAAAGGGATTAAGCATTCCGAAAACGCTCGATGAGCTGGAAAAAATCGCCGAAACGATCAAGGCCGACGGCAAAATTCCGTTTGCCCAGGGCTCCAAGGACGGCTGGGTTCCGCTTATGACGACCAATAACCTGTGGTCTTACTATGCGGGTCCCGAAATCACCTACGGATTCAAGACAGGGGAAGCCAAATGGACGGATCCCAAGGTTGTGCAAGGCTTCGAGAAGCATCGGGAATGGGTTGACAAAGGATATTTCAAGAAGGGTGAGCTCGGTCTGGAGTATGCCGATATGAGAAATCAAGGTCATATCCGGGGAAGCGATCATGATGATGGACGGCTCGTGGGCCAACTCGGTCTTTACGGATCCGCAGCAAGCAGGGGATATGGTGGGCAAAATCGGGTTCTTCAATATGCCGCCGCTGAAGGAGAACGGCGAAGTTATCGTCATGCAGGACACGAATAACGGCTATGGCTTCTCCGCCAAAGCTGCGGAAGATCCGAGGAAATTGAAAGCGATTAAGGAGTTCATTAAAAATATGTGGACCGAGGAAATGCAAATTCGGGGCTTGAAGGAAGACGGGGTTCTGCCGGCGATGAAAATCGACCAGGCCCAGCTAACCGCCGCCTCCAGCGACCCGCTGATGCAGGATATTTTCCAGGCGGTCAGTGAAATCGACATATCTTTCCCGGCCTTTGACGCTCTGGTCCAATCCTCGGTGAAGACGGCCCTTAATATCGGTATTCAGCAAGTGATCGGCGGAGAACTGGAGCCTGCGAAGATGCTGGGAAATCTTCAGAAAGAGCAGGAGGCAGCCAACGCTTCAGGAGATTAATCCATGGTTGAGGGAGGGATGCCTCGATGGGTCTGCGGGGGCGTCCTTCCCGAACATCATTTGAATAATGACGGAGGTAACCATGAACAAAGCGATGAGACAACCTCTCACCTATATGATCTTTGTGCTGCCCGGGCTCCTGTTGTTCATAGCTTTCTTTGTTTATCCGATCCTAAGTGCGGTCCATAACAGCTTCACAAGCTGGAACGGTATTTCCAAGGACGTTGCATATGTCGGAATGAGCAATTATGGAACCGCTTTGACGGACACGGCCTTTTGGAAGTCGTTAAGAAACAATCTGTACTTTATTCTGTTCTCATGCTTTCTTCAGGTTCCGGTCATCGTCATCTTCTCTCTCTTGATTGCCAACGTCAAACGGTTGAAGGGGCTTTACAAAACCGCCGTATTTCTTCCTTCGATTATGTCCACGGCCGTGATCGGCATTCTGTGGGGGTTTATTTATAACCCGGATATCGGCTTGCTGAACAAGGTTCTGGGTTTGTTCGGGATCGAGCCGATATATTGGCTGGCGGATAAGAAATGGGCGATGCTCTCTATTCTGATCACGAACGCATGGCAGTGGACCGGATTCTATATTGTGATGGTGCTGGCAGCCATCCTGGCGGTTCCTAGAGATCTGGAGGAGGCGGCGGCGATCGACGGCGCGTCCAAATTTCAATCCGCCATGAAAATCACCCTTCCATTGATCATGCCGATCATATCGGTGGTCATTATGCTGTCGATAGCCGGAGCCATGAAGGCGGCCGACATCGTCATCGTCATGACCAAGGGCGGTCCGGCCGGATCGACGGATGTCATGGCCACTTATATGATTCGTTATGCGATAACGAACTTTAAATACGGCTTTGGCAATACAATAGCAGTATTAATATTTATTTTTACGCTGATCATTACAGTCTTGTATCAATTTCTTATATCAAGACGAATCGAAAGGCTGGAGTATTGATGATGAGGGCATGGAAGAAGCTGATCCCGCACATTTTCCTGATGATCTATCTGTTTGTCATTCTCTATCCTTTCTTGTTCGTGCTCTTCTCATCGGTCAAAACCGGTAATCAGGAAATCGCGGCAAATCCGTTCGGTTTCCCGACTTCGTTCCAATGGGAAAACTATGTTACAGCCTGGGTAAACGCCAAAATCAGCACTTATTTCTTCAACAGCTTATATATTGGTGTGCTATCATCCGTATTGTCCATCTTCTTTGCTTCCTTGCTGGCTTTTGCCGTCACCCGGATGAGATACAATAAATTAAGCGCGTTACTGTTCCAATTTGTGCTTCTGGGCATGCTCATTCCGAACAACGCCTTGCTGCTCCCGATTTACGGATTAATGCGAAAGCTCGATATTCTGAATACCCATTGGGCTCTCATCGTCCCTTATGTCGCTAACGCCATTCCGTTCTCGGTGATCATCTTGGCCGCCTTCATGCGCTCGTTGCCCAGTGAAATAGAAGAGGCCGCAGTTATGGACGGATTGAGCGCAAAGGGAATATTTGCTAGAATTGTAATACCATTGACGATACCGGCGATTGTCACCGTCTTTATTATTAATTTTCTGGGGAACTGGAACGAGTTTCTGCTGGCGAATTTCTTTCTGTCCGAGGATGCTCTCAGGACGCTGCCGGTGGGAATGGTCGGTTTTCGCGATGCGTACAATACGAATTACGCCCAGATGTCCGCCGGGATCGTATTCAGCGTAGTTCCCGTTCTAGTGATCTATGCCATCCTTCAGGAGAAAATCATTGAAGGGGTCACGGCCGGAAGCGTTAAGGGCTAACACAGAGAGGATCGGGTTAATGATGAATTTGCGATGGAAGCTCACGACAGCCTTTGTTACCCTCATCATTATTCCGCTTCTATTGATCGGTCTGCTCATCTTCTTCGTCGCTTATAATCTGATAGAGAAAAAATACAGCCAGCAGGCCGAATTCTCTGTCAAATCGATTATTCAAAACATGGAATATGTATTTAAGCAAATGAACTACGTCACCGACAGCGGGATTGCGAATTCCGTGTTCGAAACCGCCATCCATGCCAAAGATCCGGGAAGTCAGGATCTAACGGCTGCCGATTATATAGAGTTAAATGAGAAGCAGCGGATTTTCCGAAGCATGCTCTACGGATATCCGGCCATAAGCTATGCCTATCTCTATAATCTACAAGAAGGGGCGAATGTCGGGGTCATTCCTCTGTTCAACAAGGAGGGCTTCATCACTTACCCTTTGGACGAATGGAAGAAGCACCCGTTATACGCGAAGGTCATGGAGCTGAACGGTCTTCCGCTATGGGTCGGGCCGTATGAGTATCCGGAGTTGTCGGGATTCTCGTCGGTATTTACCCAGATCCGGCTGGTGAAAGAGGTCAGCACGCTGAAGAAAATCGGAATCCTGACCGTACAAATCAAAGATTGGGACATTGCCCAGATCTTCAGAGCCTTCGGCAATAATGAAAATTTGGCCAACACGCGCTTCCTGCTCGTAAATAAGGACGGCCTGATTTTGTACGATCATTGGGAGGAGGCCGGCGGGGACAATATCCGCAGCTACCTGTCCGGAGAGATTGAGTTTAAACCCGGTTATCAAAGTTTTAAACGAAACTTCGGCGGCTATGAAAGCGTTATCTCTATGGAAAAGCTGAAGGCTTACGACTGGTATTTGATTTCCGTCGCTTCCTGGACCTCCCTGTCCCAGGAAATGATCACCTTCACCAAGTGGATCGTCGGGATATTATCCGTCAGCCTGCTGGCTGCCTTCTTGTTCTTCCTCGTCTTTATGAACCGGATTACGAAATCGATAGGCAGAATCGTTCGCTTCATGCGCAAGGTGGAGGACGGCGATCTCCGGGTTCGTATTCAGCAGAACGGACAGGATGAGCTGCATACGCTGGCCGCGGGGTTTAACAGCCTTGTCAGCCGGGTGCATGCACTGCTGGATCAGGTCAAGCAGGAGCAGAATCATAAGATGAAAGCCGAATTACGTGTTCTGCAGGCGCAGATCAAGCCACATTTTCTATTTAATACGCTGGAGTCGATCAATGTGCTGGCCGTTCAGAATGAAGGGAAGAAGGTCAGCCAGATGGTATATCTGCTGGGTAATATTTTGCGAATCAGCATCCAGGACCGGGAAGAGATTTCCATCCGTCAAGAAATAGAGCATTTGCGAAGTTATTTGGAAATTCAGAAGTTTCGCTTTCAGGATGTATTCGAATATGAATTATCGATTCCGGAAGAAGTCATGAACTGCAGCATTCTTAAGCTCACTCTGCAGCCGCTGGTCGAGAACAGCATTCAGCATGGCTTCGACGGAGTGGATCATAAGGGCTTGATTCAGGTTAAGGCAGAGCAGCAGGGCGAGAAGGTGATCTTCTATATCACGGATAACGGCAAGGGAATGACTAATGAGCAGCTGCAATGCTTCCGCTATTTGCAGAATGAAGAGGAGGCGGGAACGAATTCTGTCGATTTCCATCAGGAAAGGCGGGGCTTAGGCGTCCGCAGTGTGGCAGACCGAATCCGCATCCAATATGGATCGGGGTACGGATTGATGATTTGTTCGGAATGGGGCCGGGGAACGGTAATTCAGTGTACGATTCCGAAATATGAGAACGGGGGATCCGCATGAAACTGCAAGCTATGCTGATAGATGATGAGCTTCCGATTCTTCATAATTTGAAGCAGGTCATTCCGTGGGAAGCTATGAACGTGGAAGTCCGGCTTGCCCGCAACGGCCAGGAAGCTCTGAATATGGCCAGAGCCTGTATGCCGGACATTATCCTATGCGATATTCGCATGCCGGTCATGGACGGACTGGCCTTCGTTCAGGAAATTCGCCGGCTGAGCTCCGATTGTGAAATCCTGCTGATTACCGGCTACGAGCAGTTTGAGTATGCGAAAATCGCCTTGCGATATGGTGTGAGGGATTATATCTCCAAGCCGATTAACTATGAGCAATTAAAGGAAACGGTTCTCGGACTGGCGGAACGAATCCGTTCCAAGAAGCAGGAGGCGCGCAACGAGCAGCGGAAATGGAGCCGAATCGCCAATCTGGCCAATGAAAAAATGCTGCTGGACATCCTGATGGGGTTCTCCTCCTTTCCTCCTTATTCCTTGGCATGCGGGGAAGAACAAGCTCAGGAAGACCCGGCCTACGCCATAATGCTGGCCGGAATCCACGATTATGCGAAAGTTTCGCTGAAATGGAACAAACAGGAGAGCAAGCTGTGGAATTTTGCCGTCAAAAATGTCCTCCAGGACCTGTCGGATGAGCTCTGGTCCGACTTCGCCGCCGTTCAGACCAAAGAAGGGGAATGGTGTATCGTCATTCCGTTCGTAGATGGAAGCCTCCCGCTTAAGGAAGAAGAGGCGGTAGACCTAGCGGAGAAGCTTCGGCTTGGTGTGAGGCAGCATCTAAAATTTGACATCCGTGTAGGGATCCATCCGGGCCCCATTAAGGCGGAAGAATTGGCGGAGGCCTACCAGTCGATTCAGTGGAGCTTGGCCAATCAACCGGTCAAGGAACCGTTTATTTATTATTATGCCGAGCCGGAGGCCGGCTCCCATTCTGCCCGTTCCGGTAAGAAAAGCGTAGAGATGTGGATGCTGTCCGCCAAAGATTACATTGAGCGCCACCTATCGTCCGACTTCGGTATTGAAGACGTAGCCAATCATCTCGGAATCAGCAGCAGCTATTTCTGTTTACTATTTAAAAACTATTTTGGCGAAACCTTCGTTGAATACGTAACGAAGCAGCGGATCGAATTGGCCAAATCCTACCTAATCCAAAGTGACAGGAGCGTCCGGCAGATCGGTCAGCAGGTAGGTTATATGGAAAGAAGGTACTTTACCAAAGTATTTCAGAAGTATACGGGTATTACACCTTCGCAATATCGGGAGAAGCAAGCGTTCCGCAGTGGTGCGGAAGGATGCTGAGCGGATCACTGTGATTTTTGCAGAAGGAGAGGTAGCGTCAAGAAGTCTGTGTAAGCAGGCAGGGTTACCTACCGGGACGATAGATAAGGGCAGCTTGGTGGGGAACGCAGCCCAGGCAAGGCGCGAGAAGCGGTTTTTTATTTTTACTTCCGGGTCATCATGTGAACTAACTGTATTTAATGCAGGTAAATTTAAGGATTTTTAAATGTTGGCCCAACTAAGTGGAAAAACTGCAGTTAGAATGGCCGTTTTCGCGGCTTCCTCCCAATTTGCGCACAACTAGATGTAGGTTTTCCAGTTAGTTTACTAAAATTAACTTTAAAGGATAAATCTAACTGTATAATATCCATTTAGCATCCATCCGTCTCCTTCTCTTTGCCAGAGCGCCACTGAAAGAGGCAAGCATGCTGAATGGCAGGGTAGTTTTTTCTGTATTGTCCTATTAAAGGAAAAATATTGATTTTGCAATACTAGTTGGTTATATCTATTGCGTGTATTGAATGCATTTTACGCAGGCTGCCGGACATGGGTCGGCGGCTTTGTTGTGGTAGGGTCCTCTCCAACAGGATAAGTTGATTGAGCTCAAAGGGCTGTGGCATTGCAGCTTGTACCCTTGGAGCTAAGCGAAGAGCGGATAAGCATCTTCTTGCGATCAAAGAACGTGTCAAAGTATCAATAATCGTTGATTTGTCATATTTATCTGAAAGCGTTTCGAATGTAATATGAAGTAAGTAATAGAAGATAAAGGAAGATCGCTAGAAATTACCGCTTATCCTATGGCGGCACCATGCTACAAGGAGGGATTCACCTATGGCGAAAGGATCCGCCGGACTAGAGACGAAATCGCTTTTGAATCCGGGACATAAGAGCAAGCTTCGGCGGTTTTTCACGCAAATAGATATTCAGCTTATGGTATTGCCCGCGCTTGTCTTTATCTTTATTTTTTCTTATATCCCTATGTATGGCGTTCTTATCGCCTTCCAGGATTATAAGCTGGGTTCAAATCTGTTGAACAACAACTGGGTTGGGCTGAAGCATTTTATCCAATTTTTCAATGCTCCGGAATTTAATACGGTCATGCGCAACACAATAGTGATCAGCTTTCTGAAATTTTTCTTCGGGTTCCCCGCTCCCATTATTCTAGCCCTGATGCTGAACGAAGTCCGCAAAATGTTATTCAAGCGGGTTGTACAGACCGTAACGTACCTGCCACACTTTCTGTCCTGGGTCGTCATCGGGTCCATGGTGACCTCCATACTGTCCGTAGATAACGGCAGCATCAATATGCTGCTGCAGAAATTAAGGTTGATTGATGACCCTATTAATTTCTTATCCATGACCGAGTATTTCTGGACCATCCTCGTAGCAACCAATGTATGGAAGGAGATCGGATTCAACTCCATCGTGTTCTTGGCAGCCATTGCCGGAATCGATCCTCATCTGTACGAGACGGCTTCCATCGACGGTGCAAGCCGGTTCAAGCAGATAAGATTAATAACGCTCCCGTGCATCATGCCTGTCGTCATCATCTTTATGATCCTGGCGATCGGGAACCTCCTGAATGCCGGCTTCGAAGATATTCTCATTCTTGCCTCCAACCCTGCTTTGCGTGAAGTGTCGGATTCCCTGGATGTATATGTGGTTCGGGTCGGGATTGACAACTACAGGTACTCCTATGCGACGGCCATCGGTCTGTTCAAGGCCGTAATCAGTGTAACGCTGCTGACCATGGCGAACTTCCTTGCCAGAAGGACAGGCAACAGCTTGTGGTAAAGGATCATTCCATAGACAGGAGGACCTGCAATGATTCGAGATAGTATAGGAGACCGTATCTTCACCTCATTGATATATGTCTTTTTGGCTGTACTGGCGTTTTCGACCTTCTATCCGTTCTGGAACTCACTGGTGATTTCTTTTAACGAAGGGATAGATACCTCGAAGGGCGGGATTACGTTCTGGCCGCGGGTATTCACTCTGGACAACTATAAGATTGTATTTGAAGATCCGCGTTTAATGAACGGATTCGTTATTGCCGCCTTGAGAACGGTCATAGGTACCGTGACCGCGATAATGGCCACATCGATCTTTGCTTACGGAATGTCGAAGAAAGAGCTGATGGGACGCAAATATTATATGATCATGTGCATCATCACGATGTATTTCGCAGGCGGATTGATTCCAACCTATATGCTCATCAGAGGGCTGGGCTTGTTCAACTCCTTCTGGGTGTTCATTATACCCGGTCTGATCAGCGTATGGAACATGATCATCTTCCGCACGTTCTTCCAAGGGCTTCCGCAAGGACTGGAGGAATCCGCCAAGATGGACGGCTGCGGCAACTGGGGGACGTTCTTCCGAATCGTCCTTCCGCTTTCCGGACCTGTAGTGGCAACACTCTCGTTATTCACGGCCGTCGCCCACTGGAATGAATGGTTCGTAGCCAGCATTTATATCACGAACGAGAAATTGCTGCCGATTCAGACGGTCCTGCGGCAAATCCTGTTCTCCAATATTGCTTCGGAGCAATTGTCCAATGTCGATGTCAGCTCGATTGCCCATATGAATGCCGCCAAAAAAATTACGTCGAAATCGTTAACGATGGCCACCATCATGGTCGCAACCATTCCAATCGTATGTGTATACCCGTTCCTGCAAAAGTATTTCGTTAAAGGCGTATTGGTGGGGTCTTTGAAAGAGTAATTGAACGTCGCCATGAAGTGTCGCCGCGAGTTTGAAGCTTAGTGCTTTGAACATAGATTAATAAGTGGAAAGGGGAAAGATCCGGTGAAGAACAAGAAAAATCTTCTTCTTAGTATGCTCTCCGCTTCTATGGCGTTCGTCCTGCTGGCTGGCTGCAGCAACAACAACTCAAGCGCGCCGCCCGCTAACGAACCCGGGAAGCAGGAGGAGTCCAAATCTGAAAGTGAACCTCCCAAGAGCAATCTGTATGAATTAGGCAAGGAAGATCTTGAAGTGTCGTTCTACGGCAATTATGGCTGGTATGACATGCCGAAATGGGGCAAGGACCCTGCTTCGAAGTGGATTCAGGACAATCTGAAGGTTAACGTTACGGCTATCAGCTCGGGTGGAAATAACGCCCAGAAGCTGCAAACGATGATTGCCGGCGGTGATCTGCCTGATATCATATGGACAGAGAGGGGAGCGGACGTCGAACGTCTCCGTGAAGCCGGCCTGCTCGTTCCGCTGGATGAATACATCGAGAAATATCCGAATTTCAAGAAAAATCTGACCGAACAGCATCTTGCTCTGCTTCGCTCTTCAGACGGCAAGGTCTACCAGCTTCCTAACTATTACACGCAGCAGCCGAACGGTAACGCGGGCTATGCGATTAACAAAAAGATCTATAAAGAGCTCGGTTCTCCGAAGCTGGAGACCACCGATGATTTGTACGAATATTTGAAGGCCGTTAAGGAGAAATTCCCGGACGTCGTTCCATTTGAGACGGGATTGGCCAAAGAAGGTCACGGCATTGATCAGATTTTCTCTTCCTTCAAGGAAGGCAACCTGTCCTTTACCCGCTTCTACGGGGTGCCCGACGGGGATAAGATCGTCTCCATTTACAAAGATCCCGGATTTCGCGAATCGGTCGTTTTTGTTGCGAAGCTGATGCGCGAGAAGCTGATGACGCAGGATGCGAATACGCAGACGGAAGATCAGGTTAAGCAAAAGGCGATGAACGGCAAGTTTGCGGTCATAGCTACGTTCGATCCGATGAAGATGCTTTCGGCTGCAGATGCAGAACTGAAGAAGGCGGACCCGGAAGACGGATATATGTTTATTCAGCCGATTGCCAAGGAAGGGCTGGATCGCAGTAAAATTTACCCCGGTACATTCAATCAGTTGGGCTGGAACGTTGCTGTAATTACGAAGAAGGCGAAAAATCCGGAAGCGGTGTTCGCTCTTCTGGACTGGATGACAGGGCCGGAAGGAAGCATGGTTCTGAACTGGGGCCCTCCCGGACCGGACGGGTACTGGAACGGATTCGAGGCGGATGGTGTGACTCCAAAGTTCAATAAGGAGAAGTATTTGAATGACCCGGATACATTGGCTGAAATTAACGGAAAAGCCGGCGATCTGGTTTGGGTGGGTAATACGATGTTTCTGGATAATACGAAAAAGAAGATGCTCTCGACCGTACCGCCCGAGAATATCGATTTCAGCAATCGCTGGCAGATGGAGGTTACATGGGCAACTCAAGGCGATTTTACCGAGTTCTTGAATTGGGAGCCCGCTCCAGATAGCGAAGAGGGCATCATTAGGCAAAGCATCAGAGATATATGGCTGACAGCCAGAGCGAAGTCGATGTATGCCAAAACAGATGAAGAAGCACTGCAAATATTGGATAAGGCCCATGACGATTCCATGCAGATTGGTTATGAGAAGTTCCTCAACCATGTAACCAAAGTATGGACCGAGAATAAGAAAGCATTGAATAAATAAGTAGTAAGGGAGGTCCGCTGTAACAGCGGGCCTCTGTCCCATTGGTTGAGTCGGCAGATAAAGCGGCATCCCCTGTTCAAATAGGATGGTTCAATAATATACTTGAAACAGGTAATTATTGGTTATCTGTCGGATGATCTCATGTTTTTGAAGGGGGCATCACGTGTGTATAACGTCTTATTAGTGGATGATGAAATGCTGGATCTCGAAGGAATGAAGCAGTTTATTCCGTGGGAAGAGCTCGGCATGAAGGTGGTGGCGGCAGTAAATAACGCCTTTGAAGCATGCGATATTATAGAACGGCAGCCGATAGACATCATGGTTAGCGATGTAAAAATGCCGAATATGTCGGGCTTGGAGCTGGCCCGCAGAGCGATAGAGCAGAGAGCAGACATTCGCATCATATTTGTAAGCGGTTTCCAGGAATTCAGTTATGTAAAGCAGGCATTGTCATTAAAGGCTTACAGCTATGTGCTCAAACCGATGGATGATAATGAACTGATCGCTGCGCTTCTGAAAGCGAGGCAGGATTTGGACAATGAACGGAAACGCCGTGACGTGGAAGAGGCATATCAGCGCATGATTCCAATGGCTAAGAACGACCTGCTCATCAGGCTGCTGGAGGGTGAGTATGATCACGACAACCTGCAAGGAATGGTCAAGCTGATTCAGTCATACGGATTGGATAAGCTGGAATGGCCTGTACGGGCCGCCGTTCTGGAGCTTGATGTGTTGAGCTGGACGCGTGAGGGCACACTGTCCCAGCAGGTGATGTCGAAAAACTTCTTTTGCGAGGTGAATGAAATCGGGCACAGGCACGGCATGCCGCACTGCTGCAAGCTGTCCTCCCAGCGAATCGCATTGTTGATTCATGACCGGCAGATGGAAGAGCTTGTGGCTGAGTTGTATAAGGTCATTCACGCCAATTTCCCCGTTACGATGACGATAGGCGCGGGGGAACCAGTGTATACGTTAGAACAGCTTCACAGTTCGTTCAAGCAGGCGGTGGAAGCTGTGGACGGGAAAATGTTCATTGGCAAAGGCAAGTTTATCATGTATGAGGAAGCAAGCCGAGAACCGGAAATGATCGATGCCCGAACGCTGGATACTCGCTTGGATGCTTTATTTCACGCTCTGACGGAGTATGAGCTGGTCCCGCTCTATGACGAGATTGAGAAATTGTTCGAATCGGTAAGCATGCTGAGATCCAAATTCACGGTGCATAATCTTGCGATGTTTATCATATGGAAGCTGGATCAGCAGTTGAAGGCTAGAGGGGAGAACTTATTTGATATTTTAGGAATGGAGCTTCATAATCTGGACATTCTGTTTCAGTTCGATACGATTGACGATATTCGCTCCTGGCTCGTACGGAAGGCGTTTGAAATATCCGAGCATTTGCGAAGCAAAGCCTGTTCCAAGAACAGCCGGCTCATTCGGGAAATGATTCAAATGATGAAAGACCGAATGAGTGACAACCTTACGCTCAAAGATGTGGCCCAGCAATTTTCTTTTTCCCCCAACTATCTCGGTTACATGTTCAAGGAGGAGACGGGTAAATCGTTCAGCGAAGTGCTGATCCAACTGCGGATGGAGCGGGCAAAGGATTTGTTGAAAGAGCCTTCCATGAAAATATATGAGATTGCCGATCAGGTAGGCTATCGCTATCTCCCTTATTTCAGCAGACAATTCAAAGAGGCTTACGGAATGACCCCGATGGAGTATCGCAAGCGAGTAACGTAACAGGGGGAGAGTACTATGAACGAGCAGCGGTCGAAACTCCGGTATTTGCCCATCGGCTATAAATTAATGCTTTCCTATATGCTGTTCATTCTTATTCCGGTATCTGTTATCGGCTATGTATCTCATTCCATGTATGAAGAATCGATACGGAAGCATGTGAAAATGAATGTTCGGGGAACCTTGCTGCAGATTCGCGATAATATTGAATATAAGATGCGGGATATGGTCCGCATTTCTTCTCTTTTATATGGCGATTATGATTTGTATCGTTTTTTACGAAGGTATGAGGAAGGATGGGATAACTACGACCGGATGACTAAAGAAATTTTGCCCAAGATAGAAGTGGCCACGAAATCGACCGGTATGAAGCTGTGGACCTCGGTGTTCTTCCGCAACGAATCACTTCATGAAATATATAAGAATATGATCGGAGATGAAAATCCGGTGGAAGGCACTTGGTCCTATGATATCTATCATCTTAACCGAATAGCAGGGAAGGATTGGTATCTCCAGTTCCCTCCCGAGAAGTACGGGATTACGATGAAATGGAGCCAAGTAGAGAAAGATGAAGAGCTTCATCGCATTTCTCTGCTGCGCAGGCTTGTAGATACGAACAATCCGGTTCAACTGCAGGAAGTCGGCTTCCTCCGCATTAATGTGGCCATTCAAGAATTGTTCGACAGTCTAGATTATTCCAAGATCGGCAGCGGCAGCGTCCTCTATATTCAAGATGAATCCGGCCGGATCATGCTGCAATCCGGTGAGCTCCCCGCCACTTATTCTTATGGACAAGAGCAGCTCGACAAGGGCTATTTAACGATTGAAGAAACGGTCGGACAGCCATCGTGGAAGCTGGTTGCGCTTGTGCCTCTAACGATCATCCAGCAGGATGCGATGAAGGTTCGACTGCTGATCATCTTTATTTGTCTGATTTGCTTTATTGTCTTATCTTTTGCAGGAGGGTTTGTCTCCCGGTATTTTGCTAAACGGATAAACAAGTTCGTTGCGGTGCTCAACGCCTTTCGTGAAGGAGATCTGCATAAGCGCATCTCTTACCGGGGCAAGGACGAGTTCTCGCAAATTGCAACGGCACTTAACCGAATGGGGGAAAATATCGAGACCTTGATCAAGGAAGTGTATTGGAACCAACTGCAGAAGAAGGAGGCGGAGCTGGAAATGCTGCAGGCTCAAATTAATCCGCATTTTCTCTACAACACCCTATCCTCCATCAGCCGTCTCGCCAAATTCGGACAGAATGACATGCTGCAGCAAATGGTATTGGGCCTGGCCAAATTCTACCGCTTGTCCCTGAATAACGGCAAGCTCATCATTTCAGTTCCGCAAGAGCTGGAACAAGCACTGGCATATGTAGACATTCAGAAGATCAAGTACGGAGAACGGCTTCATGTCCGGTTCGATATAGATATGAACATCTGGCCGTATAACACGGTAAAACTGATCCTGCAGCCTTTTATTGAGAATGCTCTGGAGCACGCCTGGTGCGGAGACCGGATCCATATTCGCATCGTGGCGGCTAAGGAAGGGGAGCATTTGCTATTTCGCGTCATTGATGATGGAGTCGGCATCTCCCCGCAGCGAGTGAGAGACATCTTCGACGGCCGGGATCACGTGAACGCAGGCTATGGCATCCGCAACGTCGATCAACGCATCAAGCTGCATTACGGTCCGGAATACGGCGTAACCATCGACAGCCGGCTCGGAATCGGAACGTCGGTCACGATCCGGATTCCTGCGAAGCGCAGGTGATTTTCGATGGGCTGGTGAGCAGAATTTTGTCCCGTCGTTAGTAGTGATCAAGGCTGCCGGATATTATTTGGCGGCTTTGTTTGCGATAGTAGCCATTTTAAAATAGGATAGAAGGTAGGAGTTGGTTATCAAAAAATAATTGGGAGTTGTAAGCTTGTGATTCTATCCGATAAAACGATTAGAAGCTTGCTTGACCGCGGGTCATTGGCAATCCACCCTTTGGAGGACGATCAAATCCGCGATGAACTTCGCATGGGCAGACAAATCCAACCCGCCAGTGTCGATCTGAGGCTGGGCAGGCATTTTCTGAAGGTAGACGAGAACGATATCCCCTTTATAGATTTAGAGCATCCCGCCAATTATATTTCTATTGAAAAAGAGGAGATCATCCTGCCTCCCCATTCTTTTATTCTGGCGACGACTATGGAGTATGTAAAGCTGCCGGATAACTTGACTGCCTTCGTAGAGGGGAGGAGCTCCATTGGACGGATGGGCCTCTTCATCCAGAACGCCGGTTGGGTGGACCCGGGATTCGAAGGGGAAATTACTTTAGAGCTGTACAATGCCAATCAGCTTCCGATCAAGCTCAAAGCGGGGCGCCGCATTTGTCAGCTTGTCTTTGCCCAGCTTGACCAGAAGGCCCAGTTTCCGTATAGAGGAAAATACCAGGGGCAGAGAAAAGCTACAGGCAGCCGGGTTTATGCGGATATCGAAAACAGGGGCCCACATTCTTAAAATATGGTAGCTTGAGCGGCCAAATGGTTATGAGCTTAAGAAAGAGGAATTTCTTTGACAACGAATAGGAATTGATTTGGGGACGACCCATCAAGCTTAGGAGAAGAAACTTATGAATTTTCTGTATACGGAAGTGATCCCAAGCCAGAACGAAATCTATAAGCTGTATGATTGTTTTGGATGGAACGACTATCTGAAGTTGAGCAAGGAAAGCCTTCATCAAGCTATGCTTCAAAGCTGGTGTGTCATCAGTGCTTATCATGAAGATGAATTGGTGGGGACGGGCAGACTGGTTTCCGACGGAGTCCTTAGTGCCTATCTCTGTGGGCTGGCTGTCCATCCGGATTATCAACAGATGGGGATCGGTAGTGAAATTGTGCGGCGTCTGGTCAGCAAAGGCCAGCATCAGAATCTGCATATAGAGCTTTTTTGCGAAGAGAAATTGCTTAACTTTTACGAGAAATTAGGGTTTGCCGTCTTTGCTTCGGGAATGAAGTATAGGAAATGAGGTTAACCCCAACGGATTAACCTCATTCAGGCAACTAACGTTTTTATTTATAGTTCACTAAGCGTTCAGCAAGATAGATGAATAGGGAGGCCGCATCCTCGCTAACATGCTTTCCTCTCTGGGCTTGGACTTCCCGAATAAAGTCCGTTAAATTGTTGTTTTTTAATTTGACCTGCAAACTGTTTAAAATACCCTGCTGCCGAATCCATCCTTTCTCGTAGCCCTGGTCTAAGAGACTTTGCAGCAATTCCTCACTCATGGGAGGAGTATACTTCCATAAATTCGAGCTGTTATCCGAGAAGTAGAAGTTTCCGTATTTATCCTGGTTTAAGTAATTTCCGATGCTTCCGTTAAGCATGATAAAGTCCATGCTGTCCGGTTTGACCATGAAAAATTGCCCCCGGGAAGTTCCATATACATTCCCGTCAATCCCTGTTCTTAAAAATCCGTAAGCCCACGTTGTGCTTGAGCCGTATCTTTTCAGCTTGGAGATACTTGTTTCCACTGTCCGGGTATCCGGATTAAAGGTAAAGATATGATCTTCGGCAATCCCCCAGATCATTCCGTCAGGGCCGACCGTCAACCCGGTCACCCCCCGCCTGCCGGCTACCGGTACCGTCTCGAATATTTTACTCTTCGTCTCGGGATCGAATATAAAGAGCTTGCCCTCGCTTTCCGCCGGACCGTCTGTGCCGAGTCCGCCATAAATCGTAGATCCGCCGTACACTAGGCCGTCCTTATAAACTAAGGACACGATACTTTGATTCGGAATAATGTTAGAGTAAACATCGAGCTCTCCTGTTGCAAAATTGTAAGTCGAGAGAGCCCCTTCCAGCGAGGTCGTGTCAGGGACCGTTCCGACATAGAGCTCATCCCGATCCTCCGCATATACCATGGCGAATGGGCGGTCCTGGCCATGACTGCGAAGGTCGAACAACGGCTGCGGATTCGTCCTGGACCAAGGCTGATTCGGATCATATTCCAGAATACGCCCTCCGGCGTAGGCTCCGATCAACAGCTTTCCGTCGCGAATTGCCGACGATTCGATCTGGCCGATCGCTCTCGTTTCGGAAATTTCTCCAGTCAGCGGATCATAGGAGGCGAAGCCCGACATGTACCCGGCTACATACATTTTTCCATCCGGCCCCGCATGAATGCTCTGAATAAGAATAGGGGAGCCACTGTAATGGGAAGGCAGAATGTCGGCCCGGTCCGTCGCAGGGTTGTAGTACACAATATGGCCGCCTCTGCCGCTGGCCACTAACGTCCAGCCCGGCCAATCGTCGTGATTCAATTCAACAAATTTACCGGTATGAAAATTATGTCCGTCCATCACTTCTTTAACCAATGAGATGGATGCGCTTGCCGCATCATAAACATATATGTTTCCATTGTAGGTAAACATCACCCGTCCCGGCTGATCCGGAACTGCAACTACCGTTTCGGAATGAATTCCTATCCCGTCCGGATTATAATATTCCAATGCTTCATCCTCGCCGCGGATAACGAGCAGATCCCCGTTGGAAAACTTCACGAACAGCCGATCCTCGGCAAATTTCATCCCATATGGAAAAGCATACGATTCCCCTCCATCAGGCAGAAGTCCGGAAAGCAATTCCTTATAGGTTCCATCCTCCACATTCATCTTGAACACCTTGCTCCGGGTTCCGCCGACTCCGACATACAGTTCATTCCGTTCAGCGTCATAGGCCATGGAGCGAACATATTTTTCCGTTGGTTCCGGCCGGCCCAAATCCTTGATTTGGCCATCCGCGGGATCATATTCGTATACTTTGGCGTTCGGATAGGTGCCCGCATAAATCTTGCCGTCCGGCCCAGGGGCCATAGCCCATACATGAGTTTCGTTTCCGAAACGCCCGATATGCTCGAAGCTGCCGTCGTCAGGGGAATAACGGTATAGCCCGCCGTTATAGTGCGTTCCAATGTATACTGAGCCATCTGTCGCGACTTCTACCGCCCAAGCCGATTCCACTCCAGGCATCGGGTAAGATTTTAATACTTCCCGTGTCAATACATCAATAACAACGAAACTAGTCGGCACGTCGTCTCTGCCTTTATACACGGTATACATTACATGAGTCCCATTCTCCATTCCGACTGTTCCGGTTAAATTGATAGAGCCGTTCACGACGCTGCCAATTTGTTCGAAGGTGCCCATCTGCACTTCTCCAATCATAATTTGATCCATATAACCGCGTCCGGTTCCGGTAGAAGAGGAGTAAAGCAGAATGGTTGCGGTAACCGCATCATCGGGAGCCTTGGTGAAAGCGGAATTTCTCACCCATTGTCCATCGGTTGAAGCTAACCAGTTCGATGTTTCGCCAAGCTTGACCCCATCCGCATCAAAGTAGCGGATGTATATCGCGAGGTTGCTTCTCTCGACCTTCATCATAGCGGAGACGATATATTGCGCGCCGGGAGTAATGGGGAAAGGGTCGCTTTCCAGTCCCAGAGCGCGGCTGGTATTCCTGTCGTCGAGCAATAGGCTGTAATTTCCTTCATAGGCATCCGCTGAAGTGACTTCATAGGACATATCACTGTACCCTGCGCCAAATGTCAGGCTCCAGCCCGGAATTTTCTCTCCTGTCACCGGCTCTTCAAAGCCGGCATTTAACACAGAAGGAGCTGCGGATGGGATATTATCCGCAGCGAGTGCGCCTTGCCCGAAGGGAAGCAAGGACATACAAATCAGCAATGAAAGCAGACGGGTACTACGGGTAAGCGATTTCATAATTTCATCTCCTTTTGATTAAATTTGGGGATATGAGAATCCCTGACTCACTTCTGACTTACAATTATGTTAATTTTGAGTTTAGTGAAGAAAAGTTCCATTGTCAACAAGATTTGTCAAAACGGCTCTTCCATATTTCTTGCTTCTCTTAACTTGATTCGATATGCTCTTGATAACAGAAGAGCATTCTGGTGCACCGTAGAAGAATGAATAGAACAAGGTGGTTAGCGTCATGTCCGAGCAACGGAATCGAAAGAATTCACGAAGCAGAATGGAGCATATGATAGCCACTCTGCGAATGGATATTATTACGAACAAGCGAAAAGAAGGCCAATTTCTGCCCTCGGAACGAGAACTCGCGAAGCAATTCCATCTCAGTAACAAGCTTGTACGCTTGGCCTTAGAGCAGCTTGCCGCCGAAGGACTGATCGTCAAGATTCCGCGTGTAGGCAATAAAATAGCCGAATCTTCCCCGGCAAAGCCTGTTCATGTCAGATTCGGCTATCATTCCTCTTTGGGTTATGACGCTGAAATAGAGCAGCTGCTTGCAGCGTTTCATAAACGCTATCCAGGCATCGTCATCCAGCCGCTTCAGCTTTCCTACGATAACTATGAGCATACGGTCATAGAGTATATGGAGTCCGGACTGCTGGATGTGATCACGATGAATTTCAGCAACTTCAATCATTTTGTTACGGAGAAGATAACCGGTCTGCTGCACCCGATGGATGAAAATCCTGCGGTTTACCCGCTCTTGACCACAGCATTCCAGCATGAAGGGCGGTTAATGGTGCAGCCGTTTATTTTTTCTCCGTTGGTCATTTGCTATAACCGCAGGCATCTTCAAGAGCTGCAGCTGGAGCTTCCGCTACAACCACGTTCTTGGGAGGAGCTGCTGCATATCGCTTCCCGGCTGACAGTGGAGAATAGCAGGTTCGGCTTTTACTATTCACTGCATTCCCGAAACCGCTGGCCAGTTTTTCTATTGCAAAGCGGCCTGAAATTTCATGCGGAGGCAGGAAGATTCGAGGAAGCGGTCGAGCGGATCATAGAAGGGTTGAATTTATGCCGGGAGATCATTTATGCGCCGAACACATTTCCGATCTTCCTGTCTGAAAGCGATGCGGATGCCGAGCAATTATTTGTGCAGGAGAAGGTTTCCGTGATCATGACTTCGTTATTTGCCATGAACCGTCTGAAAGGCTCGGGGATACCATTTGACGTTGCTCCGCTTCCAGTGCTGCGGGAAAATAAAACGATTCTGTTATCCATCGGCCTGGCCATCAGCAATAAATCCGAAGTTAAAGCCGCTGCGCTGAAACTGGTTGAATTTTTCTTATCCATGGATGCTCAATCGTTGATTAAACAGAACACATACGGTTTTCCGGCGGTTCTAGATACACCGGATCCCGGACAATCAGAAGGCTTGTACAGGCCTCCCCATATCGGGGAAATATTAGGAAACCAGCCCGCCTACCACGTTTTTCAAGAATTAAATTTGAATCAGAACGAGATTAATGCTATTTACAGGGAAGCCCGTATGTATTGGGCGAAGCTGCTTACAGAGGAAGAGCTTCGTGACCGAATCTCGGCCATATTGAGCAAACGCGGCGAGTAAGAGATGGACGAGTCCATAATAGTCTCTGTTTAAGCCGGAGAGTCGTTGTTGCATCGGAGCCGGGATGGGGGAAAACCTGAAAATAGAAAGCCGGTCAACCACAGAAATACGATTGTCCGGCACAGTTAAAATTCCGATATTCATGCTTGGTGTTTGCTCACATCATGTATTAACTGTTGTAGTGGAGGATGGGGTAAAGTTTATAACCTCCAATACGATCGGCGTATTCGCCAAAATAGGTTCGCTCCCGGCGGGTACGGCTATTGCCAGCGACCCAACCGTTGTGGCGCCAGGGGTATAGGTCGCAATGCCCTGCATTTGCAATACCCCATTAACGTAAACATTAAACATACTGTTGCCGGCGGCCAGCGCAGGCAGATCGGTGGCTGCGGCACCGGTATCATCGAAAAAATCGGCGGTATCAATAGTTAGTGTGGCACCCGCCGCCGTTTCGCCGGCAGTGACATGGAAAAATTTCTCCGGAGTCGGAACCGTATTTGTCGTAGTCGTTGCCGTAACAAGTAATTTCATAAGCTGTAAAGCCATAGCATACATAACCTCCTTTTTGGCAATAGACTCGATATACTATATTCGATTTAATAGAAAATGGCAGGGTGAAATAAAAGGTTCATATAACTATTTTAATACCGGGTTTCTATTATTCAGGTTTAAATAAAGCGAGCAAGAAAGATATAAATGAAGTGCAGCAGGAAGGAAGAACGGCGATGAACACATTTACGAAAAATGTCATTGAAATCATCCAAACGATTCCTGAAGGGAAAGTGATGACGTACGGCCAGATTGCAGCAATGGCGGGCAGTCCCCGGGGAGCACGGCAAGTCGTGAGGATCCTGCATTCCATGAGCAGGAAGTACAGGCTGTGTTGGCATCGTGTAGTGAATGCGCAAGGGAAAATCAGCATCAAGAACGAGGAGGCGTATCAGTTACAAATGATGCTGCTTCAGAATGAAGGTGTGGCCGTAACGCATGATGGCTATGTCAATCTTGAACAATACCGTGCCAATGGCATCTGACTGGAGACTAAAACAGGGCAAGCAAGGTTAAGGAAGAGGAAGAAGGGGAGGGGTTTGCCATAAAGAAATTTGTCTTAATCTTTGGACCGCAAGCTGTCGGCAAGATGACCGTAGGACAGGAGCTCGAGAAGATAACCGGGCTGAAGCTTTTTCATAATCATATGAGTATTGAAATGGTCGCCCCCTTTTTTAGTTATGGTACCGAACCTGGCAAAAGGCTGGTCAGGCTGTTTCGCCGGGCGATCTTTGAAGAAGTGGCTAATAGCGAATTGGAAGGGTTGATCTTTACATATCTTTGGTCATTTGATAGCCAGGCGGATTGGGACTATGTAGAGAGTGTTTGTCAAATATTCGAAGCTAAGGGTGGCGAGGTTTACTTTGTTGAACTGGAGGCCGAACTGGAGATAAGGCTGGAACGCAACATAAGCCCTCACAGGCTTAAGCATAAGCCTACTAAAAGAAATATCGAATTCTCTGAAACGGATCTGAAAAGCAAGATGGCCCGAAACCGGCTAAACTCTTATGATGGAGAAATAAAAAGAGAGAATTATATAAGAATCAATAACTCCAGCTTAAGCCCGGAACATGTTGCAGGTCTGATTAAGCAGAGGTTTGAATTGTAGTTGGATTTATAACGGCCGAGAAACGGAATTAGACCAAACAGCGGCAGTCCGGGACTTGATTTGCTTATCCAGGACCGCCGATGTAGGAGAACTGCATGTCGATTACGCCTTCCACATCTTCATTCAGGGGCGAGGCCGCTGCATGCTGTTGAGATTTGCCGAGTAGCGAACGGTCACCGTAGCATGAGATTCGTCATTCAAGGAGAGTTTCACAATGACGTCAAGAGAAGTATAACCCGTATCTCCGATTAAAGTGTTCAAAACCTCAGGATCGACCTCGATGTGCCATTCCTCCATATATTCGGGCGAAGGAAAGGGTCCGCCGGTCGGCAGCTCGGTCAATTTATCCAGCCGGTTAGGATGGCCCTCTATCGTGTCGGGTTGGCCGAGCAGTTTGGCCAGTTCATCTCTAAGCGCTTTGCTGACAGCAAAGGCATCCTGATGATTGTCGAACCGGTATTGTAAGTACATCAACAAATCATTGTAGAATCCCATCAGCAATCGGCTCGAGTGGCCATGTACTTTCACAGGCTGCTTTAACAGGTAGCTCGTGTTGTTGGGGATTAAATTGGACTCCTCAAAATCATTGTCCGCATCAAGGGATAGGGCCTTGAACACATCTTGTTCCGCTGAACCGAATAAAGCATACAGCCCGGCAAAGCTGTCTTTACCTTTACTTTGAGACGTTGAGCCTTGGCAAGAAACCAAGGTGCCTCCGGCAAGGATCATGATCAATAGGAGGCAGGAAACCCAGGCCGCCGATTTTTTGGGCTGATTTTGAAAAATCAATTTAAACCGCTCTTTCATGACGCGATCCCCTCCAAGGAAAGAAGTAGATAAAGAAGGCCCTTTATTAACACTATTTCTCATATAATGGATGATGGTGTCGGCATAAAGCTGTCTGGTGCGAACATCGGCATGTTTAATCACGTGATTGTCGCATATTTTTTCCAGATCATCATAGGCCATGCGGATCATCCAATGGACGAACGGGTTGAACCAGTGCAGGGCAGAGACCCATGACATAAGTGCCATGAACCACAAATCTTTCCTCTTGGCATGCGTCAGTTCGTGCCGCAGGATCAGCTCAAGCTGATCATCCGTCAGGCGCGTATCCGGCAGCAGGATGGCAGGACGAATAAAGCCGATCAGCATCGGACTGCTGGCGAGCCGGCATTGATACAGACCGATGCGCCGACTTACACCCATATCCGCCTTCAGTGCAGACATTATCGCAAGCTCGCGTGGACCAACTGGCTGCGAGCAAGCCTTTAAATTTCGCAAGGCAAGACGATACTGAATAATCCTCCAGCCTAAATAGCTTGCTGCGCCCAACAGCCATATCCAGGACAGCAAAGTCGGAATATCCGGAAGATAACCGGAAGTGGGGGTATCCGTATTTACGGCGGACCACGATTCGTCAATCGGACCGGTTTCCGTTGACCCCGCAGATGAAGGCGCATTCACGGTTGACGGGCCGGCATTGGGCGCAAGCTGATCCGCTACGATGTTCGGGAGCGTTATCACAGGGATGGCCTGCGGCACCTGCCAGAATGGAAGCGCCAGGCGCAGACCCAGGACAAGCCATATCCAGTAGCGCCATTGCGGGCGATACCGATGGCCGGTCAATCTTCCGATCCCTGCTGCCAACAGGATGGTAACGACTGCGAAGGCCGATGTTTCAATGATGATTGCAAACCAGGTATTAATCATCCTCTTTACCCGCATTCCGGACGATTTCCGACAATTCGTCCAGTGACTCTCTACTAATTTTCCGTCCGCCTGTCAGTGCCGCAAACAGGCTTTTGTAGGAGTTGCGATGGAAGCGGCTGAAGAAGCTCTGAGTTTCCTGCCGGGTGTACGAATGCCGGTCAATTAAAGGATAGTAGAGCTTCAGTCTGCCTTCATTTTTGAAGTCAATGTAGCCCCGCTGCTGCAGGCGCGTCAACAGGGATTGCAGGGTAGAAATGTTCCAATCCTTTCCTTGCTCCTCGTGAAGTCTGGACAAGATCGCAGACGTTTTGAGCGGTTGCTCTGACTGCCAGATGATATCCATAACGTCATACTCGGCATCCGGCAGTCGTTCAAAGGATGGTTTCATTGGGGGAATCCCTCCATTCAGTTTTTGTGGGCCGTGCCATTGGAGGCTGTCGATTCATTGCGGACAGGGCGTACAAACTGGATGATTGTACTAGTGAAAAGTCCAAATGTTATAGCATCAAATCAACCGGCAATGGATAACCGTGAAGCTGGTAATGGATAACGGCAATGTAACGGATCTGTAAGACCCTATTTCGTCAAAATAGGCGGTTTTTTTAGACTAACGGACCCAGACGCCCTTATTTCATTGAAATCCTCATACTTTCGTCTGCATTTCTTGGAATAAGGTCATCCGATTCCGTTAAAGTTACCGAATGGCCCTTCTGGAACGATTAAGGTCTCTGGGTTCCGTTATAGCCAATCCTTGCAGCATTTTTCCACATGAACTTAGTTTGTACTCCATTATTCGACAGCCAACCTGGATCATCTAGCGTGTTGTTATGCGTTCAGTATAGCATGCGAAAGAAATTTCGTCTACAAATGTAGATGAAATTTCTTGAAAATGGGCTGAAGCTGAAACTACACATAAAAGGATGTGAATATATGAAAAATGATAAACTTCCCCGCAGATACGAGGTGCAACAAGTATTGCTGGACGGGTGGAAAATGCACTCGGAAGTAAAGGCGGAGGGGACTGGAGTAAACAACACTATCTGGCAAGTGGGGAAGGAAGCTTGGCTGGCCAGGTACAATAAAGCGGAAGCGAATCGAGTCATTCGCGAATTAGAGTTATATGAATATTTGTCCATAATTCAAGACAGACATTCAGGAACGATGATATTTGTCCCGGAATTGATAGTGCCGCTTGACGGAACCGGTGAAGCTTTGCCGACTTGGGCGTCTAACTGGATTTCATACAGTTAGATTTGCTCCTCTGGAGCGAAAGACGTAATCTAAGTGAAAAAATGCAGCTAGTTTGGGCAAAAAGGGTGATATCAGCAAAATAACTCGATTCTAACTGGAGTTTTTCCATTTACTTCAATCACTTTCTGCCATTCGCACGAATTTACCTACATAAATTACAGTTAAATCGTTTTTACCATAGACCCTCATGCCTCGAGAAATCGCAAGTATTCCTTCGGCAAAGTATTAAACTTTGCAGATCATGAAGAAAACTACTTTGCTGTCATGGAAAAAAGTGAATCACAAATACAGGTTTCCTCAAACCAAGCTTTGGGGATTTTTTGTTGATCCGGTTATGTTTTTGGAATGGAAAAAAATCCACACTAAACTAAATGTAAACTTAAGATAACGTCATATGTTATTTTGAGTTGGTGGATATATGGAAAAAGTTCAATAGAATGATATAAGGGGTGTGACAAAATATGATAAATATGAATTTGAAAAAAATGCGGAAAATAATGAGATACACACAAGAAGAAGTGGCCGATAAAATCGGTGTTTCAAGGCAAGCCGTAGCGAAATGGGAGTCCGGGGAAACCATGCCGGATATCCATAATTGCAAGGCTTTGGCGGAATTATATGGTGTAGCATTAGATGATCTTGTGAATGACACGAATGATAAGCAAGAAATTGGTATTAAACCAAAAGGAAAGCACATATTCGGGCTGGTAAAGGTTGGGGAGCGAGGGCAAATTGTCATTCCCAAGAAAGCTAGAGAGGTATTTAGCATTGCGCCGGGAGACAGATTACTTGTTTTAGGCGATGAAGCTCAAGGGATTGCCATCGTAAAGAACGAGAGCTTCCTGCAGTTTGCTGAGGATATATTTAAGGCACAGGAATACGAGGAGGAAGAGGAATGATAGCTATCCAAACCAATAATTTAACCAAGAAATTTGAAAAAAAGATTGCCGTGCATTCTCTCGATCTTTCTATTGAACAAGGTGAGCTTTTTGCTTTACTCGGAGTAAATGGTGCAGGTAAAACGACAACGATCAAGATGTTGACCTGCCTCAGCAGCCCTACAAGCGGAGATGCAACTCTCCTCGGCAACAGTATTGTCTCCAATCCTCATGGAGTAAAAGAATTGATTAATGTTTCACCACAGGAAACGGCTGTAGCCCCTAATTTAACCGTCCGGGAGAATCTTGAATTAATTGCCCAAATATACGGGTTCGACAAGAAAACGGTTGAAATAAGAGTGGAAGAGATGCTTCGCACTTTTAGCCTTACGGAAGTATCCAACAATAAAGCAAAAACTTTATCCGGGGGAATGCAAAGACGGCTTAGTATTGCCATGGCACTTATTACGAATCCCCAAATCTTATTCCTGGATGAACCTACACTAGGCTTGGATGTCATCGCAAGAAGGGAACTATGGACTGCAGTTAAGAAACTAAAGGGAAGTATTACCATTATTCTCACGACCCATTATATGGACGAAGCAGAAGTACTTTCGGATCGAATAGGAATTATGGCGAAAGGAAGATTGAAGGCCGTTGGAACGGTAGCTGAATTGATGGCAAAGACGAACACCGAGTCGCTGGAGGAAGCCTTTGTTTCGTTAGCTACTAAAGAGGAGGTAGAGAGATGAAATCACTGGCCTTTGCTGCCCGTAACCACAAAGAAATTATTAGAGATCCATTAAATTTGGCATTTGGTATAGGTTTCCCGTTAGTTATATTATTATTGTTAACTGCTATTCAAGCGAATGTTCCAACCGAGTTATTTGTCATTGATAAGCTTATTCCCGGTATAGCCGTTTTCGGTCTTTCTTTCATCTCGCTATTCTCCGGAATGCTTATAGCTAAAGATAGAAGCACCTCATTTTTGATGCGATTGTTCACGGCACCTCTATCTGCCTCTGATTACATTGTAGGATATATAGTGCCGCTAGTCCCTATGGCCATTGTTCAAATTATGATTAGCTTTACCACAGCACTTTTCTTGGGATTGCCGATCAATGCCAATGTTTTACTTTCTATTATTGTGCTTCTGCCAATCTCCTTATTATTTATAGGAATAGGACTGTTAACAGGCAGCATATTTAACGACAAGCAGGTGGGCGGTATTTGCGGAGCGCTGCTGACTAATCTTAGCGCTTGGTTAAGCGGTACGTGGTTCGACTTGAATCTGGTAGGGGGCTGGTTTAAAGAGATTGCCTATGCGCTTCCATTTGCTCATGCAGTAGACGCGAGCAGAGCTGCTCTATCCGGGGATTATGCTTCAATTTTACCGCATATGTGGTGGGTTGTTGGATATATGGTTGTTGTCATAGTTATTGCCGTTTTTGCTTTTAAAAAGAAAATGAATGGGGAAAGCGCGTGATGAAAGAAGAGAAGCGGTAAACGGTTTTATCGGCGGAAACACTTTCAGGCGGCTGACGATCAGTCGGCCGCCTTGTGAATTTAATCGTCCTTCACCATGGACAATAATATTTGTTCCATTTGCTCTTTGGGCAATAGGTCTGCAATCATAACAATTTCGTATGATTTACTGCTGTCGCTTTCCGGAACTCGGATCCTCATCCCTTGAACGTTAGAATCTTTATACCAAGCAAATTCAAGCTGATAACCATCCACGGTATAGGATTCCATATGATCAAATGCCCACTTGGCAAATTCGTTGTCGTTTATCGGCTGCTGCACAGTTCTGAAACCAAATTCGCCATTTCTATATTCCATATTTCTATAATCCAATGCAACAAAAGGGCGGGTCGCTCTAAACATCTCCTTGGGGTTTATCTCTTCCAATATTAATTGATGGCCGTCCGGAACATAGGCGGGTCGACGGATGGGATAGCCCGCCAGTTGACTGGCTTCCTCCATAGTCATCTTCGTTCTCTCAACAATCTGGTTGTTGAAGCGTTCAATTTCTGCAATCGCCGCCTGGTATTCCTTCTGTTCTTCCTCCGATAAAACCTCAGGGTTTCTTTCCTTAGCTCCATCTGCCGCAACTGCCATTTGTTCGGCATAATGCTCGAGCTTGGCGAGCAGTTCTTTATATTGAGCAAATTCGCTGTCGGATAACGCTAGCTTGGCAGTCTGCAAGTCTTCTTCAATATTCTGTATATCCACCTCGGTAAGTTGAGGGTCTACTATTTTTAACTTTTCTTTCGAGCCGAAGATCTGACTGATTAGAGTTTCTACTGCGTTTTGTGCAGCGGTTACTATGCGCGAACCTCCCTCGGTCATTAGCAATGTTCCCCCCAAAATCAAGCAAGCAGCAGCGGCGATAAAGCTTTTCTTCATTCGTTTAATTGGTTTTGCGTTCTCAATCTCAATTTCCTCCTTTGCTTTCATCACACCAAGTATGCTCCGCTCATGCAGCTCATCGGGGAGTTCAATCTGGTCCAATAATTGTTTTATTTGATTACTCATAAATCTCCGCCTCCTTCGTTTGTTCACGGAGCTTTTGTAGAGCCCGATAAAAAATCGATTTTGCAGTTCCTAAAGGAATATGTAATACTTCCGATATTTCCTTAAAAGTATAGTCATTATAAAATCTTAACAGGATAACACTTTTTTCTTCCTCATTCAGCGTATCTAACAGTTGTTGGAGCGATAGCGAGAGAGGAAGGTCCTCCTCATTTGAACCAATAAACTCTTCATATTCCGTTTTAAAGTGAACCACCTTCCTTTTTTGTTTCAGCACATTCAGGGCACAAGTTATTGTAATTTTGATCAACCATGTCTTAAAAAACTGCGGATTTACCAGTGTGCCCAAGCTTTTAAAAGAACGATAGGCCACCTCTTGAACCACATCCATCGCATCATTCTTGTTTTTGACATATAGATAGGCCATGCGATAAATGTCTTGTTCGTAGGTTTGAAAAAGTTCGATATAGGCTTTGTGGTCACCATTTTGAGCTTTTTTTACTAACTGATTGATTGGAGTTCAACCTTTCCTTTTTATGTTTTATACCTATTAGACAATCCGGTTGACAATTTGGCTTAATTTTTTTGATATTTTTTTCGGCCTCGAACAATTTTGGAAGGACGCATATCCATAACAAAGGGGGAACAGAATCAGTCGAGGAAATTGAACCATGTCCTTAGGAAATGTAATTCAAGCCTGTCGTATATCTGCAGAAATTACTCAGGCGGCTGACGATAAGTCGGCCGCCTTTGAGCGCAATCGTTGAAGGTGATTTCATTTCCTAATATTGTCAAGGACATGCTTGATTCTCGATATTCCTTTTTCAATTTGTTGTTCTTCCAGGTTTCCATAGCCCAGAATAATTCGGTTTTCGTGCCTGCCTTTCTGTATGGCGTGCATTTCGACACCATGTACGGAAACGCCGGCGCCCAACATTTGCTCCAGAACTTCATTTGTAAATCGTATACCCGTAAACTCGGCAATCAAGTGAAGTCCTGTAGAGTCACCAGTTACCTGGACGCTGTCTCCAAAACATTGCCCTAATACTTTCCTGAGGAAATTCCTTCGCTGTTTATAAACCTTCTTCATTTGCCGGATGTGCCGCTCCAGAAATCCCTCTTCGATGAAGCGCGCAAGGATGAGCTGTTCCAAAGAAGGAGTATGCAGATCACTGAACCATTTGAGCATCCTGCACCGTTCAACGAGCGGATAGGGCAGAATCAAATAACCTATTCTTAGAGCGGGGGAGAGAATTTTGCTGAAGGTTCCGATGTAAATAACGACGCTTGGGTCCAGCGACTGCAGCGAATGGATAGGAGGGCCCTCGTACCGGAATTCGCTGTCGTAATCGTCCTCAACAATATAGCTGCCGGTATTTCGGGCATATTCAATCAACTGCACCCTTCGTTGAATAGGCAAAATGGAACCAAGCGGATACTGGTGCGAAGGGGTGACATACACGGATCCGTGATATGCGCCGGTTACTAACCGATCTGCTGCAATTCCGGAATGATCGACGGGAAGAGGGATCAGGCGGGCACCGCAGGACGTGAAGATGGTTTGGATATCGTTCGTGATCGGGTCCTCGATCATGATGTGATCACCCGGGTTTACAAGTAATTTAGCGACAAGGGTAATCGCCTGGGTGGCTCCGGAAGTAATGACCAATTGGTCCGGGTGGCAGCGCACTCCCCGAGTTCTGTATAAATATTTGGCAATAGCGCTTCTAAGCTCATACCTGCCTTCGGGAGAACCGTATCCAAAGCTCCGGCCCGGCGTATCGGATAATACCTGCTGCGCAAGCCGCGCCCAATGTTTCCGGGGGAAAAGCTCCAAAGCCGGAATGCCCGACCGAAAATTAACGATATCCTCTGTCATCTTGGTCCCCGTATGTTTGATCGAATCCGGCAAAGACTCGAATGTTAGGGGGTGCTTCAGCAGCGCCCCTTCGGCGACAAAAGTCCCCGAGCCCTGCCTGGCTTCCAGGTAGCCTTCCGCCATCAATTGCTCGTAAACTTCCAAAACTACATTTCTCGACACTTGCAAATCGGCCGCCAGCTGGCGGGTTGAAGGCAGCGCCTGACCGGCCTTAAGGTCTCCGTTCAATATTTTGGATTGAAGCTGATGAAAGATTTGCTTGGTCAATGGCGTATTTAACCTGCGGTCTACTGCAACCCAAACCATTTTCTCATCTCCCTCACGAAGTGGTACCCCTAATATCTTAAAAATGTGGTTCTTATTAGAACCAGTTTATCATGTTAAACTTTTTTGAAAAAGGAAGTAGGGAGGATCATTTGATGATGGAAATGGAAAAGCGGGCCGCGGACGCTCTGAAAAGCATCGCGCGGAACCAGCAATTAAAAGCCTATCTCAGCCAATCGGAAGTCATGTACCCGGTGCTCCTGCAGGCGGCAAAACGGTTCATTGCAGGGGAGACAAGGGAAGAAGGGATTCAACAATCCAAATTACTGGCATCCAGAGGATATCGGGTATCGATTGAGTACATAGGTGAAAATACGCCATCTGCCGAAGATTGTGTGAAGGCGAGAGAGGAATTCGCCGCATTGATCAAAGAAATCGCCCGCGAATCGCTGGAAGCTGCCGTTTGTCTCGACTTGTCGCACATTGGTTTAACGGTGGACCGGGGTTTAGCGGCGGACAATATAAATATTTTGGCGAAAGAAGGTAGGGAGCACGGAATTAGCATCATGGTTAGCATGGAGGAATCCTCCAAGACATCGGATATTATTCAAATATATAAAGAAGCTGCGAAGAATCACCCGAATGTGGGAATCACGGTTCAAGCCTATTTGCAGCGCTCGCTGGACGATTTAAAAGAACTGCTGCGCTTCCCGGGAAAAATAAGAATCGTGAAAGGGGCCTACCGGGAACAGCCCGAGATCGCCGCGGGCCGTGGAAGTGAGCTCAACGAACGATTTTTGGAGATGGTTGATCTATGCGTCAAAGACAAGCATCCCGTTTCCATTGCAACCCATGACGAGGCCGTTTTGCACAGCGCGATGGCCAGAGGCTATTTGGATTTGCCCTTCGTGGAGACCGAAATGCTGTACGGGGTTAAGGCAGAATGGTTGAAGCCATTCAAAGATAAAGGGTATCCGGCCAGAGTATATCTGCCTTATGGAACCGATTGGTTTTTGTACTTGTGTCATCGGTTGGCCGAGCATGCTCCGAACATTTATGGCGCTATTGCGGATATGGTTAATGTTCATGAGGCAAGGCACGAGATTCGATACTAAAAAGGAGACCGGCAAAAGATGATCCGATTATGTGAAAAAACGGATGAAGAGCGTATATACCAAATAATAAACGATTCGGCCCAAGCATACCGGGGTGTAATTCCGGAGGATCGTTATAAGGAGCCGTACATGAGCAGACATGAACTCGCCCAAGAGATGGAGGACGGTGTCATCTTCTGGGGATTTGAAGACGGCGGGCAGCTCTGCGGTATCATGGGAATTCAAGATAAAAACGAGGTGGCCCTGATTCGCCATGTCTATGTACAAACGATCAGTCGTCAGGCAGGGATCGGAACCAAGCTGTTAAATCATATTAGACAGCTTACAGATAAACCAATTCTGATAGGGACATGGGAATCCGCAGCTTGGGCGATTTCCTTCTATGTCAAGAACGGCTTTACTCTGGTTAATAGGGATGAAAAAAGAAGCCTGCTTCATAAATATTGGAATGTGCCGGAGAGGCAGGTCGAAACATCAGTCGTTCTATGTGATAACCGATTTCACCGGGGAAAGTAGAAGCCGTAACCAATAGAGGGCCCGCTTGAATGCGGTTCCGACAGTAAGCATACCGAGTCCGACCATTAAATAGGAGAGTTTCTCTTTAAAACTCACCGCCGGATTGTGCAAAAGACAATCAAAACTGCAGGTCTTTTTGGGAAAAAGCCGCGCGATGCCTTATTCTAAAGCGATAATGCAGGTCTTTTTCCGAAAAACGGCGACATGCCTAATTCTAGAGCAATAATACAGGTCTTTGGAGCGATTTTTGCGAAATGGGCCCATTTTGTGAAAAAGACCTGCACATTTGAGCGTCTTTCGCTTTCTTTTTGGAAAAAGGCAGGATTTTAATGCACTTCTGCTCGTCTTTGCGACGTCCTTGCCGACCCGGATACGACGTATGGCTTTCCCTTGCCTGCTCCAATGGTCCAATGGGCAACGATGGAAGAGAAGAGCGAATGCGAGTGGAAAAATTATATTTTTAACGGGCTTATTTAGTAGAACTCTACGAGGCGTTTATTGAGAAAGACATCTGTAACCGATATTCTGAAATTAAGGGGGGTGGACAATATGGATTGCAGTAAGGTGGGGAGGCTCATTTTGAAGCTTCGTAAAGAGAAAAGCCTGACACAGAAGGATTTAGCCCAGCTAATGAATATTAGTGATAAGACGATTTCAAAATGGGAACGTGGTTTAGGATGTCCCGATGTGTCTTTGCTTGGTGAGCTTTCCAAAATATTAGGAGTTAATGTTGAGAAGATTTTATTGGGGGACTTAAATCCCAATGAACAGGATAAAGGGAACATGAGGCACATTAAATTTTAC
Source organism: Paenibacillus sp. SAFN-117 (assembly GCF_051966115.1). NCBI lineage: Bacteria > Bacillati > Bacillota > Bacilli > Caryophanales > Paenibacillaceae > Paenibacillus > Paenibacillus sp. SAFN-117. The sequence goes on from NZ_JBQCLK010000009.1 coordinate 138,368, forward strand.
GCATGCCAAAGCTGTGATAATGTCATGACCAGTACGGGGGCAGCAAGCATTTCATGCTGCGGCAGGATATTGGAGCCATTGCTTGCAAAGCCGGAGAACGATGAGCACGAAATAACCGTTCATGAGATTGAGGATGATTACTTCGTTACCATTCAGCATGAGATGAGCAGGGATCATTATATATCCTTTGTTGCTTATATCTCATATGACAGGTTGCTGTTCATGAGATTGTACCCGGAACAAAATGCAGAATTACGTTTTCCCAAAATGCACGGCGGAACGTTATATGCGTATTGCAACCGACATGGATTGTGGAAAACGGACATGATGAAACAGAGAACAAGGAGGGGGATCTGAAGTGAGGAAGGCAATACTTATTATTGACATGCAGGTTATGCCTTTTGTGTGGAAAGATTACGGCGGAAAACCTATTTGTCAAGAAGAAAAACTGCTAGAAAATACGAAACGCTTGATTGAAAAGGCTCGAAAGAGAAGCGTGCCCGTTTTTTATATCATGTTTACTGAACCGAAGGGCTCTCTAAGAGCCGAGAATCAACCGCTATGGCAAGTACATGAGCAGATCGCACCTGTTGAACATGATCAGATCATTATTAAGCATTTTGCGGACTCCTTTCTGGAATCTGATCTCTATACCCGGCTACAGGATCATGGAATTGATACTTTAGTTATGTGTGGGGTTCAAACCGAGTATTGCGTGGATACAACTGTGAAAAGCGGTTATTCGCGCGGCTACAAAGTAGAACTGGTAAAAGATTGCCACAGCACCTATGATTCCGATGGATTAACAGCAGAACAAATCATTAACCATCATAATAGCATTCTTGCTCAATTTGCTGCCATTGTTAACTCAAATGAAGTGCAGTTTTAATTCCTGGCCAATACGAACTAAAGGTTATGGCAGATTCAACCCTTGCGCTTACGGAATTGAATACGTACTAACCGAACTCCTTGTCAAAGGATAAGTTCGGTTTTTGAGTTTCTGGGGGTTAGCTGGACCTGAACAAAAGAAGATGGCGATCACTCATTTGGTTAACCGCTTTCGCAAATGCTCCAATGAGAAGTATGATACATTGATTCGGTACGATATCATTGTCGGCTTAAATAAGTAAACAAATAAGCTATTGACATCGCTTTCAACTATTGTTTATAATTCTATTCAACAACTGGTATAGACAAGTATATGTTTATATATATAGCCATGTGGAAAAATCTGATACTTATGATGTTAAGGGAGCGATACATGTGGAGAAAAGTCCGCAAACCGAGGGTATTATCGATAAGAACAGCATCGTACCCATCTACTACCAACTGAAAGAATATATTAAAGATCAAATCAAAAGCGGGGGGTGGAAGCCGGAACAATTGATTCCTTCCGAGCGGGAACTGACCGAGCAGTTCCAGATTAACCGGATGACCGTCAGGCAATCCATTAACGAGCTGGTGCACGAAGGTTTCCTGCGCAAGCAGCGCGGAGTCGGAACATTCGTTACCCAGCCGCCATCCGGAAGAAGCTTGGCCAAATTGACGAGCTTCTCGACCGATATTCTGAATCTCAAGCCGGGCTCACGCTTGCTGGCGATGAACGTTATCCCCGCACCGCAGAAGACGAGGGAACAGCTTGGCCTGTCAAAAGAGGAGCAGATCATCGAGATTATCCGCATCCGGACGGCTGATAACGAGCCGATCGCTCTGGAGCAGGTGCATTTGATCTATGACAAGGCATCCCCGCTACTTAACGAGAATTTCGAAAATCGGTCGATTTATAAAATTCTCGAAGAGGTATGCGGCTTCCGGCTGACGCGCGTGTCACAAACGATTGAAATCGCTACGTGTACACCGGAGGAAGCCGCACATTTGGACATTGATCCAACCGATGCGGCGCTGCTGATGGAGAGGGTCACGTATTTGGAAAACGGCGAACCTATCGAATTCGCGCGCTGTATCTATCGAGCTGATCGTTACGAATTGACATAGTAGCGATAATTTACAAACAGGAGGTATTTTTTATGGCAGAACATCTGAAATTATCGTTCGAAATTTGGCCGAACATGCCTTGGGGCCGGCTGGAAATTTGTGGACCCGCATGGAACTCTTGGGGAGACAAGCCCCTGGAATGGTGCGTTCGCCAGACCGCGTCGTACGGGTACGAAGGGTTTGACGTCATTTTCCCGAAAATTATGGAGCTTCGTCCGCATGAATACACCGAAACGGTGAAGAATGTTCGCAAAGCGATGGATGAAACGGGCATTGCCTTTGCTTCTATCGGGGCGCATACGACGTTTGTCTCCCCGCGATATTTCGATCGGGAGAACGGGATCGCCAAATTCAAGAAGGCTATTGACGCTGCCGCAGACATGGGGGCGGAATCGGTGGTTACCCTGCTTGGAGACGGATACTACGATCCGCCGCTCTACAATTTGATGACACGACAAGAAGCTTGGCATCAGGCAGTTACAGCTATTCAAGAAACGGCGGACTATGCCAAAGGCAAAGGCGTCGACGTCAGCATTGAGCTGCTGCAGGGCACAATCGCCAATACAGTGGAGACGATGATTAAACTAATTGAGCTGGTGGATCGTCCGAACGTATACACCTGCGTAGACGTTGGAACGTTCTATACGACGGTGAAACCGCGGATGCCGATTAAGAAAGCGATCGAGCAGCTTGGCGACCGCATCCGCAATGTGCATGTGAAGGATGAAGTTGGATTTCCGAACATTATGCAATCTCAGCACGTCTGGTTTGGAGGCGGTTTCGTCGATTTTCAAGAGATGGCTGATGCGCTCAAGTCGGTTGGTTATAAACACTTCAACGCGGTGGAGTGGGAAGCTTGGCAAGCCGGCGGATTATTCGGTGTAGGGGAGCCTTCCGGAATCGGGCTGGCGGATTTCGACCGGGTGGCCGCAGAAGCCAAGGAATTCCTCGAAGAATATGGATGGGGCAAAGCAAATTGAGAGCGTTGTCAAAATACGTAAGCCAGGCTGAGCTGGAGGAGCTGCTGTTCAACCTGATTCAACTGGAGAGCCATGAGGAAGCACCGGCGCTTGAACGCCCTTTGGCAGAATGGATTGCGGCTTGGTGCCATAAGGCCGGGATCGAAGCATTCGTTATGGAAGCGCCCGCAGGCAGGTTTAACGTTATCGCCCGTGTAAGAGGCGACGGCTCCGGTCCGAGCCTGATGCTGAATGGGCATCTGGATACCGTGCCACCTTACGATATGGAGGATGCGTTTCGGCCGAGGGTGGCTGACGGCCGGATTTACGGACGCGGTTCCACGGATATGAAGGGGGCGCTTGCTTCCATGCTCGCGGTTTTGCTGGCGGTACAACGAAGCGGCGTTTCGCTGGCCGGGGATGTGTGCTTTGTCGCTACGGCAGGTGAGGAGACCTACAGTCCCGGAGCCTATGAGCTGCTCCGTTCCGGATTTCGATGCGATTATGCCATCGTAGGCGAACCGACGGGCATGCAGGTCGGCATAGCGCATAAGGGCGTGCTGTGGGGAGAGGCCGAATTCGCTGGGGTTTCCGTTCACGGAAGTGTGCCGGATGAAGGCATTAATGCGATTTACCACGCGAGCGATTGGATTCAGGCGATTCAAGAAACGTACATCCCTTCATTAAAGCAAAAGCTGCATCCGCTGCTTGGAGCTCCGACGGTCAATATCGGTATGATCGAGGGTGGAACGCGCCCGGTCATTGTACCGAATAACTGCCGGATCCGATTCGAAAGACGGATGATCCCCGGCGAATCCGAAGAGAGCGTGATTGGTGAGCTCCAGGAGCTTCTTGACGGGCTGTCCGCGGAGTCGAAAAACATGCGAGGGAATATACGGGTGTCGGACAATTTCCACGGCGTTCCGCATGGACCATTCGAAACCTCTTTCGCCAATCCGCTCATTTCATTGTTATCGCAAGCGTATGCCGAGCATTTCCAGACGGCGGCTCCGGAGCCGGTCGGCCTGCAATTTTGGACCGAGGCGGCAATGTTTGAGCATATAGGCGGGATGGGAACGGTCGTTTGCGGTCCGGGCTTCATCGCACAAGCGCATTCCTCGAACGAGTATGTGTCAAGATCGCAATTATGGGCTGCCTACATGATGTATGCAGCGGCGGTTTATCGGCTCTGCGTCCGGAAGGAAGAGGCTTCGCCTTGTTAGCAGTGCATATTTGATGGTGTACCCGGCATTTATACGTGTAAAGGCCGTAACACAATATAGTAGAGACTCGGGAAAGGAGGAAGATATGTTATTGCTCGGATTAAGATGCAGCAGTTGCGGAGAATGGCATGAATCAACGATCCGGTATCAATGTGAAGCTTGCGGGAACAGCCTGATGGCGGAATATGATTATAACCGTATTTTTCGCAAGTTTTCATTTGAGAATGCCGGAATGGCCAGCGGGATATGGCGATTCAAACCTCTGCTTCCCGTAGGGCCGAATGTCGCGCCCGTAACGCTCGGAGAAGGCAGCACACCGCTTTTGCGGGCGAATAGGCTGGAATCGGCACTATCGCTTGCAAACGTTTTCTTAAAGAACGAAACGGTGAATCCGACACTTTCTTTTAAAGATCGTGCCTTATCGGTCGCTTTAACGGTGGCCGGCCAGCTCGGTGCGGAGGCCGTTGTGACCGCTTCCACCGGCAATACCGGCGTATCCGCCGCAGCATATGCGGCCAAAGCAGGATTGCCCTGCACGTTGTTTGTTCCGAAATCGACGCCACGGGCCAAGCTGTATGCAATGAAACGCTATGGAGCTTCACTGCATCAGGTGGACGGCACCTTCAGCGATGCTTACCTGATGGCAAAGGAAGTTGCCGAGCGGAAGCGTTGGTTTAACCTGACGTCGACGTTCCTGAATCCGTTTGCAGTGGAAGGCCATAAAACGCTGGCTTATGAACTGGTTGAGCAAATGAAAGAGGTTCCGGATTGGGTGATCATTCCCATTGGGGCAGGACCGCTTCTCGTCTCCGTATACCGGGGGTTTCTCGAACTGCGTTTAGCCGGACGGATTAACACCATGCCCCGGTTAGTGGGGGTACAGGCGGCAGGCTGCGCTCCGATTGCCAGAGCGTTCGCTCAAGACAAGACGGAAGTAGAGCCTTGGGAAGCGCCCGAGACGGTGTTATCCGCAATTGCCGATCCGCTCAGCAGCTATCCTGCTGATGGAAGCCGGACGCTGAAGATCATCCGTGAATCGGGTGGACAAGTCGTTGCTGCTCCGGATGAGGCTGTACTGGGAGATCAGGAATGGCTGACGAGACAGGAAGGGCTTTACGTGGAGAATGCCTCCGCATCAACGCTAACTGCTCTCAAAATTTTGTTGAAGCAAAGGGTTATCCGCGAGTCGGATTCCGTCGTTCTCGTATTAACCGGACATGGTACGAAAGAAACGGAGTAGGATTTGTGTCCTTACATGTTAGGAAACAAGCAGTTACTTTATGGAAAAGAGGGGTATGCAATGAAAAAAGTTTTAGCATCCACCTTGGCCGGCGCCATGGCAGTGTCTGCTCTATTGGCGGGATGTTCCTCATCCGGCGGCAATTCGGGTCAGCCTGCCGGGAGTCCAAACAGCAATGGCGAGGCGGTCACCGAGCTTACACTATGGCATATGGAAGAGCCGCCGAATCGGGTCAAACGGTTTGCAGAAGTGGTCGAGGAGTTTAACCAGTCGCATCCGAACATCAAAGTGAAAGCCCAGGTTCAAAGCTGGGGGGATGCCTATTCGAAATTCCCTGCATCGATTAAAGCGGGCAACGGGCCTGACCTTTTGTTTACGATTCCCGATTATACGACGCTGCTGAAAGAATTAGACGTTGTGCAGCCTGTAGACGATATCGTGCAGAAGCTCGATGAGAAGCACAAGTTTCTTACAGCGTCGCTTGCCCCGTATCAATATGAAGACAAAACTTGGGCCGTGCCGGTATTCGGAATGATCCAGGTGCTGTGGTATCGCAAGGATATGCTGGATGCAGAAGGGCTTCAGGCGCCGAAAACATGGGACGAGCTGCTTGCAGCGGCAAAAACGCTAACCAAAGACGGGAAGTATGGAATTGCGCTGCCGGCCTCCAAATCGATGGCGACCGACCAGGTGCTGTACAGCTTCTTGGTTACGGCAGGGGCCAAGTCGGTCATAGACGGAAATAACAAAGTGACGTTCGATAACCCGAATACGGTGAAGGCGTACGAAATGTACAAGGAGCTGCTCGCCTTCTCGCCGCCGGACAGCAATACGTACCAATGGGGCGAACCGCAGGCGCAGTTAAACACCGGCCAATCGGCGATGGCTATTGAGAAAGGACAGTATTTGGCCACGTTCGAATCCGAGTCCGGACGCCCGGCTTCCGATCTTGGGGTGGCGCCGATTCCGGTAGCGGATGGAGGCGAACCAGGCAGCATCTACTATTCCAACGGCATTATGGTGCTGACGAAAGACGCCAAGAAGAAAGAGGCGATTGCCGAGTTTTTCGATTATTTGTACGAACCGGAGACGTACGGGAAGTTCATTAACGCGGAGCCAGGCTTGTTCCTGCCGGTAACCGAAGATGGTGCGAAGGCAGAAAGCTTCTGGAATGATCCTGTAATCAGCAAGTACAAGGACCAGGTGCAGGTGCTGCTCGACGCTTCCCAGAAAGGCTATCTGTTCGGTTTCACCGACGGAGTGGCAAGCAAGATTGGAAAAATCGCCGGACCGAATTTCATTGCGCAAACGCTGGAAATGATCATGACGAGCGGCAAGTCGCCGGAGGAAGCCGTGAAGATTGGGCAGCGGCTAATGGAAGATGCGGTGAAGTAATGGCGGATATGAATTTTAATACAAGAGATAGAGAGAAAAACAAAAAAAGTGGAAACGACAGCAATCTGCGCGATTTCCACTCCAAAGGTTTCTGTTCACACGGCAATGGAACAGATAATAATATCTTCTGACAATCAGCATGAAATTGCAAGTCTTTTCCGTGAGGGAGCGCGAGTTCCCTTGCGGAAATTCATCACACGTTCCGAGGTGAGAGCATGAATTCCAAGACAGCTAGGTCCAGAAAGAATATTCCTGTGCTTCCCTATTTGCTTGTGCTCCCGATAACGGCCTGGATCATTGTAACGATTTTCGTTCCTTTGTTTCAAGTCGTCAGGGAAAGCTTTTATAACACGGGGTTCATCGGAACGAGCGGCAGTTTCGTGGGGCTGGACAATTATACAACACTCATTTTTTCTTCAGAATATTGGAGCAAATGGGGCAAGAGCCTGATATGGGTGCTCGGCAACGGACTGCTGCAGACTGTCCTGGCGTTCTCGATCGCCCTGCTGCTGAACCGTCCCGGCAAAATCCGGCAATGGCTGCGCACATGGGTTATCATTCCGTGGGTTATTCCGACAATTGTCGTCTGTATTTTTTGGCAATGGATATTTAATGGGAGCTATGGCATTCTCAACGACGTTCTGATGTCCTTCGGCTGGATCGACAAGCCGATCAATCTGCTAGGCCATCCGTTCTGGTCGTTGCCCATCCTGATCTTCATCAATACGTGGCACTGGTTCCCATTCATGACGGTGATCGTGCTAGCGGGGCTGACCATTATTTCGCAGGACATGTACGAGGCGTCCTCGATCGATGGGGCGAACAAATGGCAGCAATTTTGGAAAATTACATTTCCGCAGCTCAATCCGATTCTATTCGCATTAGGTCTCGTAGGAACATTGTGGAGCTTTAATATTTTTGATTTGATTCATATTTTAACCTCTGGAGGGCCGGCCGGAGCTACGACGACAGTGCCCGTATATATTTACCAAATGGCGTTCCAGTCGTTCCAACTGGGTAAAGCATCCGCCGCCTCTGTAATAACCTCGCTGCTTTTGCTTGTCTTTGCAACCGTGTTCATTAAATTCGCTTCGCCGAAGGAAGAGTAGGAGGGTGATAGCATGAAAGTATTGAAATGGCTGTTCAGTTTAATTCTCGCGTTGATCGTCGTCTTCCCTTTTTACTGGGTTATCGTCTCCTCCTTCAAACCGGCGGATCAAATTTTGAGTCCGGATCTGTTTCCTAAAGCATTTACGCTGGAGCATTACCGGCAGCTGCTCGAAATGACCTCGTATTTGCAAAATTTGTGGAACAGCATTCTCGTCTCGCTAGGTACGCTCGTATGTACCGTACTGATTGTCATACCGGCCGGTTTCGCCATTTATCGGATGAAATTTCCGGGAAGATTGTTCGTATACCGGCTTATTCTCGCATCGTATATTTTTCCGGGCATTTTGCTGCTCGTTCCGGTTTACCAATTGATGAGCAATATCGGTCTCGTCGATTCACTCTGGGGATTGATCGTTATGAACGTGACGTTCTCGGCACCGTTTGCTGTTTGGCTTATGCGGGGATTTTTCGACGCAATTCCAGTGGGACTGGACGAGGCGGCTTCCATCGATGGGGCCGGACGCATGCGGACGCTGATGCAAATTATTCTGCCGCTCATTATGCCGGGCATCGCAACCATTATGATTTATGCATTCATTACATCGTGGACGGAGTTCGCTTATGCATCGGTTCTCATCTCCAGCGATCAGCTGCGTACGCTGCCCGTAGGGCTCAAAGCGATCATGGGCCAATACACGGTGCGCTGGGGCTGGACGACCGCCGGTGCGGTGCTGACACTGCTGCCCGTCGTCGTGTTCTTCGCTTTCGTTGGCAAGTTTTTCGTGCGCGGACTAACGACCGGAGCCGTGAAATAAGATGAAAGGAATGGTAGATATGCGGTCGATCAAACAGTCAGTCAAGATCGGTGTCATTGGGTTAGGGAGATTCGGCAGGCTGCACCTGAAGGTATTCAGCCAAATCGACGGCGCGGAGATTGCTGCGGTATGCGATTTGGACCGGGAATTGACGAAACGGATCGCGGGGGAATACCCGACTTCCCGAGATTATGCAAGTCCTGAGGATTTAATCAGGGATGACGGGCTCGACGTAGTCGATATTGTCACCGATGAAGCGACCCACGGCAGGCTCGTCATTCTGGCGCTCCAGCATGGCAAGCACGTCTTCGTTGAAAAGCCGCTTGCACTGACCAGCGAGGAGGGGCGGAAGATCGAGGAGCTGCAGGCCAGTACCGGCAAGCTTGTCATGGTAGGGAATATAAGCCGTTTTGCTCTGCCCTATATTTTAATGAAACGGTCGCAAAATAGGGGGCAGCTGGGAGAACTCGTTCATATGCGGGCGAAACGCCAGTTCAGCCGCAGCTGGTTTGAGCATTTTGGCAAAAGAGTGCATCCGGTTTACGAATCGGGCATTCACGACCTGGATTTATTCCTGTGGTATGCGGGCGCACGGTGTACAAGCGTATATACCGTCGAACGAAATATAAGCGGATATCCGTATCCGGACCATTTCTCCGCGCTGTTAACCTTTGAAAACGGGCTGCATGCTTCCTTGGAATCGTCATGGACTATTCCGGGGAACGGACCGCATAATATGACGGACACGCTGGAGCTTGACGGTACCATCGATGCGGAGATCGAGCTTGTCGGACAGCGCAGTATGGCGAAATTTTCAACGCTGCAATCCGGGCTTTCGATCTGGACCGATGAACGCTGCTATACACCGGATTACACGTTGTGGCCGACAGAGCACGAACAGGTCGGCGGCGCGATTCGCGCAGAGCTGACTCATTTCGTGGAATGCGTCAGGCTCCATCGGCCGTCGGACATTGTTCCGCTGGCCGATTCCGTTCATGCCCTGGAGATCGCCGCGGCGATTGTCACGTCGGGAAAAACCGGGGAACCGGTTCGGGTGGGAGGTTAAATCCTATGAATGATAGAATAGATATCTATGAGCGAATCAGAGAGTTGGGTTTGACGATTCCAGAAGTACCGCCCCGGTTCCTGTTCGTGCCCGGGGTACTTACGGGGAATCTGCTGTTTATATCCGGACAAACGCCGGAAGTGAACGGCGTCATGCAGTACACAGGCCGGCTCGGCGACGATCTGGACGTTGAAACAGGCCAACGGGCAGCCAGGCTCGCTGCGCTGAACTGTATCGGCGAGATGCAGGCGGTGCTCGGTGACTTGAATCGGGTAGAGCGAATTGTGCGGATGATGGGATACGTTCGTTCCGCAGACGGTTTCGGCGAGCAGCCGCTTGTTGTCAACGGGGCTTCGGAGCTGCTGCACGAAGTGTTCGGCGAAGCGGGCAAACATGCTCGCGCCGCTCTCGGCACAAGCGAACTGCCGTTCGGCGCTCCGGTCGAGCTGGAGATGATCGTGCAGGTGAAGGCCGAATGAAGATTGACGAACGTCTCTATTTAATCGGGAGCGGCCGGCTTGGTTTCGACTGGACGCATCCGAGCGATTGCAACGTATATGTGTTCGATTCGGGTGATGGACTTGTCATGATCGATTCCGGAACCGGATTGTCGCATAATGAGATTCGAGAGCATCTGGAGGACGAGGGGTTACGAGCCGGGGACCTGGCCGAGATTTGGCTGACCCATCTGCATGCGGATCATGCGGGCGGTGCAGCGGAATGGCGGCGTATATCCGGAGCTAAAGTGGGCGTACTGAAGCAAGCGTCCGAACCGCTTATGCTTGGCGATGAGGAAGCTATTGATTTGCCGACAGCCCGTCGCAACGGCTTCTACCCGCCAGATTATCTATTTTCGGGCTGCCCAGTGGACCGGCTATTCGAAGATAAGGAGAATTTCCGAATAGGGAACTGCCGGGTTCAAGTTCTTCATACTCCCGGACATTCGCGGTTCGATACTTCGTTTCATGTAACGATGCCGAACGGCAGAGCGGTTTTGTTTTCAGGTGATACGGTTTTTTATAACGGAAGGATTTCGATGATTCATACTCGCGATTTTCATCTCCAACAACTGGCTGACAGCATGGAATTACTTGGGCAATATACAGTCGACATGCTGCTTCCGGGTCATGGACAGCCTGCATTAAAACGCGGATCTGAACATATTCGACTGGCGCGCGACACGTTTCGGGCGATGGGCGTTCCGATAAATATCGTTTGAGGAGTTGAGGAATTTGGCTGGGCAAAAGGCAGGGAAGCAGTACGCGGAGAAGGTTATTAGCCATATTCATGAAATAATAGAGAAGGAAAGCGCAGCGATCGACAAGGCTGCAGACAAAGTAGCCGCGACGATCGCCCGCGACGGGCTTGTTCACCTTTTCGGGTGCGGACATTCGCATATGCTGGCCGAGGAGGTGTTTTACCGGGCAGGAGGGCTTGCGGCAATCCAGCCGATTTTGGACACTGCGGTCATGCTTCATGAAGGCGCTGTCAAAAGCTCCATGGTCGAGCGAATGGAAGGATATGCGGCACACATATTGAACAATTACGACGTCAAGCCGGGCGAACCGATCATCATTTTATCCAATTCAGGTGTGAACGGGGTTCCCGTCGATATGGCGATGGAAGCCAAAGCGAAGGGGTTATATGTGATCGCGATCGTATCCTCTGCTTATTATGAGGACGCCCCGCGGCATTCCTCCGGCAGGAAGCTGTACGAAGTCGCGGATCTGGTCATTGACAATCATTTGCCGCACGGGGACGCATTGATGGAAGTAGCGGGAACGGATATTCGGATGTCTCCGGGTTCAACGGTGATCGGCGCAACGATTTTAAATATGATGATGACGATGGCCGTTTGTAAGCTTGCAGAGCAGGGCATCGAACCTCCCGTATTCCGAAGCGGGAACGTTCCGGGCGGTTTCGAACAAAACCTTAAGTATATTGAAAAGTACAGAAAGCGGATCAAGCATCTTTAGAATGGGGGAAGCCGGAATGACAATGAGTGCGGTTATGGGAATCGATCTCGGCACGACTTCCGTCAAATGCCTGGCGATGGACCGGAACGGGAAGCGGATCGCATTGGCATCCCAAAGCTATCCGATCCAATCGCCGCATACCGGTTGGGTGGAGCAGCGGCCGGAAGATTGGTGGGCGGCAGTGGTGAAGTCGGTTCGGGAATGCTTGTCGGCACTGCCTGAGGATGGGTTCATCGAAGCCGTTTCGTTATCCGGTCATATGAGCGCGCTGACGCTGCTGGACGAGTGCGGTTCACCGGTCATGCCTGCCATTCTTATCGCCGATACGAGATCGGAACAGCAAACCCGTTATTTAATGAAGCATTACCGGGATCGAACGATCGCCTTGACCGGCAATGTCCCCCTTGATGCGTTCACGGCTCCGAAGCTGATGTGGGTGAGGGATCAGCGGCCCGATTTGTACCGGAAAGCGGATAAGCTTGTGTTTCCGAAGGATTACGTACGCTTCCGCTTGACGGGCCGTCTAGGAACGGATCCGACTGATGCGGGCAACAGCCTGCTGTTCGATGTGCGCAGACGGGAATGGAACGAGACGTTCATCCGGGACCTTGGTCTGCGTGTGGATCTGTTTCCTGAGGCCGCCGATTCTCTATCTGCAGCGGGAACGATAACGTCCGAGGTCAGCGTCTTGACCGGCCTGCCTGCAGGTACCCCCGTGTTCACGGGAGCGGCGGATATCGCCTGCACCCAGATCGGCACGGGAACCCTGGAAGCCGATATCATGGCGATTACGCTGAGTACTTCAGCGCAAATCATTATGCGTGTGCCGGATACGCATGTTGGTGTGGCCGGGCAAGTGACGTTTCATCCGAGTGCCGCAGCCGCGGCGATGTATGCGATGGGCAGCGTGTTTACTGGAGGGTTGGGCGTACAGTGGGGGTATGAGCTGCTGTTCGACCGCGATTCTATGAATGCGGGCGATTATGAGCGGTTGGACCGGCTGAGCGAACGGATGAAGCAGATCCCTTGCGGCAGCGGGGGGCTTCTGTTCCTGCCGTTTCTGGTCGGAAGCTCGACGCCTTATTTCGACCCCCGCGACAGGGCGGCATGGATCGGCTTGACGCATCATCGCGACAAGGCGCTGCTGCTGCATTCCATTATGGAAGGCATCGCCTTCAACATCCGGGAGAACGTCGAAGCCTTCGCCGCCATGGGCCAAGTTCCCCGACGGATTTACTTGGGCGGAGGAGGCAGCCGCAATCCGGTCTGGCGCCAGATGATCGCTGACGTACTCGGCCGCGAGATGGTCCTGCTGCAAACAAGCGATGCCTCCGCCTTAGGCGCTGCAGCCATTGCCGGTGTCGGCGCCGGCCTGTTTGACTCGCTGGAATCGATCTCCCGCGAGCTCGTTCGGGAGGGAGAGCGGCTGGACAGCGATGGGGAGCGGCATAGGAGATACAACGTCCTATATGAAAAGTACCGTAAAGTGTATCGGTCGCTGCATGAGTATTATACGGAGCTGGATTCGGAGCTGCTTGGCGAGTAGCATAAATAAACGATCATTTGTTCCGGATCTAGTGAATTTGGGTGCGGCAGATTTAGCAATTTCAGCACTGGCCCCTCGCGTGATGTTAGGTCAGTCCCTATGCGCGCATGCCGACCTTTGCTCACAAAAGAAGCAAAAGTGCATCTTTTTTCACGGAAAACGCCTATTGTAAGGGAAAAGGGTAGCGTCAAGAAGTTTGTGTAAGCTGGTAGGGTTATCCATCGGGACGATGGATAAGAAATATTTTTTATGTTTAA